>CANQQT010000018.1 GCA_947626065.1 uncultured Clostridia bacterium | reverse complement strand
GAGAAGAACCGAACCGCCGTATGCCGAACGGCACGTACGGTGGTGTGAGAGGGCGGAGCTATTCCGCCCTACTCGATGCCGCTACGCCGCTCTGACTGCCTAACCGGAACCGGAATTTTTCCAAAAGAAGGAAAGGGGACGCCCCGCGCCGCCGTTTCTCATGCGCCCCCGCGCCGCCCCCGAAAAAAAGGTTGCAATCCTGCGGAAAATGTGGTATAATAAAAAAGAGTAAAAATCCCTCGAAAAAGGGGAAAAATGACTCGAAAGGACGTCACCGGAAAACATGAAAAATTCACTGATTCTGCTCTTCTTTGTCTGCGCGGGAATCGTCATCGGTTCCCTCATCGCTCACCTGTCCGAAGGGGTGAGCTTCCTCAATTGGCTGAATTACGGCCTTGATTTCGGAATCACCTCACCCTTTGTCCTCGATCTGAGCGTGCTGACGCTGACCTTCGGATTGACCTTCCGACTCAATATCGCCATTATCACCTTTGTTATCATCGGAGTGCTGGTCGGGCTGGCCGTCACCCGGCACAGACGGTGAGAAACGGAGAGTCCATGAAAAAGGTTATTTTAGCCTCAGCTTCGCCGCGAAGGCTGGAGCTGTTGCGAATGCTCGGACTGAACGTCCTGCCGATCGTCCCGAACGTCGATGAAAGTGCCGTTGAGGAAAGCATTCCCGCCAACCTCGCCGAAAAGAGGGCGAAGATGAAGGCCAAGGCGGTCTGGGGAGAAACGCATCCGGAGGGCTGTCCCATCATCGGAGCCGATACGCTGGTCGAGCTGAACTGGGAGATTCTGGGAAAGCCGCGAAGCGTTGCCGAGGCAAAAGAGATGCTCCGGCGCCTCTCGGGGAAGAAGCACTACGTACACACGGGGCTGTCCGTCATCTACAGCGGAACGGAGACCTCGACGGTGGTCTCCTCGGCGGTTTATTTCCGGGAGCTTACCGACCGGGAGATCGACGAATACGTCATGAGCGGAGAGCCGATGGATAAGGCCGGGGGATACGGCATTCAGGGAAGGGCGGGAGCCTTCGTCGAGAAAATCGAAGGCGATTTCTTCGCCGTCATGGGACTGCCGCTCTGTAGGCTGTCCACCCTGCTCCGCGAAAGCATGGGGCTGGAGCTTACCGACCTGAAATAAATTTTCGCAGACGGGGAATCTTTTCCCAACCTGATTTTTCACGCACAGGGCGCTTTTCCTCGGAAAAGCAGGAAGCGCCGCACCGGTTTTAAAAGGGAAGGCCGCAAACGGCGGACTGAACCGTAAGGAACCTTGCGCGGCGCAAATTTTCCCGGAGTGCCCCGGGCCCCCGAAGGGCCCCGTGTTTCTCGCGGTCGCTCGCGCCGCTCGGGAAAAATCCCCCGCAGTTTCTTTGATTCTCATGGAAAGGACGAATTTCCGCCGAAGAGGCGGAAGGCCTGAGACCTATGTCCGAAAGACAGTCAAAAATCCGGAATTTTTCGATTATCGCCCATATCGACCACGGAAAATCGACGCTCGCCGACCGCATTCTTGAGCTGACGAGAACCGTTTCCGACCGGGAAATGGAGGAGCAGGTCCTCGACAATATGGAGCTTGAGAGGGAGAGAGGAATCACCATCAAGGCGAGAGCCGTCAACCTCTCCTATACCGCCGCCGACGGGGAGACCTATTCCCTCAATCTGATCGATACCCCGGGACACGTCGACTTTAATTACGAGGTGTCCCGCTCCCTCAACGCCTGCGAAGGGGCGCTCCTCGTCGTTGACGCGACGCAGGGAATCGAGGCGCAGACGCTTGCAAACGCCTATCTCGCCGTCGACTGTAACCTCGAAATTCTCCCGGTCATCAACAAAATCGATCTGCCGTCGGCGGACGTCGAGGGCGTGAGAAGGGAAATCGAAGACGTCATCGGAATCCCCGCCGAGGGATGCCCCGCCGTCTCCGCAAAAACCGGGCAGAACGTCGGGGAGGTGCTGGAGAGGCTGATCACCGATATCCCAGCGCCAAAAGGGGAGGAAAACGCCCCCCTCAAATGCCTGATTTTCGATTCCTATTACGATTCCTATCTCGGAGTCGTCGTCCTGATCCGCGTCATCGACGGAAGAATGCGCCCGGGAGATAAGGTCATGATGATGAGTAGCGGAGCGACCTTTGAGGTCGTCGAGCTCGGAACGCTGGCGCCCTTCGGACTCAGGCCCGGGAAGGAGCTTGCCGCCGGGGAGGTCGGATATTTCACGGCGGCCATCAAAACCGTTTCCGACACCCGCGTCGGAGATACCGTCACACACGCTGAAAATCCCGCCGCCGAGGCGCTCCCCGGCTTTCGGCACGCCTTGCCGATGGTCTTCTCGGGAATCTATCCCGCCGACGGCGCACGCTATAACGACCTCCGCGACGCGCTGGAAAAGCTCAGACTCAACGACGCCGCGCTCTCCTTCGAGCCGGAAACCTCAACAGCCCTCGGATTCGGCTTCCGATGCGGATTCCTCGGACTGTTGCATATGGACATCGTGCAGGAGAGGCTTGAGAGGGAGTATAATCTCGACATCATCACGACGGCGCCGAGCGTCATCTATGAGATCACCAAAAGGAACGGGGAGACGGTGAGAATCGACAACCCCGGAAACTATCCGCCGCCCGATGAAATCGAGGCCGCCGCCGAGCCTATTGTCCGGGCGAATATCATCACCCCGGTCGAATACGTGGGGAACATCATGGCGCTCTGCCAGGATCGAAGGGGCAATTTCATCGATATGAAGTACCTCGACGACACGCGAACCGAGTTGCATTATACCCTCCCGCTGAACGAAATCATCTACGATTTCTTCGACGCGCTGAAAAGCAGGAGCCGGGGCTACGCGTCCCTCGATTATGAAATCAGCGGATACCGCCCCTCCCGCCTCGTAAAGCTCGATATCCTGCTGAACGGGGAGATCGTCGACGCGCTCTCCTTTATCGTCCATGAGGAAAAGGCCTACGCAAGGGCGAGGAAGATCTGCGAAAAGCTAAAGGAAAACATCCCGAGACAGCTCTTTGAAATCCCGATTCAGGCCGCCATCGGAGGGAAAATCATCGCACGGGAAACGGTGAAGGCGCTGAGGAAGGACGTCCTCGCGAAGTGCTACGGAGGGGATATCACAAGGAAGAAGAAGCTGCTGGAGAAGCAGAAGGAAGGAAAGAAGAAGATGCGGCAGCTCGGCTCGGTCGAGGTTTCCCCGGAGGCCTTCATGGCGGTGCTGAAGCTGGACGACGAATAAACCCGCCTTAAGACAAAAAAACGCCAGAAGAAAGCGACGCCCCGTTCCCCCATCCCATCGGAAAGAACCTCGCGCCGCTTCTTCATGCCTGCCGCCGTCAACCGTGGCCACACCCCCCCGCGTTGCCCCGCACCCCATGACCACCCACACAGGCGAATCACCCCGCGCCACCGCAAAACTCGCCACCAGCAACCTTCGCCCGCCCTCGCAACTTCCGCGACCCTTGACTGCCCGCGCAAACGCGCCCAAAAACGAACCGCCGTGCCGTGGGATTCCCGGTTTCAAAGGAAAAACGCCTGAAAACGGAACCCCCAACGGGAAGGACACCCACCCGTCAACCGTGGACGCAACTCGCGCCACCACGCAACCCATGACCACCCACACAAGCGAGCCACCCCGCGCCCTCGTCATTCTCTTCGCGTGGCCCTTATCAATATGTGAAATGAGGATTTTTCTTATGGATCTTCTGATACCCTATCTCATTCTGTTCTGCGTCTTCGGCCTCCCGCTCATCTCCCTCGCCCTCTTTTTTGTCAGCCTCTTCCGGTATCGGACGGCAAGAAAAAAGAATCGGAAAGTCCCGGGAACCTTTGCGGAGGAAGAGATGAAAAAGCGAAAGACGGCGCTGATCGCCTTCTCCGCCGTCGCGGCAGTCTTTGTGGCCGCTTTCATTACCATCGCCATTCTCTTCGCGCTGTCCATTAAGTATATGTGAGGGGAAGGCGAGAGAATGAAAGACAGAACCTTTTATACCCTGTTCTGGGTAGTCCTCGGCCTCTGCCTCGCCCTGACGGTGGCCCACGTCCTCTACGCGGTCTACGCCTATCAGCATTGCTCGGTCATCTGGTTTGTCGGAAAGGAGCTGTGGTGAGGAAATGAGAGGAAAAACAGCAAAGAGAATCGGTGTACTCCTACTCGTCGTCGGAATTTTCGCGGCCTTCCACCTCGGCCTCTATCGGCTCGTCACCTGTCGCCTCTTCAATACCTTCGGGAGCGGAAACACGGCGCAAATGATCGACGTCAAAAGCTACCTCCCCTTCGAGGAGGGGTCAAAGCTGCCGAAGATTGAGACCTCGTGGAAGCTGAGCGGAGAGCTGCCGGTGCTGGACGGAGCGGCGGCGCTGGTGCCGGTCTATGCCGCCGTGATCGAAAACCTCTATCCCGAGGGATGCGTCACCTACGAAGGAGGGAGCTTTTCCGACGATAACTACTACGGAGAAAATTTCGCCGAGGACAGCGTCATGCAGTACAAAAACACCGTCCGGGGATTTGAAGCCCTGCTCGACGGGGAAACCGACCTCTTCTTTTCCGCCGCGCCCTCCGAGGCGCAGAGAAAAACGGCGGAGGAGAGGGGAGTGGCCCTTGTCAGCGTGCCGATCGGCCTTGAGGCCTTCGTCTTCTTCGTCAACGCGAAAAATCCCGTCGATGGCCTCACCGTGGAGCAGGTGAGGGAAATCTACGCGGGGGAAATCAAAAACTGGGCGCAGGTCGGAGGCCCACGGCGGGTCATCAATCCCGTCACAAGGACGGAGGGAAGCGGAAGTCAGACAGCGTTCGAGGCCTTCATGGGAGAGAAAAAGATCGGGAGAAAGTCCTTCCTCGCCCTCGCGGGAGGGTCGCTGGCCTTTTCCTTCCGGTTTTATATGGGAGGAATCGTCGGGAATGAGGACGTGAAAATGCTGGAGCTGAACGGAGTGTATCCGAGCGAGGAGAATATCCGGAACCGGAGCTATCCGGTGGTCGTGCCGTTTTACGTCCTCTACCGCGCCGATAACGAAAAGGAGAACCTGACGACCCTCGTCGAGTGGCTCCTGTCGGAGGAAGGGCAGAGCCTGATCGAAAAAACCGGATACGTGGGAATCGGAGAAAAGGGGCAAAGCTGAGAGAAAAAGCTCAAAAAGCACCCGAAACGGCGGAAATTGTCGGCAAAAAACGGTTGACAGCGGCGGGGAATGGGTGTATAATGGTAAAAGAAATGAAAAAAATGCATGGGAGGAAAAGAAAATGAGAATTAAAATCAGACTGGACACGATGTCGGAGGTCAATTCCTTTGTCGCCGATATGACGAAGAGCGGAGCGAACGTCTTTCTCACAGACCGCGACCGCAATTACATCGTCAGCGCGAAGTCGATGCTCGGAGCTGTCTATTCGATGGAGTGGGACGAAATCTGGTGCGAATCGGACGATAACATTTACCATCTGGTAAGCAAATACGCGGCGGACGAATAAAACGCCAAGCGAAGAGCCAACGGATTGCGCGATTCCGCACGGGAATTTTAAACGGTCTCCCGGAAACGGAGGCGGAATTTTGCCGCAAAGGCTTTGCCGTATAGGCGTCCGTAAGTGCAAAAGGCGATGCAGAGAGCGAAAATGCTTTCTGTGCCGCCTTTTTTGCGGTTCTTTGACAGGGTGGATCGGTATGGAAGCGCCGCTACGGAAGGTGGAAGCTTTTGAGGGAATTCGGCCTGATAAGGTTGGAATTTTTTGAAAATTCACCGCATAAAAGCGGGAGGGCGCGCCCTTTCAGCCGCACCTTCCCATACCGTCAGAAAATACCCTTCCCGCCCCGCGAAAGTTCCCGGAAGCCTCGCTTTTGTGCGCGGTTTTTGGAGGATATTTTTGGCGTTGCCCGCTTTTTCGTTTTGCCCCGTGAGCGCTGATTTTTTCCGCGCACCGCCGATTTCTTGCCTTCTGCCTCCACATTTTCCGCTGTGCCGCCGTGTTTCCACCCGGATGGATCTCTGTTTCCTGTGTGAAAGCCCTCACGCCGCTTTTTCGCCCACTTTTTCCGCTGTACCGCCGTGTTTCTACCCGGATGGATCTCTGTTTTCTGTGGAAAAGCCCTCGCGCCGCTTTTTCGCCCGCGTTTTCCGCCGTGCTGCCGTGTTTCTACCCGGATGACTCCCTGCTTTTTCGGAAGCTATCGCACCGCGTTTTTCTCCAGCCCGCATTTTTTGCATCCGTTATTTCCGATTTTGCCGCAAAACCTCAAAGCCTGCGACCGCAGCGGCGGAGGCCGCCGAGAGGGAGGCCCCAAAGTCCCGCCCGTAATCGATTTTCACGCGGAGATCCGCCGTCTCAAGAAGCGTGCGCGAAATTCCGCGCTTTTCCCCGCCGATGACAAGAAAAAGGGGAAGGGAAAGGTCGGCGTCGAAGAGGGAAACCGCTTTCTCCCGGTCGGCGCAGACGAGCCGATAGCCCCGCGCACGGAAAAGCGAAAGACAGGAGGCCTCCTCCGAAAGATAGAGAGGGAGAAGCTCTGAGGCCCCCGCCGAGGCCCGGCAGACGACCCCGGCGGCGGACATCCAGTTGCGCTGACCGAGGAGAACCCCGTCCACCCCCGCCGCATAGAGGGAGCGGAGGGCGTAGCCGAAGTTGTAGGGATCCTCAATCCCGTCAAGAAGCACGTAAAATCCCCGCGCGGGAAGAGCGGAGGAGGAAAGGGGCGGAAGGATTCGCTCGGAGCAAAGGGCGATCACGCCGCCGTGCGAGCTCCCCACCGCCATGCCGTCGATTTCCTCACGCGCATGAAGCTCGACCGGGAAGCCGAATTCCTCCCCGCGGTGGAGGAGAAAGCGGTATTCCGCCGCCTTTTTTCTTGCGTTGTCGCGGTCGTAGAGGACGCGGAGAATCTTCCGCCCGGCGGGGAGATTGGGCGGAAGGGAGGCCGTTCTCTCAGGAGGGCAGTCCGTTTTCAAAGGAAGGCCCTCGGGAAGACTGGCGGTTTTGCTCTGCCAATCGGAATTTTCTTCCGCCAAAGTGCCGTGTTCTAACACCGGAGAGGAGATTCCCTCTGCCGGGGCGACTGTCGCGTCGGGCCTCGCCGCGTCGCGAGCCATCACCGAGAGCAGAGCGCGGAGAGAGACCATGCCCTCAAAGAGGGTTCCCGGCGCGTAGCGTTCTTCTTCTTTTTTCATTTCAAAGCTCCTTCCGAAGCCGGTCAATCATAAAGCCGTCGCGAATGCCGGAATAGACGGTAAAAACCCGCGTCGTCCCCACCCGGGAAAGAAGACGGCAAATCACGGTGAGCCCGGGAATCAGCATCGGAAGACGGTCGGGAACCCAAGCGCCGAGGCGGTGGAAAAGGGAAGGGCTCCCCGCCGCAAGCTCCGATGAAAGCGTGAGAAAATGCGCGGGGGAATATTCCGCCATGTTCCCGGCGGGAAGGGAAAAGCGGCGGGCAAGCACCTTGCCGATGGCCTTCGCCGTGCCGCCGGTGAGGTAAAGCGTCTCCCCGCCGAAGGGCGGAATCGGAAGCCCCTCCGAGAGGAGATTTTCAACGTGGGAGGCCAGCGCCTCCCGTTCCTCTGCGGTGGGAAGAAGCCCTGAGACGAAGGTATGATAGAGCTTCAAAGCCCCGAGCGGAAGGCTCGTCCGGGAAACGCTGCACCCGCCGCGAATGGCGACGAATTCGGCACTGCCGCCTCCCATGTCGACGAAAAGCCCGTCCTCCGGGCCCCATTTGAAGCGCCCCGCCGCCGCGTCGCAGAAGCCGATGAAGCCGAGCTCCGCCTCACGCTCCCCGCCGATGATTTCGATTTCGACGCCGCAGGTTTTCCGCACCGTGCGGATCACTTCGTCGGCGTTGAAGAGATCCCGAAGGCTGGCCGTGGCGAGCGCGCGGAAGACGGCGCAGCCGATTTTTTCGGAAAGGCTTCGGTAGTCGGAGAGAACCTCGCAGAGGGCGGAAATGCCCTCCGGGGAGAGACTCTCACGACCGTCCTCCGCCACCCGATACCCGGCGAGCCCGACCGGGCGGGACTGGCTGAGAAGAGGCATGAGGAGACCGTCTTCCGGGTCGTAGACCGTCATCTTGACGGTGTTGGAGCCGATATCCGAGACCGCATAACGCATAAATAAGCACCTTTCTTTCTGTCGGATTCCGAAAACGTCAAACAGATGCGAAGAGCGCGGAAGCCCGCCGCTCTTGAATTTTTTTGTTCCGAAGCCGCCGCGCGGATTTCTCGTCCAAGCCGCCGGACAGCTACGCCGCGCGCTCGCCCGCCGCCGGAACGGTTGCCCGCCCGTCGATAACACGCCAACGCGCCGCCCGGCTTTTTCAGGGTTGCGCTGCCCGGACAGCCGCGCCAGTTGGCACTTTGTCGGTATGCATCGTCAAGCGGCCTTTTTCACGCCGTTCGGTATGACTGCTTGCCTCGCAAACCCCCGCGCCGCACGCCCGCCCGCCGATAACACGTCCCCGCGCGCCCGGCTTTTTCCCGGGTTGCGCCGCGCTGACTTTATTCCGCACCGTTGTTGCCGTGGCCGCGCTCCGCGCCGCACAACAAAATTTTTTGCGCTTCCGGTGTTGTTGCCGTCCGCCGATAGAGCAACCCCGCCGCCGCTCTTTTCTCCCCCGCCGCATGAATTTTCCCCGCACACCGCGCGGGAAGGGAAAAGCCCCGGCCCCGACCGGTTTTTACTGGGCAGGAAGAGCCGAGGGCTTCATCGTTTCTTTGCTGTGTCGCGGAGGGAAAGCCGTCTGTCGCGCAGACGGATGCAGACCGTCATCAGCGCTACCGTCAGGACAAAGGCAAGGGCAAGGAGAAGGAAGAAAAGAGGCGTTTCGGTGAAGGGAAGCTCCTGCTTGAGAAGTCCCGAAGCCGAGAGCTTCCACGCGCCGTCGGAAAGCGAAAATTTGCCGAACTCGTTTTCGACAAAATCCCCGGTGAGAAGCCGTTCTCCCGCCGCGTAAAGGGGAAGATAGGCGTCCTCCACCGAAGTGACGGGGGTCAGAACCGCTACCTGGGAGGAGGAAAGGGAGGAGTCAATCCGAAGAGCGTGCGCCCCGTCCTCCGTCAGAAGAATCGCAAGATCGTTCCCGTCGTCGACGAACGCCTTGTCGGCGAAGGTCAGACTCCCGGCGTTGAAAAGCGCCCCGCCGAGCTCCGCCTTGTTGGCGTTGAAGCCGCCGCCGCTGACGGTCAGAGTCCCGAAATTGAAGATCCCGCCGCCGTAGACGGCCTTCCCGAGGCCGATGCCGCAACCCTCCATCGTGACGGTGCCGTTGCCGGAATTGAAGAGGTTGCCGCCGCAGACGTCGGCCTGCCCGCCGTAAATCATGCCGCTTTGAAGGGTCATTTGCGCATTGTTGAAGGCACTGCCGCCGTTCGGGGAGGAGCAGGAGTCAAAATACGTCCCGCAGAAGGTCGCGCTCCCGCTGTTGTAAAGCCCGCCGCCCTCCTCCTCGGAGGAACAGCCGATAATTTGTCCGCCCGAAAGGGTGAGATCGGAGCTGTTGTAAATACCGCCGCCCTTTTGCGCCGTGCAGTCGGAAAGGGAAGAGCTGGAAAGCGTGAAGGTGCCGCAGCTGAAAACGCCGCCGCCCCGGGAGGCCGTGCAGGAGAGGATTTCGGTGCCGGAAAGGGCAAGCGTTCCCTCGCTGTAAATCGCCCCGCCGAGATCCGCCGAACAAGAGCTGATTTTTCCCGAGTAAAAGGTCGCTTCCCCACGGGAGGCCACCGCCCCGCCGGAGCCGAGGGCATGGCAGTTTTCCACGACGCCGCCGTAAAAATGCAGAGTTCCCTCGCAAAAGATCGCACCGCCGCTCACGGTGGAGGTGAAGTCGCGGAAGACAGTGCCGGGAAGCACCGTGAGGGTCGAGCCGTGGCAGACGTAAAGCATCGAACCGGCGGCGGAGGAGCCACCGCCGCTGAAAATTAGGTCTTCGGAGGAGGTGGTCGTCGGCTGGCCGAGCGTCAGAGTCGCCGAGGACTCCCCGTCGCCGACGGTGAGAAAGCTTCCGTCAAAATCGGCGGTAATGACGCAGCCCGCGCCGAGGAGGAGAAAATCGCCGCCCGTGAGGGTCAGGGGACTGCTCAGACAGATATCGGAGAGGAGGAGAACGGCGCCGTCCTTGACCTCCGCGGCCTTCTCCCCACCCAAAGCCGTGACAAGCGCCTCGGCGGAGTCGACGGTGCCGCCGGGAGCGGAAAGAGGAGAAGCGGCGGCAGAAAGGGCCGGGGAGAAAAGGAAAACCCCGGTCAGAAGAAGGAAGGCCGAAAGCGCCGCAAGAAGAACTTTTTTCAGCATAAGAACCCCCGTCGAAGGATTGTTTCTTCCATTATACAACAAGGAAGCGTTTTTGTCAATCGCCGAAGCGGAATATTCCGCGTTCTTGCCCGATTTTTGAATAGAAAAGCGCCGCGCCGGCGGTAAAACCGGCGAAAGGGAAAAGCCGCGCCGCCTCGCCGCCTCCCCGAAAAGGAAGACCCCCACGCCGTTTCAGGCGCAGGGGTCGGTTTGATTATTTGGGATCGCGGCGGTCGTTGTTGTCGCCGTAGCGGCTCTGAAGATCCTCGCGCCCCTGACGGCTGTCCTCCTCGCGGCGGTATTGGCCGTAGGCGCTCATGCCGTTTACGTCGCGGTTGTGCATCTCGGCGGAACGGCGAGCCTGCTCCGCCTCCTGCTTCCGGCGCTCTTCCTCTTCCTTGCGGCGGCGGAGCTCGTTCTCCTCCTCGCTCTTTCTCTTCTTTTCGGCGGAAATGGCGTCGAGCTCCTCAAAGGAGGGATCGCCCTCCATCAGAGCCTTGAACTGGTCGCTGTCCACCGTCTCAACGCGGAGGAGGTATTCGGCGAGCTTATTCAGCTTGTCGGAATGCCCGCTGAGAATTTCGGAGCATTTCGCATAGGCGCGGTCGATGATGGCCTTGATTTCGCTGTCGATGACCGAGGCGGTGTCCTCCGAATAATTCTTGCCGGAGCTGAAATCCCGCCCGAGGAAGACCTCGTCGCTACTGTGCTCCGAGCCGTAAAGAACCGCGCCGAGGCGGTCGCTCATGCCGTAATGAGTCACCATGCTGCGGGCAATCGCCGTGGCCTGCTGAATGTCGTTGGAGGCGCCGGTCGAAATGTCGTCAAGATTGAGCTGTTCCGAAACCCGGCCGCCGAGGGCGACCACGATATCCTGGAACATCTGATTTTTCGTCTGGAATTCGATATCCTTCTCGGGAACCATGACGGTGACGCCGCCGGTTCGTCCGGCGGGAATGATGGAAATCTGCGTAACCGGATTGGCGAGAGGACAGTAGAAGGCGCAGACGGCGTGCCCGGCCTCGTGGAAGGCGGTGAGCCGACGGCTCTTCTCGTCGCGGAGGCGCGATTTCTTCTTCGGCCCGACGAGAATCTTCATATAGGAATCCTCGATTTCGTTCATGCCGATGAGCGTCTTTCCGCGACGCGCGGCAAGAAGCGCCGATTCGTTCAGAAGGTTGGCAAGGTCGGCGCCGGTGAAGCCGACGGTCGACTGGGCAATTTTGTGAAAGTCCACGGTGTCCTCGAAGGATTTGCCGCGGGCGTGAACCTCAAGAATCGCCTCGCGACCCTTCAAATCCGGATAGTTGACGGTGACCTGACGGTCGAAACGGCCGGGACGGAGAAGCGCCGGGTCGAGGATATCGGGACGGTTGGTGGCGGCCATGACGATCACGCCGTCGGTTGAGCCGAAGCCGTCCATCTCCACAAGAAGCTGATTGAGCGTCTGCTCCCGTTCGTCGTGTCCGCCGCCGAGACCGGCGCCGCGGTGACGGCCAACCGCATCGATTTCATCGATGAAAATGATGCTCGCGGGGCTCTTCTTCGCGGTGTCGAAGAGGTCGCGGACGCGGGAGGCGCCGACGCCGACGTACATTTCCACAAAGTCGGAGCCGGAAATCGAGTAGAAGGGAACCCCGGCTTCCCCGGCCACCGCCTTGGCAAGAAGCGTCTTACCGGTTCCGGGAGGGCCAATCAGAAGCACGCCGTGCGGAATTTTGGCGCCGAGCTTGGTATATTTGGAGGGAGAGCGGAGAAAATCGACGATTTCCGTCAGCTCCTCCTTTTCCTCGTCAGCCCCCGCCACGTCGGCGAAGGTCACGCGGTGCTTCTCGTCAACACCGAGCTTGGCGTGCGCCTTGCCGAAGGAGGCAATCTTGCTGCCCTTGCCGCCGGTCGCCTGATTCATCATATAGAACCAGATGACGACCATCAGAATCAGAACCGCGACGGTGGGGAGAATCCGCGCCCACCACGGAGTCGTGGCAAGAGGCTCGTATTGGTATTCCTCGATGATGCCCTGTTCGTACTGCTCAAGAATCAGATCCCGGAAGTCGTTGTAGAAGACGCCGAAATCCCGGAGCTGATAGGAGAGCGTTTCTTCTTCCTTGGTCACAATGATGACGCGGTTGTTTTTGTCAACCTCGAAGGATTTTACCTGCTCGGTCGTGAAAAGCTCGACGAGCTTTGAGTAGGGAACCTCGTCGGGCCGGTTCAGATTGCTGAACATCAGCCAGAGTGCGAGGACGATCCCGAGCGTCATCACAATGTAAAAAAGTGCAAGCCTGTAATTTTTCTTCATAATCCTGTTGCCGTTTCCTCTCTTCGTTTGGGTGGGTTATTTGGAGTAAACCGAGGGCTTTAAAATCCCCACATAGGGAAGCGCACGGTATTTTTCATCGTAATCGAGACCGTAGCCGACGACGAATTCGTTCGGGATTTCCTGACCGACCCAGTCGGCGTTGAAGGGAACCTCCCGGCGGTCGGGCTTGTCGAGAAGCGTGCAGGTGCGCACGCTGCGCGCGCCCTTGAGCGTCAGATAGTTGACGAGATAGGAGAGGGTGCGCCCGCTGTCGATGATGTCCTCGACAATCAGAATATCGGTTTGCGGAAGGTCGCGGCGGTAGAGGTCGAGGAGAATGTTGACCGCCCCGCCGGAGGAGGTGCCGCTTCCGTAGGAGGAAACCTTCATGAAGTCGATTTCCACCGGAAGGGAAAGCGCCTTCATCAGGTCGCCCATAAAGACGACGGAGCCCTTGAGGATGCCTAAAAGGAGGAGCCGCCCGCCGCGGTTTTCGTAGTAGGCGTCGATCTTCTCCGCCATGTCGACGACGATTTCGTGAAGCCGTTCCGGGCCGATAAGAATCCGCTCGATGTCCTCGGTGCTGCTGTTGTGTGCCATGAATTCTCTGTTTCCTTTCCAATTTTGCGCGGTGGGGAAGCGTCAGGAGGAGCGCCCCCGAAGGTAGTAGAGCGTGGCCGGTTGGTCGGCCGATGAGGAAGGGGAAAGCGCCTCCCCCGGCGGGAAGCCGGGAATCCAGACGATCTCCTCCCCCATGAGGAAGAAGGGAAGGGAGGCCTTTTCCTGCAAAGTCAGCTTCTTGCTTTGAAGGAGCTTTTTCACCTTCCGGCGCATTCCGCAGAAGCAAAAGGTGTCGCCGGGCTTTCTTCCCCGCATCGTAATCACATCTATTTTAGCAGAATCAACCGAAACGTGTATTGATAATTTGTAAATATTTTTCATCATATTTATATCTTTTGCCGAAGAGGCCCCCGGAAGGGCCAAA
Organism: uncultured Clostridia bacterium; assembly: GCA_947626065.1. GTDB lineage: Bacteria > Bacillota > Clostridia > Oscillospirales > CAG-272 > Colimorpha_A. The sequence continues at coordinate 23,221 of CANQQT010000018.1, read as the reverse complement.
AAAACGGCGGAATCGTCCCCCAAACGGGTCAACCCCGGGAGGAGTTTTACCGGATTCTGGGAAAGCACGGTAAAATTTCCTGCCGCCGAGAAAGGGGAAGAATTCCCGGAAGACCGTGCCCCACGGGACGGAAAAACGCCGGCCCCCTCCTGAGGGAAGGAATATCCGCCCGCCCGGGAGGGAGAGCCCGCCCCGGCTTGACCGGAAAGCCCGTCGTTTTCTGGCGCAAGGCCATCGGTTTCCGACGCGTGGTCGTTGGATTCCGTTGCGAACCCGCCGGTTTCCGGCGCGAAGCCGTTGATTTTCGACGCGAGGCCGTCGGTTTCCGGCGCGAAGCCGTCAGTTTTCGGCGTGAGGCCGTCAGTTTCCGACGCGAGGCCATTGTTTTCCGGTGCGTGGTCGTCGGATTCCGTTGCGAACCCGCCAGTTTTCGGTACGGGGGCATTGTTTCCCGGCGCGTGGCCGTCGGTTTCCGGTGCAAGTCCGTTGATTTCCGACGCGAAGCCATTGTTTCCCGGTGCGACCCCGGCGGATTCCCCAAGGTCCGGTCGCCCGGCCTCACGAAAAGAAGGAGAAGCCGACGAGGGAAGGGCGAAAAGCTGGTCACGGTCGAGGAAAAAGGCGCCGCCAGGAAGCGAAAGGGAAAGATGCGCCGCGCCGGAGGCCAAAGCCTCGGCGACCAGCCGAAGATGCTTCCCCTCCGGAGAAAGCCCGGAGCTGCGAAGCTCACGAAGAAGCACGCGGGAAAGAAGGGCCGGAGGAAGGGAAGAAAGGGCCGCACGACCGTCGGCAAAGGAAAAGGCCTTCGCCTGTTCGTTCAGATAATCGCGGTCGGCGGACATGGCGGAGGAAAAGGAGGAGGAGTTTTTTTCAAAGGAAGGGTTGAGCTTTTTCACCGCCGGGAGGAGAATATGCCGGATGTAGTTCCGGGTGTAGTCGGTGTCGCGGTTCGTCGAATCTTCAACGAAGGGAATCCCGAGCGCCCGACAGCAGGCGAGGACTTCCTCCTTGGTGCAGAGAATCAGAGGACGGAGAAAAGCCCCCCGGACGGGAGGAATGCCGCAGAGGCCGTCGGTCCCGGTTCCGCGGATGAAGCGGAAGAGAAGGGTTTCGGCGTTGTCGGAGGCGGTGTGCGCGGTGGCGACGGCGTCAAAGCCGTGAGTCGAGAGAAGGGTGTCGAAAAAGGAATAGCGAACCTCCCGCGCCGTCTCCTCAAGCCCCGCTTTCCGGGCCTTGGCAAGACGGGGAACGTCGGCGTGAAAGGGAAAGAAGGGAATGCCCCGCGCAAGACAAAACTCCCGGCAGAAGGCCTCGTCCCGGTCGGCCTCTTCCCCGCGAATGCCGTGGTGAACGTGAGCCGCCGCGACCGAAAGGCCCGGCCGGGAGGAAAGAAGCGTGAGAAGAAGCGCCGAATCGGCGCCCCCCGAGAAGCCGACGGCGATTTTTTGGATGCCGCGCAGCATCGAGAAGTCGGAAAGCGCCTTCTCGAATTTCAGGCGGACAGTCTTTTCTGCCTCGGTCAAGTTCTCAGCTCCTTCAAGTGGAAATTCCCGGAAAAACCGCCGGAAAAGGCCCGCGCCCCGGAAAATCCGTGCGCGGAACGGCTTGTCTTCCTTTTAATATAGAAAACGCGTCAGCGGAAGCGCCCAAACCCGCCGCGCCGCGCAAAACACGCGAACCGCCCCGGCCCGCCGTTCCATAAGAACCCCGCAAGCCCCGGCCATTATTTTGCACGAAACGCGAGTGTAAATACGGCGCACCCCGCGCCATTCATGCGAAAAACGCGAAACCGCCCGGGCCGCCGTTCCATAAGAAACCCGCAAGCCCCGGCCCACCGCCCCGCGCAAACCGTGAACGCATACGGAACCAAACCCGCCGCGCCCCGACCATTATTTTGCGCAAAACACGGACGCAAATACAGCGCACCCCGCGCCGCTTCCTACTCCGTGCGCTCTTCGAGGGAGGTAAACTTCGTGAACTGGCCGAACCAGCCCATCTTGACGTTTTTCGTGCTGCCGTGGCGGTTCTTCGCGACAATGACCTCGGCGGTGTTCTGAATGCCTTCCTTCTTCCCGGCGCTGTCGTAGTATTCGTCGCGGTAGAGAAAGAGCACCACGTCGGCGTCCTGCTCAATGGCGCCCGAGTCGCGAAGGTCGGAAAGCATCGGGCGCTTGTCGGTGCGGCTTTCGGGGCCGCGGGAGAGCTGAGCGCAGGTGATGACCGGAACCTTCAAATCCTTGGCGAGGAGCTTCAGACTCCGGGAGATTTCGGCGACCTCCTGCACGCGGTTGTCGATCCGACGGTCGCTCTGCATCAGCTGGAGATAGTCGATGACGACGAGGCCGAGATTCTTCACGCGGCGGAGCTTGGCCTTCATCCCGGTGACCGAGATGCCGGAGGTGTCGTCGATGAGAATTTCGCACTCGCTCAGCATCGAGGCCGCGCGGGCCAGCTTTTCCCAGTCGCCGCTTTCGAGATTGCCTGAGCGGATGGCGTAGCTGTCGATCAGAGCCTCGCTGGAGAGCATACGCGCCACAAGCTGTTCCGCCGACATTTCAAGCGAAAAGACGCAGACGGCCTTTTTGCTCTTCCGAGCCACCTGCGTGGCGACGTTCATGGCGAAGCTGGTCTTTCCCATGCCGGGACGGGCCCCGATGAGAATCAGGTCGCCGGGCGCCATGCCGACGAGAACTCGGTCGAGGTCGGAGAAGCCGGTCTGCTGACCGATGGCGGCCTCCCGGTCGGTCTTCAAAAGCTGTAGATGCTCGTAGTTGGCGAGAACCGCCTCCCGGATGTGGGTAAAGCTCTTGGTCTCGTTGCCGGAAACGATCGAGAAGATCCGCTGTTCCGCCGAGTCGAGAAGATGGGTGACGTCGTCCTGCTCGGCATAGGCCTCCTCGGTGATCTCCCCGCAGGCGTCGATCAGGCGACGGAGAAGGCTCTTGTCCCGCACGATGGAGGCATAATCCTTGACGTTGGCGGCGCTCGGGACGATTTCGGCGAGGAGGGTGACGTATTTCCGACTCTCCTCGTCCCCGCCGTAAATGCCGCGCCGGACGAGGGTGTCGATCAGGGTGACCGGGTCGATGGTGCGGTTTTGCAGAAAGAGATCCTGCATGGCAAGGTAAATCTGCTCGTGGGATTTCAGATAAAAATCCTCTCCCTTGAGAAGGGAAGCGATATCGGGAAAGCATTCCGGATCGATGAGAATCGAGCCGAGAACCGACTGCTCCGCCTCAAGAGAGAAGGGGAGCTTTTTGATGAGATCGGGGGATGCTGTATCCATAGCCTTCTGCCGCGGCAGGCGCGGTCTTCCTTTTCATCGGATTTGCCTTTCGGCAGGGGGCGCTTATCCGTCGATTTTTACCGTGAGCTTGCCGACGACGTCGGGGAAGAGCTTGACGTCGAAGGAGTAGACGCCGTAGGCCTTGACCGATTCCGACATGACGATTTTGCGGCGGTCGATCTCAATGCCGTGCTGAGCCTTCAGCTGTTCGGCGATTTCCTTCGAGGTGACCGAGCCGTAGAGACGGCCGTCGGCGCCGTGAGCCATCGGGATCACGACGGTGACGGAGGAGAGCCGGTCGGCGGTTTCCTTCGCCGCCGCACGTTCGGCTTCGAGGCGGAATTTCTTCGAGGCCTCCTGATTTTTCAGCTCGTTCATGGCCTTGGCGTCGGCCTCCACGGCGAGCTTTTTCGGAAAAAGGAAGTTCCGGGCGTAGCCCTCCGAAACGGTGATGAGATCGCCCTTTTTCCCCTGTGCTTTCACGTCCTGAGTGAGAATGACTTTCATGATGGTGTCCTTTCGGTATAAAAAATCGTGAATATGGCGCGTAAAACGCCGGAAATGCTTGAAAAATTTTCGCACCCGGGAAACGAGAACCTTGCCGCGCCGGACGGCCTACCCGCAGAGGCCCGCTCGAAACAGGCACGCGCCGGGCCGACTTGTCCGGACGGTCGCCGACCGGGCCTGTTAAAGCGAGCCGCCGCCGGGCCGGGCTCCGTCACGCCGGATTTCCGCCGACTGTGGCTTGTTAAAACGAATCGCCGCCGGGCCGGGCTCCGTCACGCCGGATTTCCGCCGACTGTGGCTTGTTAAAACGAGCCGCCGCCGGGCCGGGACCGTCACACCGGATTTTCACCGACTGTGGCCTGTTAAAACGAACCGCCGCCGGCCCCGTTACGCCGGATGCTCGTCGGGCCGCGCAGACCCTTGCCCCGACGTCCCGTCCATATATTCGTCGATGGCGCCCTTGAGGCGTGTCAGAGCCTCGGTCATGCTGCCGTTCAGCTGGGTGGCCGCCGAATCGAAGTGGCCGCCGCCCTCCAGCTTTTCAAGAATCAGCTGGACGTTGATTTCCCCGGAGGAGCGAGCCGAAATGTGGATCTTCTCCCCGATCCGGCAGAGCGCGAAGGAGGCCTTCACCCCCTCGACGGTGAGGAGACGGTCGGCGGCCTTGGCGGCGGAAATGCGGTCGGAGGGGTCGGAGCTCTCCCCGTCGCTGCAGCAGATGGCCATCATGCGGCGGTAGAGAATGACGTTGGACTCAAATTTCGCCTCCGAAATGAAGTCGGAAAGATCGGCCTTGAAGAGGGTCTGAGCGCTGGCGGGATTGGCGCCCTCCCCGCGCAGATAGAGCGCGGCGCTGAAGGTACGCACCCCGGCGTTGCGGGTAAACTGCTTGGTGTCGAGGAGAATGCCGGAGTACATGATGTCGGCCTCCTCCTTGACAAGATGCCCCGTCGGAACCGCCTGCTCCAGAATCTCCGCCACAAGCTCGCAGGCCGAGGAGGCCGACGGCTCGATGTAGGAAATCAGGGGAGCCTCCTCAAATTCCGCCGTCTTGCGGTGGTGGTCGATATAAACGGTCCGATGGGAGAGCTCGGCGACGGTGGGAGCCTCAAGCTGAGCCTTGTTGTTGACGTCGACGATGACGGTGAGGGTGTCGCTCCCGATCAGCTCCTGCGCCTCCGCGGCGTCGGAGAAAACGCCGTGGTCGCGGTATTCCGGAATCCCGGCAAGACGCTGGCGGCATTTTTCAAAGTTCGGATCCCGGCGGTTGACGACGATGTGGAAGCCGACGCCGCAGAAGGAGGCAAGACGCGCAATGCCGACGCAGGCGCCGATGCAGTCGAAGTCGGGGGCGCGGTGGCCCATGATGATGACGTGGGAGCTGCCGGAAATCAGGGCCGCCAGCTCGTTTGCGATGACGCGGGCGCGTACCTTCGTCCGCTTCTGTACCGTCTGCGTCCGCCCGCCGTAGAATTCCATGCCCTTGGCGTTCTTGACGACGGCTTGGTCGCCGCCGCGTTGAAGCGCCATGTCGAGGGCCTCGGCGGCCACGCGCTCCTTTTCGGCAAGGGTGCCGCCGGTCTGGGCGATGCCCATGGAAACGGTGACCGAAAGACTGCTCTCCCCGACGCGGATTTCACGGATGCGGTCGAGAACGTCGAATTTCTTTTCGATGAAATGCTCCATTTCGGCGGCACGGAAGAGGAAGAGATAGCGGTCGGACTGATATTCCTTGAGAATGCCGTTTGCCCCCTCGGCCCAGTCCTTTAGAACCTGCTCGATTTCGGCGGCGGCGGTTCGGGTGCCGTCCTTGGCGTATTGGGAAAGCTCCTCAAGGTTGTCGGCGACAACGTAGGCGACAAGGGTTTCCTCCTCGCGAAGCTGAGTGAGGGCGGAGTCAAGCGCGGTGCGATCCTCCCAGAGGGTCAGATAGTAGCGCTTGCTTCCCGAGACGACCGGATAGCACCGGACGCTGTAGCGCCGCCCGCCAAATTCCACAGGGAGCCCCTCCTCGGAGGGAACCTTGCGAAGCTCGGAGAGGGAGAGGCCGCAGAAGGTCTCAAAGCGTATCCCGGAGGCGTCGCGCTTGCCGAGAAGGGAGGAGAAGCAGGCATTGTACCAGATGACGGTCTCGGAGGAGTTGCAGATCATGACCGGAACGTTCATGCGCACAATCAGATCGAGCGACATTCCACCGAGAAGAGCTTCGCTCTCCGCCGAGGGAATCGCCCCCGGCGCGTAGCGGGAGAGAAGGCCGAAGAGGAGGACGAGAATCAGATAGAGAAGGGCCGCGGCAATGAAAATCAAAGGGGAACGGGAACCGGTTTCCCGATAGATAACCCCGGTAAGCACGATGAAGAGAAGCGCCGCCGCGGGGGGGAGAAGGCGCGAAAGCCGCGCCGCTTGCAGTTGCTCCTTGATTTTTTGAAGCATAGAATCCGTTGCCGTTTCCGGCTACTCCTTTCTTATGGGGTGGGAGCTTTGGGAGTGCGTTTTGGAAGGACGACCTTCAAGCTGTCGAGAAGACCGAAGAAGGAGGCGAGGAGAAGAGGGCCGATCAGCCCGGTAAACATCGAGAAAAAGAAGAGACAGGGGCGAAGGATGCGGGGCCGGGGAACGCCGCCGACTATGCGGATTTCGCTGAGGGAGGCAAGGCCCGCGAAGAAGAAGCCCGGGAAGAGGAGAAGAAGGAGATTGACGGCGATTTCCCAAAGGATTCCGGCGTCGGGAGAGGCCGCCATCACGAGGAGAGAGGAGAGGAAAAACGCGGCGGCGACGGGGGAATGGGGAAGGGCCCAGACGCGGTAAGGAGGAAGCGGCCGACCGGTCAGGGAGAGGAGGAGGCGGAAGGCCCAGCCGACGAGGAAGGAGAGAAAGACGGTGGCCGCCGCAAGAAGGCCTGGAAACAGGCCGATAAAGAGCGTTACGTAGGAAGAAAGATTTTGATCGCTGATGGCGGGATGATCCTTCCCGGCCACGGTAATCCGGAAGGATTCCCGGATCGCGTTCTCAAGACTGGCAAAAAATTCCGGAAAGGCGCTCCGGAGACCGGACAGCGTAAAGGAGCCCGACGAGAGATAGACGACGCAGGCAAGGGAGCCCGCCGTGACGGCGAAGAGAAAGAGAGAGGAAAAGAGAACCGACAACGTGCGGGTGAGCCGCTTCTTGTAAACGAGGGCGAAGAGAATGCCGCTGGGGTAGAAGAGAAGGGAAAGGGCGGCAAAGAGCGGGGAGCCGCAGAAGAGCCAGCCGAGAATATAGGAAGGGATTGCCGTGGCAAGCCCCGCCAGCCAGCCGTGGCAGACGATGAGCCAAGCCGTGGCCCCGCCGCAGAAAATGAAGGCAAGCGCGGCGGAGATGCCGCCGGTTGTCAGAGCGGTGGAGAAAAGGGCGACGGCGACGGCAACCGCCGCAAGAAGAAGCGGGGATTTTTTGGGCGTTCTTTCGCTCAGCGGTTCGGTCATAGGGTTCTTCCTTTCAGAACGGGAGTCAAATCGGCTTCCGGATAGCCGGAGGAGGGGTTTGGGGGGGATTTTTCCTCGGTTTTCTATCCGAAACCTCTCTATTTTATCATTATACCATTTTTTTCGGCGTTTGTAAATGATTTTTTGAAGAAATTTTCGCCGATGCCGTCCCCGGCAAATTCTCAAAGGAAATTTAAATCGAACGGTTGCATTTTGCCGCCCGTCGACCCTTGACAAATTCCCCGCCGCTGTGTTAAAATGAAAGAGGGGAGCGCGCAACGAAAACCGCCGACGACGAAAGCGTCAATGACGAAAGCACCGACGACGAAAGCGCCGACGATGAAAACGCTAACGATGAAAGCGCCGCACAACGAAAACCGCCACGAGGCGAAAAACGCGCCGAACCTCTCGCTTGCACGGGAGGGCCCCGCCGCGCCCCTGCCGACGGGGGACGCGGGAAATACCGGTCGGAGAAAGGCACGCCATGGCCGAAGAAATCGAAAAACGGTGGAGGGAAATTGCCCCCGCCGACCTAAAAGAAAACCTCTTTACCAAAATTGCCGACGACTGGATGCTGATTACCGCGAGGGACAAAAGCGGGAGAGTGAACACCATGACCGCCTCCTGGGGAGGCTTCGGGGTACTCTGGGGCCGCCCGGTCTGCCAGTTCTATATCCGCCCCCAGCGCTATACCCTCCGCTTCGTCGACGAGGCCGAGGTCGTCACCCTCTCCTTCCTTGAGGAGGGACACCGGGACGCGCTGACCCTCTGCGGAAGAAAGAGCGGGCGGGACTGCGACAAGATTGCGGAGGCCGGGCTTCATCCCGTCGCGAAGGACGGGGCCGTCTGGTTCGACGAGGCGAAGCTGGTGGTTACCGGGAAGAAGCTCTATCGCGGACAGTTCCGGGAGGAAAATTTCCTCGCCCCCGAAACGGTCGAAAGGAATTATCCGGCGAAGGACTTCCATTACGTCTTCATCTGCTCGATTGAAAAAATCCTCACGCGGTGAGGGAACCTTCGCGAAGAGAGGGGTCAAAGCCTCCGAATCTGCAGAAAGGAAGGATCCGAAATGAAAATCAAGCGCGTGTTTCTCATCGTGCTCGACAGCTTCGGCGTGGGAGAAGCCCCCGACGCCGCCGATTTCGGGGACGAAGGGAGCCATACCCTCCGCAGTGTCGCCGCCTCGCGGGAATTTTATGCGCCGAACCTCACCCGCCTCGGGCTCTTCAATATCCCGGGTGCCGAGGGCGGGAAGCCCTGTCCCCACCCCATCGGGATCTACGGAAAGGCCGCCGAGCGTTCGGCGGGGAAGGATACCGTCACCGGGCACTGGGAGATGGCGGGGGTGATTTCCCCCCGACCGATGCCGACCTATCCCGAAGGCTTCCCGGAGGAGCTTCTTGCCGCCATTGAAAGGGAAACCGGAATCGGAACCCTTTGCAATCGCCCCTATTCCGGGACGGAGGTCATCCGGGACTACGGGGAGGAGCAGAGGAGAACCGGGAAAATGATCGTCTATACCTCGGCGGACAGCGTCTTTCAGGCCGCCGCGCATAACGACGTGATTCCGCTGAAGAAGCTCTATGCCTACTGCGCGAAGGCGAGGGAGCTGCTCACCGGGGAAAACGCCGTCGGAAGAGTCATCGCCCGGCCCTTCGTCGGGGAGTATCCGAACTATATCCGTACCGCCGACCGGCACGATTACGCCCTTGAGCCGCCGGGGAAAACCCTTCTCGACGTCCTTGCGGAGGCGGGGCTTGACGTGCTGTCGGTCGGGAAAATCTACGATATTTTCGCCGGACGGGGCCTTGCCGAAAGGAATCCGACGAAGAGCAACGCCGACGGAATGAAAAAGACCGACGAGGCGGCGGAGAAGGATTTTACCGGCCTCTGCTTCGTCAATCTCGTCGATTTCGATTCGCAGTACGGCCACAGGAACGACAGAGACGGATACGCAAGGGCGATTTCGGAATTTGACCAATGGCTGGGGGGCTTCCTGTGCCGGATGAGGGAGGAGGATCTGCTCCTCGTAACCGCCGACCACGGATGCGACCCGGCGACGGAAAGCACCGACCATTCCCGCGAATACGTCCCGATTCTCGCCTATCGGAAGGGACTTGTCCCCGGCCCCCTCGGAACTCGCGGTACCTTCGCCGATATCGGGAAGACCGTCGCGACCCTCTTCGGGCGAGGGGAGGAGCTGCCCGGGGAGGATTTTGCCTCCGCGCTCCGTGTCGGCGACGAAGAATAAAACGCGGAAGGCCGCCGAAAAGCCAACAGGCGCGAAGACCGCCGTTTCCCGACTGTTCGCAAAAAAGCGCCCTTCTGCGGCCACGTAAAACCTCGCCGTCCTGACGCCCCGTAAAAACCGAACGCCGCCCCCGCCGACGGGCGGAAGAAAGGAGAAAAACGTGCTTGTAAACGGAAAAAGCTACCATATCGCCTGCGCTCCCGGAGAGGTCGGACGCTGCGTCCTGCTGCCGGGAGATCCCGGACGGTGCGAAAAAATCGCCGCTTACCTCACCTCGCCACGGAAGGTGGCGGCCAATCGGGAGTTCACCACCTACACAGGCCTGCTGGACGGAGTCAAGGTCTCGGTGACCTCCACCGGAATCGGAGGCCCCTCCGCCGCCATCGCCGTCGAGGAGCTGGCCGAGCTCGGCGCAAAGGTCTTCATGCGCGTCGGAACCTGTGGGGGAATGCAGAAGGAGGTGAGGGGAGGCGATCTCGTCATCGCCACAGCCGCCGTCCGCGCCGAGGGAACGACGGGGGAATACGCGCCGCCCGGATACCCGGCGGTCGCCGATTTTTCGCTGGTACGCGCCCTCGCCGACGCCGCCGAAAGGGAAGGGATCCCCTATCATATCGGAGTCGTCCACAGTAAGGATTCCTTCTACGGACAGCACGATCCCGAAACGATGCCGGTCGGGGAGGAGCTGAAGGAAAAGTGGGAGGCGTGGAAGCGCCTCGGCGTGCTGGCGAGCGAGATGGAGGCCGCCGCCGTTTTCACCGTCGCCGCCGTGAGGGGCTGCCGGGCCGGAGCGGTGCTGCACGCCGTCTGGAATCAGAGTGAGGAGAACTACGGAGGCGAAGCCTCCACCGATACCGAAAACGCCGTCCGCGTCGCCGTCGCCGCTCTCCGGGAGGAGATTGCGAGAGGGTAATTTCGACCGTGGACAGGATCCGCGGTATGATAGTTACAGATCCGACGGATATTTGTAACTGAGATAAAGATTTATCATTAAATTTTGAATGCTGCGTAACGGCACGGAATTTTTTTGTGTTCTTTTGTGCCTTCCACGCAGCGGAAAGGATTATTCGTAATAATGAGAGGTGTTCTTAAATTATTTAACAAAGGATTGTTGAAGTTTTTTGGAAGCGGTGTGATTCGGGTTCGAACGGTCGAAGCCGAGCGGGTGGTCCTGAAGTTCCGACTTTTTGACCGGACCGTTGCTACCTACGAAAAAGGAAAGCGAGAGCGCGTTCGGCGTGATGGAAAGAATTTGAATCCATGCGTGGTCTACTTGAAGGTCAATCGCCGTGCGCCATACACGATTCCCTGTATTCAGGGCTGGCTGGATGCCCTGCAATCGGCCGGGGGGGGTATAAATTCTACTTTCTCTGTGATGATCGAAAATTAGAAAGGGAGATTCTGCAAAAGTGTGTTTTTGAGCATGGTGATATCCCGTTTATCGCCAGTATGAAATGGCACTTACGGCGCCGGGCAAAATTCTTATACACGTCGAAGAGATGGAGAAATGCGGCATATGCGCATATGACGACCTTTTATCATGCGCGGAGGATTGGGGCCAATCGCTTCTGGAACATCGATGCGGACGATACCATGCTGCTTATGCCGGGTGTGAAGGTGAGCGAGGCGATGCGGCAGGTCGAGAAAATCGTCGAAGATGAGAATCTTTCTGCAATGTCGCTGGATATGTGGTACAGCAAAACACGAGGGGTCGATTGGACCTTCGGAGTTACATACATTAATGATAATATTGATTTTTGCCGTATTTTCGAAAGTGTGCGGGATTATTCGTGGACCGAACCATTTCGGGACTATGAGGTTCGTTTCAATTTCGATTGGTATTTTACATATATGAAGCACATTGGGGGGTACAAAATTGAAAATTTCTATGTTGACCGGTGCTATTTTTTGCATGGAGGCGATTATCTGATATCACCCTGTTCGGCGTGGCTCTGCGTTTGGCGGGATGGACAGGCGTATTACCCGTTGGCAGATGTCCTGCACGTATCTGAAATCCGAGAATTTCCGATCGTCGACTCTCGAAGGATCGACGTCGGCATAAGTGAAGAAGAGAGCTTGTACGATTTCCGAAAACGTGTAAGTCGCCTCGACGATATGCCGACGGAATTGAAAAGGCTTCAAGGCTTTCTGCCCGAGGACCGGGTGTCGAAAGAGGTGCGACGGTTTTGAGACGCAGACTGTACTGGAAGCATCGGAAGTAAACTACGGAGGCGAAGCCTCCACCGATACCGAAAACGTCGTCCGCGTCGCCGTCGCCGCACTCCGGGAGGAGATTGTGAGAGGGTAACTCCCGCCGCCGGGCCGTTTCCATAACCGCGCACGAATTTTTGCCGTGCCCCCGCGATAACCGCTCCAAAGTCCCCGCCGACGCCAAAATCCCCGCAGTGAGAAAAATTTCCCGCCGCCGGGCGCCAAAAATCCCCGCGAACAATCTCGCGAACAAAGAAAAATCCCCCGCCGACAGGTCGGGCTTCCCGCAAGAAAGCCCCCGTCCGGCGGGGTTTGTTTTGCTTTTGACGCGTAGCGGCGGGCCGTTTCAGAACCGCTTTTTCCGCGTCAGGCGTTTTTCAGAATCGAAAGAATCCGCTTCACGTCGAAATACCGCCCCTCCGAGGTTTCGGAATCAAAGGCCCCGATCAGGTAGGTTTCCCCCGAAATCTCCGCTGAGACGAGAATCGAATAGGAGTCGGTGAGGGAGCCGGTTTTCAGCCCGGTGACGCAGGGATCGTAGTAGAGGGAGGAGGGGCGGATCAGGGCGTTGGAGTTATTCCAAGTCATGATGTGCCCGCTCGCGTAGGTGACCGTGTCGCTCACTGTCCCGGCGTATTGCATGATCAGCGGATTTTTCAGCGCCTCCTTGGAGAGGATTACAAGATCGGAGGCGGTGGTCGTGTTGCCGGTTTCGGTAAAGCCGTCGGGGGCGGTGAAGGAGGTGCCGGTACAGCCGAGGCTTCTTGCATAATCCATGGCGTTTTTCATGAAGAGGGAAACCGCCTCCTCACCGCCGAGGGAGGGATTGCCGGTCAGATAGCGGCTGACCCCGGCGGCGACGGCATAGGCCGCGTCGTTGCCGGAGGGGAGAAGCATTCCCTCCACAAGCATATCGAGCCGAAGGGCGTGAAAGGTGCGGATATAGGCGGTGGAGGAGCCGGGGGTAAGAAGGGTGAGCTCGTCCCCCGGGTGAATGATTTCGTCGGGAGGCATCGCCGAGAGGGCGTAAAGAGCCGTGAGGAGCTTGGTAATGCTGGCGGGAATAATCGGCTGATCCGTCCCCTTGGCAAAGAGGAAGGGCTCCCCGCCCGGAACGTCAGGCCGCACACGGCAGACGAAGACCTGACGGCTGAAATAGGCGCTTTCCGAGCCGAAACGGAAGGAAGGGGCCGCCTCCGCATCCTCCGCGTCCCCGGTGGAGATCGGGCCGCTTGCCGCCTCGGTTTCCCCGTCTATTCCCGGAGGAAGACCGGTGAAAAGGAGACGCGCCCCAACGGCGGCGAGAAGGAGACAGAGAAGCGCAAGTGAGGCGAGCGCGATGAGGAGACGCTTGAGAGAGGGAGAAAACACCTTCATGAAAACCTCCGTAAAATGCTTTTTAGAACCGGCCAAGCCCGCGCCGAGCCGCTTTTTGCCGACGGCACGATTTCCCGGGAACGTCGCCCCACCGCCGACAAAATTTTCTTTAGTATAGCATATTGCGCCGGAAAACGCAAGAGATTTTTTGTAAACTTGTCGGTTTTTGTAAAAACCCCCGCTGCGCAAGCGAAAAATTCCCTCTGAAAAGAGAAATTTGTATTGAAAATTCCGGCGGATTCTGCTATAATAGAAGAGAAGGCCAAAGCGCTTCTCCGCCGGGAGGGCGCCGCCTTCCCGCCTGTCGGCGGAAAAAGAAAATGAATTTTATTTTGGGAGGAAGCTGTAATGGGACTTATCAAAGCGGGCGTCGGTGCCCTCGGAAGCACGTTGGCCGACCAGTGGAAGGAATTTTTTTACTGCGATTCTCTTGACCGTAACGTCCTTGTGACGAAGGGGCAGAAGAGGACGGGGAGCCGTTCCTCGAACACCAAGGGAAGCGACAACATCATCTCGAACGGATCGGGAATCGCCGTCGCCGACGGACAGTGCATGATCATCGTCGAGCAGGGCAAGGTCGTCGAGGTCTGCGCCGAGCCGGGGGAATTTACCTACAATTCCTCCACTGAGCCGAGCATTTTCACCGGAAGCCTCGGCAAGAGCCTTCTCGATACCTTCAAGCTCATCGGAAAGCGTTTTACATACGGCGGGGACACCGGGAAGGATCAGAGAGTCTACTATTTCAACACCAAGGAGATCATGGATAACAAATTCGGTACGCCGAATCCGATCCCCTTCCGCGTCGTCGACAGCAAAATCGGCCTCGATATCGACGTCGCGGTCCGTTGCTCCGGCCTCTATTCCTATCGGATCGCCGACCCGCTCCTCTTCTACGCAAACGTCTGCGGAAACGTCGAGCGGGAATTCACAAGGGAGCAGATCGACGGACAGCTGAAAACCGAGTTCATCAGCGCCCTCGCCCCCGCCTTCGGAAGGCTGTCGGAGCTGGAAATCCGGCCCAATCAGATCGCCTCCCATAACGCCGAAATCGAAGAGGCCATGAACCGCCAGCTCACAAGCAAATGGGGGGAAATCCGAGGCCTCCGCGTCGTATCGGTGGCGCTGAACCCCGTGACGCTCCCCGACGAAGACGCCGAGATGATCAAGAAGGCCCAGCAGACGGCGATCATGCGCGATCCCACGATGGCGGCGGCCACGCTGGTCGGCGCACAGTCCGACGCGATGCGGGCGGCGGCGGAAAACAAGGCGGGAGCCATGACGGGCTTTCTCGGAATGGGAATGGCCATGAACGCGGGAGGAGGCGCCAACGCGCAGAACCTCTTCGCGATGGGGCAGAGCGCCCCGGCACACGAGGCCCCGAAGGGCTGGAAATGTTCCTGTGGCGCTATGGCCACCGGGAATTTCTGCCCCGAGTGCGGCGCCAGGAAGCCGGAGGCCAAACCGGCCGACGGAAGCTGGAGGTGTAGCTGCGGGAAGACCGTCACCGGGAATTTCTGCCCGGAATGCGGGGCCAAGAAGCCGGAGGACAGCTGGGAATGCTCCTGCGGTGCCCGCAATAAAGGAAAATTCTGCTCGGAATGCGGAGCGAAAAAGCCGGAATCGGCGCCGCTCTACCGCTGTGACAAATGCGGATGGGAGCCGGCGGATCCGACTCACCCGCCGAAATTCTGCCCGGAGTGCGGCGACCGCTTCGACGAGAGCGACCGGAAGGATTAAGACGAAAACACCCCGGCGAAGGGCCGGGAATCTATGCAACCGGAAAGCTGGGAAGGCGATATGGACGAACAAATTCTGACCTATAAATGCCCCTGCTGTGGCGGAAGCATCGAATTTGTCAGCTCCCTTCAAAGGATGAAGTGCGCCTATTGCGACACCGAATTCGACCCTGAGGATCTAAAAAGCTACGACGAGGCGCTGAGGGGCGAAAAGGGCGACCGCATGGAATATCAAGGCCCGCAGGGCCCGGTCTTCACCGGGGAGGAGGGAGCGGCGGTATACGTCTGCCGAAGCTGTGGAGGAGAGATTGTCTGCGAGCCGACGACCGCCGCCACCACCTGTCCCTTCTGTGACAGTCCCGTCGTGATGACGGGGCAGCTGTCGGGGGATTTTCAACCCGATTTCGTCATCCCCTTCCGGTTGGATAAGAAGGCCGCGAAGGGGGCGCTGGAGAATTATATGAAGGGAAAGCTCTTTCTGCCGAAGGTCTTTCGGGAGCAGAGCCGCCTCGACAAAATCCGGGGAGTCTACGTCCCCTTCTGGTTTTGCGACGCCGAGGCTGAGATGTCGGGGGTCTTTCGGGCGACGACGATGAGGGTCTACAGCGACGCCCGCTATGATTATACGGAAACGAATTATTATTCGCTGATCCGGGAGGGGAAAGCCTGCTTCGACGGAGTCCCCGCCGACGGCTCCTCCCACGTCAGCGACGAGGTCACCGAATCGATCGAGCCCTACGACCTGTCGCAGGCCGTCGATTTCCAGACCGCCTATCTCTCCGGCTTCCTCGCCGACCGCTACGACGTGCCGGCCGACGTCTGCCGGGAGAGAATCAATCAAAGAATCAAAAATTCCGCCGCAGAAATGCTGCGCGACACCACAAGACAGTACGTGTCCGTGACGCAGGAGACGGGAGGCATCCGCCTCTCCGACGGAAAGGTAAGGTACGGACTCTGCCCCGTCTGGTTCCTCAATACCGTCTGGCAGGGAAAGACCTATTCCTTCGCCATGAACGGGCAGACCGGGAAATTCGTCGGAGACCTGCCGGTAAGCAAAAAGGCCGTCCTCCTCTGCTTCCTGATTCTCACATTCCTCTATGCGACGGGGGCCTTCTTCCTCCTCCGCTTCTTCTTATCGTAAGGAGGACGCGCCGTGAAAAGATTTGCCGCACGAATATTGATTTTCACCCTGACGGCCTTTGTCCTTCTCGCCGCGCATTTTCCCGTGGCCGCGAAAGCGCCGCTGCTCTCCGACGGGGCGGGACTGCTTGACGGGGAGGAGAGGGAAGCGCTTGACGGACTTTTAACGCAGATTCAAAGCACCTACCGGTGCGACCTCGCCGTCGTGACGGTCGAATCCCTTGAGGGAAGGGACGCGCGGGAGGCGGCGATTTCCCACTATGAAGAAGGAGGCTACGCTGAGGACGGAGCGCTGTTTCTGCTGTCGATTTCCGACCGGGAGTGGTATTTTTTGACAACCGGAGTGGCCAAGGAGGTCTTCCCGGAGAGCATCCTCGACCGGCTGGAGGAGGAGCTGACGCCACTGTTGGCGGAGGGAAGGTATTACGAGGCCTTCCGTGCGCTGGCGCAGGATTTCGCCCTCGAGCTGGAGGATTTCCAAGGGGAGAAGCCCGACCCGGAGTACGGAGAGGGAGAGAACCTCCCGGAAAAGACGCCCACCCGGAGTTCCGGAGGGGGCTTTCCGTTTGGAACGATTTTATTTTCCCTGCTGGGAGGAGGCGTACTGGCCGGAATTACCGTGTGGGGACTGCTGAACGGAAGAAAGACGGTGAAGCCCTCCCGGGAGGCAAACCGATATGTGCGCCCCGGGAGCTTTCAGATGACGGCCAACCGGGATATTTTCCTCTACCGTACCGTGAGCAGGAGAGAGAAGCCGCAGAATCATAATTCCTCCTCCTCCGGAAGGAGCGGAGGAAGCCACGGAACGCACGTAAGCACGGGGAGCCGATCCTCCGGAGGGCACTCCTACGGAGGCCGCGGGGGAAGGTTTTAGGAGCGCCGGACGGGTTTCGACGGCTTTCAAATTCCCGATCGCCCTAAATTCAGACGGCTTCGGGGCGGTGGCTTTCGGATTTCAGACGGTTTTTAAACGGCTACCGGGACTTTCGCCCCTGCACCCCGTAAAAAAAGAACGGCCCACGCCGGAACCGGCCTTGCGCCCGGCGGGGAAGGGCCCCGGAGGACTCGGACGGCGGCTTCAAATTTCCAATCGCCTCGAAAAAGGAGTTTCATCTTGAGCAAAGTGTTGATAAAAAAGCTGAGGGAGGCGCTGATTTCGGTGCTGCCGGTGACTGCCCTCGTCTTCTTGCTGAATCTGACCCCCGCCGTCGCCTTTTCGGGCCGGGAAATGGCGCTTTTCGCTTTTTCCTCTCTCCTCCTGATCCTCGGAGTCGCCCTCTTCAATCTCGGAGCCGACCTGTCGATGACGCCGATGGGGGAGCATACCGGGGCGGGGCTGGCAAGGTCGGGAAGGCTTCTGCCGTTGCTCTTTTCCTGCTTCGCGCTGGGCCTTCTCATCACCGTGTCGGAGCCGGATCTGTCGGTTCTCGCCGCGCAGGTTCGGGAGGCGGTAAATCCGCTCCTCCTCATCCTCGCCGTCGGTTGCGGAGTCGGGCTGTTTCTCCTCCTGTCGGTTCTGAAAACCGTTTTTCATAAGCCGCTGTCGGCCCTGCTCCTCTTCTTCTATCTGGTGATTTTCGCCCTCGTGGCGGCCCTGTTGCTGAGGGGAGGGGAGAAATTTCTGCCGCTGGCCTTCGATTCCGGAGGCGTGACGACGGGACCGATCACCGTTCCCTTTCTGATGGCCTTCGGCGTCGGAATCGCCGGAACGCTCGGAGGGAGAAATTTCGGAGAAAACAGCTTCGGGCTGGTCGCCCTCTGTTCGGTGGGGCCGGTGCTGGCCGTTCTTCTCCTCGGGCTTGCGTCGGGAGGAGATCCGCTGTACCGCCTCCCGGGCTATGAAATCGGAGAGAGTATTCTGTCGGCCTTCGGAAAAACCGCGCTGGACACCGCCGGGGAGATTCTCCCCACGCTGGGACTGATCGTCCTCTTTTTCGCGGTACTGCAGATTTTCTGCCTACGCCTGCCGAAAAGAACGCTGGCAAGAATGGCCGTCGGCATCGGTTATACCGCCCTCGGATTGATTCTCTTTCTCACGGCGGTGACGGTAGGCTTTATGCCGGTCGGCTATCGACTGGGGAAGGAGCTGGCGGCCTTTTCCCCGATCTTGACCGTCCTCTTCGGCTTCCTCATCGGGGCCGTCACGGTGCTGGCGGAGCCGGCGGTTCACGTCCTCAACCGGCAGGTGGAGGAGATCACGAACGGGGGCGTCGGGAGAAGGGAAATGTCGCTCTCCCTCTGCGCGGGAATCGGCGTCTCGGTCGGGCTTTCGATGCTGAGAATTTTCCTCGGATTCAATCTCCTCTATTATCTGATCCCCGGCTATCTCCTCTCCCTCGGACTCTCCTTTTTTGTCCCGGGAATCTATACCGCCATCGCCTTCGACTCCGGGGGAGTCGCAAGCGGGCCCCTCACCTCCGGATTTCTGTTGCCCCTCGCCGTCGGAGTCTGCATGACCGCGCAGGGGGAGGACAGGGTGCTGACCGACGCCTTCGGAATCGTCGCCACCGTCGCCATGACGCCGCTGATTGCCATTCAGCTCCTCGGATTCCGGGCGATTGTCGCGGCAAAGCTCCGCGAAAGAATGGCCTTCCGGAGGATTCTGTCGGCGGACGACGAGCAGATCATCGATTTTCAGTGAGAGCGTCTCGCCGCCCCCGTTAATGAAAGGAAAAACCGCCGAAAGGCGGGATGAGCCATGAAAAGAATACTTGAAAATGCCAAACCAAACGGGGAGGAGCACCGGGGGAGGGACGCCGGAAGGCCGGGGGAGCGGAGGACGAACGCCGTCCCCACCCAGGCCCTGCCGAAGCTCATGCTCCTCGTGTCCGTCGTCCCCCGCGCAAAGGCCGACCTCTATCTGACGCTGATTCAGGGATTTTCGGTCAATCTACAGCTCTCCCTGGCGGCGGAGGGAACGGCGAGCGGGGAGACCCTGCGTCTGCTCGGCCTGTCCGACGCCGAAAAAGCGGTGATTTTCAGCGTCATCCGTCAGGATATCGCGGAGGAAGCTCTGCGGTATCTGGAGGAGAAATTCCGAACCCTGAAAAACGGGAAGGGAATCGCCTTCACGGTGCCGATGAGCAGTGTCATCGGCGTGGCGGTCTATCGGTTTTTAAGCAACAGCGGAAAGGGAGGAGTCCGATGAAAAAGCAAGAGCTGCAAGCGATTTTCTGCATCGTCAACGCCGGGTTCAGCGACGCGGCGATGGAGGCCGCGAAGAGAATGGGAGCGCAGGGAGGAACCGTCCTGCACGCGCGGGGAACCGCGAATACCGAGGCGGAAAAGCGCTTCCGCGTCGCCGTCTCCCCCGAGAAGGAAATCGTTTTGATTCTTATCCCCGGGAAGCTGAAGGAAGATATTCTGCACGCGCTTTATCGGGAGGTCGGGCCGAATACCCCGGGGCAGGGGATCGCCTTTTCGCTTCCGGTCGACCGTGCCGTCGGTCTTACCTTCGCGGAGGAAAGCCCCGAGGAGACGGAAAAAGAAGAATAAGCGAGGCGGGATTTTCCCGGGTTTTCCGCGTCCTAATTCAATTTTCATGACGTTTCCGCATTTTCTCGGGAATTTTGGAAATTTCCCGCTTTTCCCGCGTTTTTCCCGATTTTTTTCGGAAAATTTCCAAAATTCCCGCCGTGCCGGAATATTCCCCCGCACACGGAATTTTTATCCAGTCAATGAAAGGCGGCTCTGCCGCAAAGGAGGTTGTGACTTATGGAGAAAAAAGTAAGCGAGCACGTAACGTGGGTAGGAAAGGTGGACTGGGAGCTGAAACGCTTCCACGGAGACGAGCTGTCGACGAACCGAGGCTCAAGCTATAACGCCTACCTCATCCGAGACCGGAAGACGGTGTTGGTCGATACCGTCTGGGGGCCCTACGATAAGGAGTTTGTGGAAAGGCTGAGCGAGGAGATCGATCTTGCGAGCATAGACGCCGTCGTCATGAATCACAGCGAGGTCGATCACAGCGGAGCCCTCCGCGAGCTGATGCGCAGGATCCCCGGAACGCCTATCTACTGCACCGCAAAGGGCAAGGAGATTTTACAGGGCTACTGGCACGAGGATTGGAATTTCGTCACCGTGAAGACGGGGGATGAGCTGGAGCTGGGACAGACGACGCTCACCTTTATCGAGGCGCCGATGCTCCACTGGCCGGATACCATGTTTTCCTATCTGTCGGGGGACGGAGTCCTCTTCTCCACCGACGGATTCGGCCAGCACTACGCCGCCGAGGGACTGTTCAGCGACACGGTCGACAAGGGAGAGCTCATGTATGAGGCCGAGAAGTATTTCGTCAACATCCTGCACCCCTACGCGCAGAACGTCGCGCGGAAGCTGAAGGAGCTTGAGGCGATGACCCTGCCGATTGCGGTGATCGCCCCGAGCCACGGCGTCCTCTGGAGGGACGAGCCGAAGGAAATCCTCGAAAAATACCGCGCGTGGGCGGAAGGGAAGCCGGAAAACCGGATCACAATCCTCTACGATTCGATGTGGGGATCGACACGCGCCATGGCGGAGGCCATCGCCGAGGGAATCGGAAGCGCCGATCCCACGGTGACCGTCAAGCTGATGAACGCTGTGAAGGACGATAAAAACGATATTCTGACCGAAATTTTCCGGTCAAATGCGGTGCTCGTCGGATCGCCTACCGTCAATTACGGGTGCACCTACGCCATCGCGGGGATGCTGGAGATGATGAGGGGCCTCCGGTTCCGGAATAAGAAGGCGGCGGCCTTCGGAAGCTACGGATGGAGCGGAGACGCGCCGGGACAGATCACCGAGCACCTGAGAGAAAGCGGATTTGAGATGGTGAATGAGGGAATCCGCGTCAAATGGGCGCCCGACGGAGAGGCGCGTAGCGCCTGCCGGGAATACGGAAAAGCCTTCGCCGAGGCCGTAGGAGATAAAAAGAACGAGGAGGAGCCGACGCCCGAGCCGCCGAAGGGGAAGAAATACGCCTGCTCGGTCTGCGGATATGAGTACGACCCCGCGGTCGGAGACCCGACGAGAGGAATTCCCGCAGGAACGCCCTTCGAGGAGCTGCCCGACGATTGGCGCTGCCCGATCTGCCGGATGCCGAAGGAGCGCTTCAAGGAAAAAGAGCTTTAATAGTTTCCCCCCCCTTGCTCAAGTGTTAATGCTCCGCGTGAAAACGCGCGATGCTACGCTTGGGCAGGGGCCTTTTTTGTGCCATACCCGTTTCACCCGCCGCGCAAGCCACCCATACCCCGCGCCCCCAAAGCCGTACCCGGCACCTCGGCAGGGGCTTTTTTGTTCCACGCCGTGCGTACCGCCATGAATCCCCGCCGCACTTTCTTGCTTTTTTTACCCCGCCCCCACCACACAAAAGCCCCCACGCCCTTATCCCCATATAAAAATCCCCCGGCGGCTAAAAGCCGCCGGGGGAAGGGTAAACTGCCTCAGTTATTTTCCCGAAGAAAGCCCACAAAAGGGCGCGTCAGCGGATTTGCCCAGTGTTTCTCGCACCGAAGCGGGACTCCGAACGGGAAGCTGTCGGAGAAAAATCAGTGACGATTCTTCTTGGTGACAACGAGAGCGGTGCCGACGAGAATTGAGGCCGCGAGGGCAAGTGAGAGATAGTCGCTGGTCGAGGGGCTGGACGTGCTGCCGCCGGAAGGTGTCTTGGAGGTTTCCGATTCGCTGCTTGCAGGAGGATCCGCGGGAGCCGTGTATTCGAGGCTCGATTTGTTGTTGCAGTCCTTGGCGAAGAAGAAGCCCTCAAGACGAGTAGCGGCGTCTCCGTTAGAACCGACAATCTTGTTGCCGGAAGAAAGGCCGCGCCCTTCTCCCAGACCTTCCACGGTAATTCCGTTGAAAACAACGTCGTGAATGTTGTTCAGAACGGCGCCGTTATCAACGCCGTAGCCCGCGGAGGTCTCCACGTTGCAGTAGCCGACCAGAGCGCCGACGCGGGGGTTGAATTTATTCGACTGATCATCAAAGGTAACCTTCAGATTGTTCAGGGTGACGTGTTCGATTCTCGGGGCATGGAAGGAACCGGCAATGCCGCCCACCATGGTGTTGCCTTCCGCAACGGTCGTCACTTTGATGGTAACCTGATCCAGCGTCAGATTCTTCACGGTGCCTTCCATATATCCAAAGAAGCCGACGGTCTTACGGGTACTGGTACCTATAACGACGTCCTTGCTGTCGATGGAAATGTTCTTTATCGTCTTGTTGTTTCCGTCAAGAGTACCGAGGAATGTCCCCTTGTCGAAGGATCCGATCGGCATCCACGCCTTGTTTTCAAGATCGATGTCGTTGGCAAGCTTCACGGTCACGTCGGTGAAGTGATCGGGGATGTCCACGCTCTTCGCGTCGGCGGGAACGGTGTCGCCCTTCAGATAAAGGTTGCCGTTCGCGTCGGCATAGAGCTTGTCGGTCTTTCCCTCCGGAAGCTTCTCGGTGCGGAAGGTCTCATAAGAAGCGTTGGTGAGGTAGGAAAGTCCCAGCAGGTCCGCCGCGGTGGAAATGGTGAATTCCGTCTTGCTCGGGTCGGCCAGATACCATCCGATATCCGGCTTGCCGTCCCAGCCCGCCGCCGAGGTCGGCAGAGCGAAGAAGACGCTGAAAGCCGACAGGACAAGGGTCAGAGCCAGAAGAACGCTGAGTTTTTTTGCCTGTTTCATTTCTTTTTTCTCCTTAAAAAAGAATTATTTTTTGCCCGGAAGCCGGGTCAAAATCGAAGGAAGAGCGCCAAAATCGGACGCACGCCGTCGCGAGGGTAGGGCCAGCCGGTCAAAATCCGTCCAAGCCGCCGTTTTTATATCTTTTACGGAATGTTTTAAATCTGTTTAAACTTATTATAGAATACTTTCAACCGTTTGTCAAGCCCTTTTACACAAAAACGAATAAGATTCGTGAAAAAAATATAAAAGGGTGGCCCAAAACCGCCCCCGCGCCCCTTCTTCACCCCGCGCAAAGCCCCCGCAACCCGCGCCACACCCGCCACGCCGATTCCGCGCCATCAGCCCGCGCCCGCTTTTCCACGCAACAAAGCGCGGCCCGGGAACACGCCCGCGCCGCCTAAAAAGCCCACGCGTTTGCCCCGCGCGGAGGTCTTCCACCAAAAAGGAAGACAAAAACCGCCGACTGACGGCATTTGAAAGAGCCGCGCCCGAAAATCGCGCCCACCTCGTCCACCGCCCGCGCCGCGCCCCTTCTTCACCCCGCGCAAAGCCCCCGCAACCCGCGCCACACCCGCCACGCCGATTCCGCGCCATCAGCC
>CANQQT010000017.1 GCA_947626065.1 uncultured Clostridia bacterium | reverse complement strand
ACTTCGGAATTGACGTTTCCGAGCTGGAACAGCTGGTCATCGACGGAAAATGGACGGCTGAGACGATGAAGGAATACGCCATGAAGGTCAACCTGATCGCCGACCCGACGAACGTCAACAAAGAGATCGATACGGTAGGCCTTGTGGTTCCGGTGCGCGATCATGCCACGATGATGGCCGCCGGCCTCGGCGTCTATATGCTCGACAAGGAAGGGAACTGCACCTTCGGAAATTCCCACGCCGTCGACGCGGTTCAGTGGATGGTACATCTCTTCAACGACAACGCGCAGTGCACGGGAACCTTCTCCCTCTACAGCTCCGAAACGTTGGCTCTTGACCGCGGAATGATCCTTCAGGATCGCGCGCTCTTCACGACGGCGGAGTTCCAGGACGCGGTTGACGTATACAGCGAAAAGGTCGGAGACCTTATTCCGCTTCCTCTTCCCAAGTGGTCGGAGGATGACGATTACTCCACCTTCTCCCGTATGCTTCACGTCACCTACTCCATTATGAGAAGCTGCACCGATACCGACCTCGCCAGCGCCGTGATGGAATGCATGGCCAGCGTCGGCTCCACCACCCTCACGCCTGCTTACTTCCAAGAGGCCCTGAAGATTAAGTATTCCGACGCCACGCCGGAAAGCAAGGCGATTTTCGACATCATCCGTCGGAGCGCTGTGGTGGACTGGGGCTATTACACGCAGTTTGCCATTCAGACCTCGGCGGCTCAGCAGCTGTTCATCTACACGTACATCCTGAACAACGACTACGGCTGGGCGTCGGGCGTTAAGGCCAGACAGAAGGCGTGGGAGCGCGGAATGTCGCAATTTCTTGATGCACTTAACTCTCTTGAATTAGAGGGATAAGAAAAATAACCGGGAAAACCGGTAAAGAAAGGAAGTTTTGACTTTGGAAATGGGAAAGAAGCTCAGAAGAAAGCTGCTTGCGGCGGTTTCGGTTACTCTGGCATTGATTCTGTTCGCCGCGGCTCCTTTCACAATGGGGATTCAGGCAGGAGGAGACCCCGCCCCTGCCGCTGAGACGGTAGACGTCTGGGATGGGGAAACCGTCACGATCGGATGGTATACAGAGCATCAAAGCGATTCGTCTTTCACTCTGTCGAAGGCCTCCGACCTCGCGGGGCTTGCCTATCTGGTAGCTCATCGCGATTGTTACATCTACTACGACGCCTCGGGTAAGGTGGATTCCCCGAAGGAGTTCTATGAGGCTTCGCAGGCCGACAAGAGTGGTTTAATGGAAATAAACGGAAAAACTATAGGAAAGAATGAAAACGGGAAAGACGACAACGGCACGCAGATTCTTTCCTTCCGTGGTGTTTCGATTAAGCTCGACGCCGACCTCGACCTCGCCGGAAAGCCCTATACCCCCGTCGGAACCTCCGCTTCCTTCGGCGGACACTTTGACGGACAGAACCACACGATCAGCAACGTTTACGTTACCCCCGAAACAGCGACTCACCACTACAGTAACATACTTGATTTCGGCCTCTTCGGAAGCATTGCGTGGGGCGGAAGCGTCTCGAATCTGACGATTCAGAACGAAACCCTCGACGCCACCGGCTCCGGTTTTGAAAACTCCTCCCAGACGGTCAACATCGGCGGCGTTCTCTCCATGATTCACAGCACCGGCGGCGACGGTGCGAAAGCAACGAACGTAACCGTGAACGGTTTGACCGTGAAGATCGGCAAACGGACGGCGGGCCGGACCAACCTCGGCGCCGTTACCGGCCAGTATCCGAACGCTGTCAACCAGCCCTTTGACAAAATTACCGTCAACTGCTATGTAGTCACCAATGAGGGAACCACTACGGTGACGAAATCCGGAAAGAACTTCTACGGCGACTGCGGAGGCGGAACCGCCAAGGATGCCCTCTTCACCGACAGCTCGGTGACCGTCGGTCACGGTGCGGCGGCGACGACGTGGTCCTCCGATGGCACAAACCATTGGCACAACTGCGTAAGATGCGGAAATCCTCTTGAGGAAACCGTAGTCGCTCACAACCCGACCGAATGGAAGCAGACGGAAGACAACACGAAGCATTATCAGGTTTGCGAGTGTGGTTATCAGACCGTAGCCGTCGCGCACGACAGCCTGTCCTACGAGCCCAACGACGGCGGTGAGACCCACAAGGTCACCTGCGACACCTGCGATCTGGAAGTGAACGCCGCCGAGGCGCACACGTGGGAGTGGAAGGACAATCCCGCCAATCCCGACAAGGAAGAGATTGCCACCTGCACCAAGTGTGAGGCGACCGGGCAGACCAGAGTCAAGCACACGCACGTGCCAAACAAGGTAGAAAAGAAGGATCCGACCTGCACAGAGGACGGCAATCCGGAATACTACACCTGCACAGGCGAAAACGGCGTCTGCGACGGCAAGTACTATAAGGACGCCACCTGCACGAGCGAATATACAGCGGAGGAGATCGTTCTGAAAGCCACCGGCCACAACAAGGGCACGGGCCTGACGAAGCATGACGCCAAGGCCGCGACCTGCACAGAGGACGGAAACAGCGAATACTATTCCTGCGAAGTCTGCGGCAAGTACTTCAAATCCGCCGACGGAAAGGAAGAGATTGCCGATAAGGGAAGCGTCGTTCTGAAGGCCACCGGCCACAACAAGGGCGCGGGCCTGACGAAGCACGACGCCAAGGCTGCGACCTGCCAAGCCGAGGGCAATATCGAATACTACTCCTGCGAAGTCTGCGGCAAGTACTTCAAGGTCGCCGACGGTAAGGAAGAGATTACCGATAAGGGAAGCGTTACGCTTGCCAAGACCGCCCACAGCTACAAGGACGGCGTCTGCACCGTCTGCGGAGAGGCCGACCCGAATTACACGGCTCCCGACACCTCCGACCGCCTGCTCATTTCCGGCGCGGTTCTGCTTACCGCAGTTTCCGGAATCGCCGTTATCGGCCTTGTGAGCAAAAAGAAGAAATCTTAAAGGCTTTCTTCTAGAAACCCTAAAGGAATTTCTTCCGAAATTCTAATAATTTCCCGGCACTCCTACGGAAGCGGGGACGGCGGGGCTGAACGGACGCCCTACCGAACCCCGACGGCCCGGCCTCCCCGCTCCCGAAAAATTCGCGTTTTTCCTTGAAAAATTCTTTTTGGAAAAGCTTTTCGGAAATGTTTTTCGGAAATGCTTTTCCTTGAAAAGTCTCATCATTACAGAATTTTGTCCCGCGAGGGGAAACCCCACGGTTCAAAAAAATAAAATCTTTAAGGAGAAAAAAGCAATGAAACACAGAAGTTTAAGCGTAGTTCTGGCACTGATTTTCGTCCTCTCGACGGTCGTCACACTCTTCGCCCTGCCGACCTCGGCAGCCGATCCGAAGCCCGACGTCTGGGACGGAAAAACCATCACCATCGGTTGGTACACGGAGCATCAGGATGCGGAATCCTTCACGATCTCGAAGGCCTCCGACCTCGCGGGGCTTGCCTATCTGGTAGCTCATCGCGATTGGTACATCTACTACGACGCCTCGGGTAAGGTGGATTCCCCGAAGGAGTTCTATGAGACTTCGCAGGCCGATAAGCTGGCCGCCGGCCTCAAGGAGCTGAAAAAAGGAAAAGATTCCAACGACACGCCGATCCTTTCCTTCCGCGACGTTTCGATTAAGCTTGACGCAGACCTCGACCTCGCAGGAAAGCCCTATACCCCCGTCGGAACCTCCGCTTCCTTCGGCGGACACTTTGACGGACAGAATCACACGATCAGCAACGTCTACGTTACCCCCGAAACCGCCCTTCACACTGGCCCGAAGGGTACCGGCATTCTTGATTTCGGCCTCTTCGGAAGCATTGCGTGGGGCGGAAGCGTCTCGAATCTGACGATTCAGAACGAAACCCTCGACGCCACCGGCTCCGGTTTTGAAAACTCCTCCCAGACGGTCAACATCGGCGGCGTTCTCTCCATGATTCACAGCACCGGCGGCGACGGTGCGAAAGCAACGAACGTAACCGTGAACGGTTTGACCGTGAAGATCGGCAAACGGACGGCGGGCCGGACCAACCTCGGCGCCGTTACCGGCCAGTATCCGAACGCTGTCAACCAGCCCTTTGACAAAATTACCGTCAACTGCTATGTAGTCACCAATGAGGGAACCACTACGGTGACGAAATCCGGAAAGAACTTCTACGGCGACTGCGGAGGCGGAACCGCCAAGGATGCCCTCTTCACCGACAGCTCGGTGACCGTCGGTCACGGTGCGGCGGCGACGACGTGGTCCTCCGATGGCACGAACCATTGGCACAACTGCACCGTCTGCGGCAATCCCCTTGACACGGCCAAGCACACGCTGAAAGAAGTTGTCGACAAGGAAGCGACCGAGACCGAGGCAGGCTCGAAGCATTCGGAATGCACCGTCTGCGGCTATAAGACGGCCTCCAAGACGATCCCCGCCATCGGAAGCGGAAGCGCTCCCTCCACGGGCGACGCCTTCCTTCCCGCGGTGATTCTTCTTGCCGGATGCGCGGCTGTCGGCTACGTCTTCGGAAAGCGCAGAAAATCCCGCTAAAACAGGACGTCCCGGGCCGCAAGGTCTTGTGAAAAAATAGGGAAAGCGTTAAGAGGCTGAAAAGGGAACGGTCGACGGTCTTGCCGACCGTTCCCGCAAAAACCTCCGACGGCGCCCCGGTGAGAAATCAGGAAAGGAACGGTTTTGATTTCAAAAATGAAAATTTTCAAACAAATGGCGGGAAGAGGAAAAAAGGCGGTTCTTGTGACGCTTGCCCTCCTTCTTTCCCTTCCGTTCTTCCTCTTCGGCTGTGCCGGAGGCGGAAACGGCGGAAACGGGGAAAGCGATTCCCCGGCCCTTTCGGAAAACCCGGAGGCAACGCAGCCGGGCGACGGGGAAGAGACGGAAACGGATATAGAAACGGATATAGAAACGGCGGCGGAGCCGACAAACGTCAAGCGCGTAATTGTGCTGGCGGGACAGAGCAACGCCGTCGGGCATTCCCTTGCCAAATTCCTCCCCGACGCGGCGGGAAAGGTTTCTGCCGAGCGGGTGGAAGAAATGAAAAAGGGCTACCAGAACATTACGATTATGTTCAGCAACAATCCCTACAAGTCGGCGGCGATGGCCAACGCGCATTTCGTTCCGGTGAACTTCGGCTTCGGCGTGAAGTCCTCCAACGTGACCTTCGGCCCGGAGGTCGGGGTTGCGGAATATCTGAATAAGAATTATCCCGACGAAAAATTTTACATTATCAAGTGCGCCACCGGCGCGACCTCCCTTTTCGGGGACTGGAATCCCGATCTTGCCTCGGAGGAAAATAACCTCTACAAGCAGATGCTGACCTTCACGAAAACGGCGATCGGCGAGCTTGAAAAGGACGGCTCCCGCGCCGAAATCATCGCCTTCTGCTGGATGCAGGGGGAGAGCGATTCCGAGCGGGGAGGAGATTTCTACAAGGATACCAATTTCGCCGGGTACGGGGATCTGTTCGGAAAGCTGGCGGACGGCTTTGAGGAGACCTTCAAGGAAAACATTCCGGAGAAGGGTCTTGCCGTCATTCAGGGGGGCATCAGCTCCTACTGGAAAAAGGCGGTCCAAATCAACGCCGCCAAGCAGACGCTGGCGAAGAATCGGTCCAACACCTATTATTTCCAGACCTACGATCTGACGTGGAATCTTGAGAACAACGACAACGCGCATTTTGATTCGGCGGCGATGGTCACCTTGGGCAATCGCTTCGGGGAGTATATCGCCAAAGCGGCGCTCTCCTGACGGCTCAGGCCGAAAGCCGAACGCTTTCCTCCAAAGGGCTTGCCCGTAATTCCCCGCAAAAGGCGGCACAGCCGCGAGAATCGGCAGGAGAATTTTCCGCGATTCCGAAAAACCTTCTGACAGGAGGGCCTCTTGCGCGGTTTGGTAAGGGCGCCCGTAATTTCCCGCAAAAGGCGGCACAGCCGCCGGGAATCGGCAGGGGGAAAATCCCCCGCGATTCCGAAAAATCCCGTTTATGGAATGGGAACCTCTTGTAAGAATAATCCTCGAATTATCTGAAAGGAAATCCAAGGTTATGAAAAAATTACTTGCACTTCTTCTTACGGTATGTATGCTCTCCATCTGCCTGCTTTCCGCGGGCTGCTCGGGAGGCAGTGGAAACGGAAACGAGACCGGAAAAGACAGCGGCACCGCCGCTACACCGGCTCAGTCGGACGAACCGACCGGAACGACGGGCGGGGAGCCGGCAGAGTCTGCCGAGCAGACCGACGCCGTTACCGAGCCCTCCACCCCGACCAATCCCGACTTCCCGGCCTTTGATAAGACCCAGCCTTGGGACGGTATCAACGGCTGCATTGAGTGGTACATCAACGGCGACGAGCGCTCCGCTTATGAGATTTCGGACGCTTACGATTTCTACGGCTTCTCCCTGCTTGTCAACATGAGCGGTATGGGCAAGAACATCTACTACGATCCCAACTACATGGTGATTTACGACACCAACGGCGACGGGGAGCTTTCCGACGAGGCCGGATACGACGAGAACGAGCGGATCACCATCGGCGACGTCTTCGGAAACCAAGAGCTCGTTCTCATGAACGACATCGACCTGAACAATCAGGTCTGGACGCCGATCGGTTCCTGCGTCTCCTTCCGTGGCTTCTTCAACGGACAGGGCCACACGATCAAGAATTTCCGCGTGACCACCGAGACCGCCCGTCACTACAGCCTCAAGACTTTCTATTACTACAGCCTCTTCGGCGCTCTTGCCTATGCGGCGGAGGCCCGGGACTTTACGATCGAGAACGAAACCATTGAGGTTGAGCTTGCTGAGGATGCCACCAACGTTTACGCCGGCGGCGCGGCTGCCTTCCTTCACAACGTGGGCGGCGGAATCCTTGCCGACATCACGATCAATGGCTTGACCATCAAGCTGAGCGGAAAGGTCGGCGGCGCGGGCGTTTACATCGGCGCGATTGCCGGTCAGCACAACAACACGCAGGTGCAGACCAACATTCACGTGACCGATTACGAGTTTGTTGACGAGCATACCGACGGCGACATCCATACCCAGCCCGACAACTTCCAGGGCGGCGACGGAAAGTTCGATCTCTTCACCAACTGCACGGTTGAGCTGAAGAAATAAAAGCTCTCCGGCGGGCGGAAATTTTCCCTTCCGTCAAAAACGGACGAGGCGACCGGCACGGAATTTTTGTCCTCAAAGGGCAGAAAAAACACCGGTACGGAATTTTCCGCTTCGGTAAAGCAAATGAACAAGCAAGGACCGGGCGGCGGGGACGCCGCCCGGCTTTTCACAGGCGCATCGGCCTTCGCGGAGAAAAAATCCGTGCAGGGCCGTGCCGTTCCTTTCCGTCCGACGGGGGAAACCTTACCGGTCGGGCGGCGTTATTCCACAGAAAGGGAACTTACTCATGCGTTTTTTCAGAAAGGTTTTGATTTTTATGATGCTTGCGACACTTTCCTGTCAGCTCTTCGGATGCGGGAAAGAAGGGGGAAGCGGCTCGGTAAGCGAAAGCGAACAGGAAACCGAATCGGCGGCCCTTCCCGACATCACACGGAAAATTCATGACATCCTCGAGCTGAACACGACGGAATATCCCCTCGACTCGGCGGCGGGGGAGGAGCAGTACAGCACGCTGATGATGAACTATCGGCTGAGCTATACCCTCGCCTCAAAGAATCAGAGCGGCATACAGGCCTATTATCCCCGTATCAAGGTTCTGGCCGACGGAAGCTATTTCCTGATTTATCACGACAATATGCACGGCGGAAGCGTCTATTACGCCTTCAGCGAGGATTGTGTTGAATGGACGAGGCCGCAGGTTCTCTTTGCGGCGACACCGATCACGGTGAACGGCGTTGCCGACACGAAATGCTACATGACCCCTGACGCCTGTGTCCTGTCGGACGGACGGCTGGTGGCGATCACCTCCTACCGCGCCGGCGCCTCTTATCAGAAGGCGATCGCGCCTCACGGCGTCTGCGTGAAATTCTCGGAGGACAACGGCAAGACGTGGGGCGAGGAGCAGGTGATCTACGTCGGAACCAACTGGGAGCCGTCGATCATCGAGGGAAATAACGGCGAAATCGTGGCCTTCTTTACCTGTATCGCGCCGACCCTTTATCAGTACGGCTCCGAAACCAGCCCGAACTTTGACCACCGTTCGGGAGGCGCCGGATGCGTCCGCTCAAAGGACGGTGGGAAGACGTGGGAGCCGAACGTAACCGGAGCGCCCTATATTCCGCAGTACGCGATGCGGCAGTATATGTTCACCGACGAGCTGGGAATCAAGCGCTACAACGATCAGATGCCGGTTCCGCTCCTTCTCAACAACGGCACGATGACGCTTGTCGTCGAGAGCTGGAATATGCAGACCAACGCCTATAAATTCTCAATAGCCTACAGCACAGACAATTTTGCCGAGGACGTCGGAATGGATAAGACCGGCCCCGCCGATCGGCAGAGCAACCTTTTCCCGCTTGCGGGGCCCTATATGTCGCAGTTCCCCTCCGGCGAGGTGGTTCTGACCCAGCACAGCGGCTCGGGATCCTTCTATTACCGGCTGGCCGACTGCACGGCGCGGACCTTCTATGACCCAAAAACGCTCTGGTCGAAGGACGCCGGAATGTGGGGAAGCACGACGACGGTGGATTCCCACAGCGCGGTCATCACGGTGGGAAGCGAGCACTATGAAATCATGATCGCGAGAATGATGCTGAATCACCGTCTCCATATAAAGAAGATGACGCCCTCCCTCATCGCCGATACCTCGGAATGGGACGGCAACACCGACGCCCTCTTCTGCGGCAGTAAGTCGCAGGCGCAGGTCTCGGTTCGCGTCGGGTACGACGACGACAATATCTATCTGCTCGGCGAGCGCCTCGATAAACAGCTCACCTCCGACGACGGAATCATCTTCTATCTGAGCGACGGAAGCGCAAGCGGCTTCTACCGCGTGGCGGTCGGGAACGAAGGGATTACAGAATTTGTCTACAAGGCCTCGAACTCCGCGCAGGCCGAGGCGGTCGATTTCGCGGCGGAAGGCGTGAAGGCGGCGGTCTATGTGGACGGAACGGTGGGCGACCGGGCGACGTTTGACAACGGCGTGATTTACGAGCTCGCAATCCCGCGCAGTCTCCTGAAAGAGGAAGGTCGGCTCCAGCTGATTTTCGACCTTGTAAATTCCGACCGGGAAGGGGACAAGCCGGAAACCGATATGTCGAATCCCGACGCGACCTTCCGGAAGAAGGACAACTGGTTTATCGCTTCGTTTGAGTAATAAAACAAAAAAGCGGAAAATCGAATATACAGGAACGGGAATTCGCGCAAAAGCGCATTCCCACGTGGGGCCCGAAGGAAAGAAACGCCTTCGGGCCCTCTTTTTGGGGGAGCGCGGGCGCGGTTCTGTTTTTTTCGGATTCCCCGTAAAATGGGAATAAAAATCCGTGAAAGGGGGGCCTTTAGATGAAGGAGGAGACACTGAGAGAGCGGCTGTTTCGGCTTTGCGAGGGAATTCCCGGCGGCGGGCTTGAAAAAGCGACGGAAGAGGTGGCGTATGGGGCGGCTTGCCTTGCGGTAAAGGAGCTTCTTTTGCAGAAAAACCGCGCCTTTTCCCTCGCGATGGAAGGGAAGGGGCAAAATCCGGTCTACATCCTTTCGACGGAATTTTCCGCCGGGGCCTCGCTGAAAAATTACCTGTTTTCCCTCGGGCTGGAGGAGAAAATGCGGAAAATTTTTGCTGAGGCCGGGAAGGATTTGAATCGGCTGTACGAAAGGGAGTCCGACACCGGGCCGGGGGACGGCAGGTCGTGGTACGGTAGACCGTGGGATGGCAGGTCGAGGGATGTTGGGCTGTGGGATGTCGGGCTGTGGGATTCCGGGCCATGGGAAGGCGACCCCGGCGGGGCGGCGGCGGTTCTCGAAGCCGCCTCGGATCTCGGCCTTTTCTGCACAGGCTTTGGCTTGAAAGGGGCTATCCCTTCGGAGCCGGGGACGGTAAGCGGCGGGGAGAAGGAAATCCCCTGTAAGCGGCGGGGCGGGGAGGGTATCTGGCAGCTTGAGCGCCGGGCCGACGCGGTGGAGATTCGCTTCGGCGGGGCGGCGGTCGGTAGAAGGGCGCGGGATGGGAGCTATCGGGTGGAGCTGGTAGGATATCGGGCGGTTACCGCGTTTCCGCGGGATCTCCTTATCCCGGGGTATCGCTCAGAGGCGGTGAACAGGCTGACGCTCTGGGAGGTCGGGAGAGTCGCTCACTCCGACCGGACGGCCTTGGAGAGCGGCGACGGTCGGGGATTCAGTGAGACCGGAGTAGAGAAAATCGACGGCAAAAGGGAAGGGTGGCTCCTTCACCAGCAGTATCTGCTGGTTTCCGCTTCTCTGCAAAGCATTCTCAAGGAGATAAAAAGCCGGACGGGAAGCCTCGACGGCCTTCCCCAAAGGCTAGCGATTCACGGAAACGGCGCTTGCCTTGCCCTCGGGATTCCGGAGCTGATGCGGCTTTTGCTCGACGAATACGGTTATGAATGGGACTGCGCATGGCAAATGACAAGCGAGAGCCTTTCCGGCACGGCCCGGCGCGTGGGGGAGGAGGCGTCGGAATGCTGGGAGGAGGGAGCGTTTGCCTCACTTCTCCCGAGGGTTTATCAGATTGTGCGGGAAATCGACCGGCGGGAGCTTCTGGCGCTCGGGAAAACGGGAAAAAGAGGCCGCGAAGGAGCGATTCTTTCGGACGGGAAAATTTCGGTGCTCAATCTCTGCCGTTTAAGCGCTCATACGGGGAGCGTCGTCTCTACGTGCCGCGCCGCCCGGCCCTCCGAAGGGCATTTTTGCGATTCGCGTGGGTCGGGGATTCCGCGCCTCCCCGACGTGACGGGGGTCATTTCCTGCCGGCGGTGGCTCTGCCGGGCCAATCCGGCGCTGAGAGCGTCGATTGCCGACGCCATCGGGGAGAATTTTCTTCTTGACGGCACCCGACTGCGGGATTTGCTCCCCTTCCGGGAGGACGCGGCCTTTCTTGAGAGCTTAAACCGTGTCAAAAGGGAGAACAAGTGTCGCCTTTCAAAGAGAATTGCGGAAAATGGCGGCTTTTTTCTCGATCCCGATTCCCTCTTCGACGTTCAGGCCGGGGACTTTTGCCAATACCGGCGTCAGCTCTTGAACCTTCTGCACATTCTTTCCCTCTATCTGGAGCTGAAAAATTCCCCCGACCGGCCCCAGCGGCCCAAAACCTTCCTTTTTTTCGGCAGGGCCCGGCCGGGGCGGATCATGGCGAAACGGCTCCTCGCTCTGACGGTGAAGGTCGGGGAGATGCTCGGGGACGACCGACGGGCGAGGGAGTTTATCCGCGTCGCGGTTTTAACGGATCCCCGCGTTTGCCTTGCCGAGGAGCTCTTTTCAGCGGTGGAGCTTTCGGAGCGGCTCTTCCTTGCGGGAAGTGGGAAAGGGAGCGCCGAGGGGTTGATGCTGATGCTGAACGGCGCCGTGACGGTCGGCACTCTCGACGGGGTCAATGAAGAAATTTTTACGCGGGTGGGGGAGGAGAATTTCTTTCGTTTCGGCCTTCGGGCGAAGGAGGTCGAGGAGCTGCGGGAGCATTACGACCCGGCGGCGATTCTGTCCAAGGAGCCCTTGTTGCGGGAGGTTCTCGCCCTGCTTTCAGAAGGCGTTGCGGGGGAGCGGTTCGACGATATTGTCTATTCCCTGCGGCGGGGACTCTATTCCCGCCCCGACCCGGCGCTCTCCCTTGCCGATTTCGCGGACTATCGGCGGGCGCGGCAGGCGGCCTTTGCGGCCTATGAGGACAGGGTAGGCTTTGCGAAACGTGCACTTGTCAATATCGCCTGCGCGGGGGATTTTTCTTCCGAACGGGTGGTTCGGGAATACGCGGAGAAGCTTTGGTGGGTTTGAGATCCGGCGGAAGGAAAGGACGCAAGTCGTAAGCCGTAAGCCGTTGGCCGACGGCCAACGGCTTACGACTGCTGACGACCGAAGGCAACGGCTTACGACGGATTGATAGCTGGCGACTGTTGAAGGCGCTGACGGATCGACAGCTGTCGACTGACAGCTGACAACTGACGACCGTTGGCTTACGGCTGGTAATCGACGGGCCGAAATTTTCAAAATAAAAAGGGCCCGCCGCACAAGCGAAAAAGCGCTCGTGCGGCAGAGCCTGTTTTTATATAATGGAACGGGTTCCGTTTTGGCGTTAGCCTTTTCTTTTCAAAAGGGGAACAGCGGTTCGCTTTTTGAAAAAATCCCTTTTTCCGGTTGCTTTTTAAAAGTCCCGTTGATTTTTAAAAATTCTGTTGCTTTTAAAAAAACGGTTGCCTTTTAAAAAATATTTCTTATTTCTTGAAAAGCGTAAAGGTTCCGTTCATCCCGAGAATCAGAAGAACGACGCAGGCCGCCGCAACGGCGGCGCTGGCGAGAAAGACGGCGAGGGTCTTTCCCGAGAATCGGTAGGGAGCCGTTTCGTTCTGCGAAAGCGAGAGAAAGCGGCTCTTTCGGAGGACGGTGGAAATCGGTTTGTAAATCATCATGACCACCGAGGCGTTGAGCACCGTCTTGATGAGGTTGAAGGGAAGCAGGAGGGGAAGAATCATATTGACGACGGCGGAGACGGGCATTTTGTTGTAGATGGGCGTGATGACGAGATTCAGACACAGGATGGAGATAACGCCGATGACAACGGAGGAGGCAAGCCCGGCGAGCGCTCCCCGGAAGGTGCGCTTTATTTTCGGCATATAGTTGTAGACGGCCCCCGCGCAGGAGGAAAATACGGCGGTCGAGGCAAAATTCATCAGCGCCCCGAGCGGGCCGGTGCCGCTGACGGTGATCATTTCAAGAAGCGCGACAAGGAAAGAGAGCCCGACGCCGGTCAGCGGGCCGAAGAGCATCGCGGCCACCGTGATGACGGCGTCCTTCAGGTCAAAGGTGAGAAAGCCGCCGATCCCGGCGATGCGGAAGACGAAAAGGGTCAGGTAGGCAACCGCCGCGAAGAGGGATATCAGGCAGAGGCGGCGGATTTTTTCAAGGTGCTTTTCAAGGTATTTCTCAGAGTTCATAATAAGGTAGATTCCTTTCCGGGGAAAGAAAAAGACTCCGAGCGCCAAAAAGGGCGTCGAAGCCAACCTCTCTTTTTCCATCCGGACTTTAACCGTCGGTATGGGAATTTCACCCATTCGGCGCTTGTAAAAGCGTTCGCGGACTATCACCGCCGGTGTGGAATTTCACCACGCCCCAAAGATTTTTATGAAATATTGAATTTTTAAGGAAAAACGGTGCCTTTCCGGCACGCCCGAAAATCGGGCGTGCCGGAAAAAGGCGGGAATCGGAAATCAGCCTTCGATTTCGGTAACGACGCCGGAACCGACGGTTCTGCCGCCCTCACGGATAGCGAAGCGGAGACCCTTCTCGATAGCGACGGGGGTGATGAGCTCGACGTCCATCACAACGTTGTCGCCCGGGCGGCACATCTCAACGTCAGCGGGAAGTCCGATCGTGCCGGTAACGTCGGTGGTTCTGAAATAGAACTGAGGACGGTAGCCGGGGAAGAAGGGCTTGGAACGTCCGCCTTCCTTCTCGGTAAGGACGTACACGTTGCCCTTGAACTTGGTGTGAGGATGAATCGTGCCGGGTTTGCAGAGAACCTGTCCGCGCTCAACCTCGTTCTTGGCAATACCGCGGAGCAGAGCGCCGATGTTGTCGCCGGCTTCCGCCATGTCAAGGAGCTTGTGGAACATTTCGACACCGGTAACGGTGGTGTTCTTCTTCTCGGTGGAGAGACCGACGATTTCGACGACGTCGCCGACCTTAACGGTACCTCTCTCAACACGGCCGGTAGCAACCGTTCCGCGTCCGGAGATCGAGAAGACGTCTTCAACCGGCATCAGGAAGGGCAGGCTGTCGCTTCTCTCGGGGGTCGGGATATAATCGTCAACCGCGTCCATCAGCTCTTTGATAGGAGCGTAGACGGGATCGTTCGGGTCGGTGCTGGTCGACTCAAGAGCCGCTCTTGCGGAGCCGCGGATGATCGGCACATTGTCACCGTCGAAGTCGTAGGAGCTGAGCAGGTCGCGGATTTCCATCTCAACCAGCTCAAGCAGCTCTTCGTCGTCAACGAGGTCGGTCTTGTTCATGAAGACCACCAGCTGAGGAACCTCCACCTGACGGGCGAGCAGAACGTGCTCGCGGGTCTGCTGCAGAGGACCGTCGGAAGCGGCGACCACGAGGATCGCGCCGTCCATCTGAGCCGCGCCGGTAATCATGTTCTTGATATAGTCGGCGTGTCCGGGGCAGTCGACGTGAGCGTAGTGACGCTTCTCGGTCTCGTACTCCACGTGACGGGTGTTGATTGTGATACCACGGGCTCTCTCTTCGGGAGCGTTGTCGATCTGATCGTAGGCCATGAACTCGATGTTGTTGTTGCTGAGCGACAGATACTTCGTGATCGCGGCAGTCAGAGTCGTCTTGCCATGGTCGACGTGACCGATGGTACCGATATTAACATGGGGTTTGGTTCTTTCAAATTTTGCCTTTGCCATTGTTATTATCCTCCGTTAAATTTTTTGTTGGATTTGATTTTGTTTTTTTATCAAGCCGGAATTATTTCTTCCCGGCAATGATTTTTTCCTGAATGGACTTGGGAACCTCGGCGAAGTGGCTGGGCTCCATCGAATACTGACCGCGGCCCTGCGTGCGGGACCGGAGCTCGGTTGCGTATCCGAACATTTCGGCCAGCGGGACAAACGCCGTGATCTGCTGCGCACCGGCGACCGGCTCCATCGACTGGATCGAACCGCGGCGGGAGCTGATATCGCCCATGACGTCGCCCATATAGTCGTCGGGGGTCGTGACAACCACCTTCATGATCGGCTCGGTGAGAACCGGGTCGGCCTTCTTCATGGCATCCTTGAAGGCCATGGAGCCGGCGATCTTGAAGGCCATTTCCGAAGAGTCGACCTCGTGGTAGGAACCGTCGAAGAGGTTGACCTTGACGTCGACGACGTTATAGCCGGCGACAGTACCGGTTTGCATCGCCCCCTGAATACCGGCGTCAACGGCGGGAATGTATTCCTTCGGAATCGCTCCGCCGACAACGGTATTGATAAATTCATATCCCTTGCCCGGTTCGTTGGGGGAGATGGTGATCTTGACGTGGCCGTACTGACCTTTACCGCCCGACTGACGGGCGTACTTCATATCGGAGGTCGCTTCCTTGCGGATGGTCTCCTTGTAGGAAACCTGCGGCGCGCCGACGTTGGCCTCGACCTTGAACTCGCGGAGGAGTCGGTCGACGATGATCTCAAGATGAAGCTCGCCCATACCGGCGATGATGGTCTGGCCCGTTTCCTCGTCGGTGTAGGTGCGGAAGGTCGGGTCCTCCTCTGCCAGCTTGGCAAGCGCGAGGCCCATCTTTTCCTGTCCGGCCTTTGTCTTCGGCTCGATGGCTACGTTGATGACGGGGTCCGGGAAGACCATCTGCTCAAGAATGATGGGATGGTTTTCGTCGCAGAGCGTGTCGCCGGTCGTCGTATTCTTGGTTCCGATGATTGCGGCGATATCGCCCGCGTAGACCTTGTCGATGTCCTTCCGTTCGTTGGCGTGCATCTGAAGAATGCGGCCAAAGCGCTCTCTTGCGCGCTTCTCGGGATTGTAGGCCGTGGAGCCGGTCTCAAGAGTTCCGGAATAGACGCGGAAGAAGCAGAGCTTTCCGACGTAGGGGTCGCTCATGATCTTGAAGGCCAGAGCCGCGAAGGGCTCGTCGTCGCTTGCCTTGCGCTCGTCCTCCTCGTCGGTCAGGGGGTTGATTCCCTTGATGGCGGGGATGTCAAGCGGGG
Organism: uncultured Clostridia bacterium; assembly: GCA_947626065.1. Lineage (GTDB taxonomy): Bacteria > Bacillota > Clostridia > Oscillospirales > CAG-272 > Colimorpha_A. The sequence goes on along the minus strand of CANQQT010000017.1, from coordinate 23,029 downwards.
AGGGCATATAGTCGATGATGGCGTCGAGGAGCTTCTGCACGCCCTTGTTCCGATAGGAGGTTCCGCAGACGACGGGAACCAGCTGATTGGAAACGGTGGCTTTTCTCAGCGCGGCCTTAAGCTCCGGTACGGTGAGCTCCTCCTCCGCGCAGAACTTTTCAAAGAGCGTCTCGTCGGTCTCGGCGATAGCCTCGATCATCTGCGCCCGGTACTCCTCGGCCTTCTCGCGCATATCCTCCGGAATCGGCTCGACACGCATATCCTTGCCCATTTCGTCGTAATAGACGTCGGCCTCCATATTCATCAGGTCGATGATGCCCCGGAAGGTATCCTCGGCCCCGATGGGGAGCTGAATCGGCACCGGATGCGCCTTCAGACGCGTTTTCATCATATCGACGACCCGGTAGAAATCAGCGCCCATGATGTCCATTTTGTTTACATACGCCATACGCGGTACGCCGTACTGATCGGCCTGACGCCATACGGTTTCAGACTGAGGCTCGACGCCGCCCTTGGCGCAGAAAACGGTAACCGAACCGTCCAGCACGCGAAGCGACCGTTCCACCTCGACGGTGAAGTCGACGTGTCCCGGCGTATCGATGATGTTGATCCGGTTGTTCTTCCAGAAACAGGTGGTGGCGGCGGAGGTGATGGTGATTCCTCTCTCCTGCTCCTGCGCCATCCAGTCCATGGTCGCGGCGCCCTCGTGCACCTCGCCGATCTTATGTGTCTTTCCTGTGTAGTACAGGATTCGCTCGGTCGTCGTGGTTTTGCCCGCGTCGATGTGCGCCATGATTCCGATGTTTCTGGTTCTTTCCAAAGGGTATTCTCTTGGCATGGAAATCTCCTTAAACTAACTGCAATGAATCAATACTTGTAATGAGCAAACGCCTTGTTCGCTTCCGCCATTCTGTGCGTCTCTTCGCGCTTCTTGACGGCTCCGCCGACGCCGTTGGTCGCGTCGACGATTTCGGCGGCCAAACGGTCCGCCATCGTCTTCTCTCCGCGGCTTCTCGCGTAGGAGACGAGCCAACGAAGTCCCAGCGTCTGTCTTCTCTCGGCGCGGACGTCCATCGGAACCTGATAGGTGGAACCTCCGACACGTCTTGCTTTTACCTCAAGGACAGGCATGATGTTGTCAAGCGCGGCGGTGAAGGCTTCGAGCGCGTTTTTGCCCGATTTCTCCTCAACCGTCCGGAACGCGTCATAGACGATTTTCTGTGCAACGCCTTTTTTGCCGTCGTACATAACATTGTTGATCAGCTTGGTGACCAGCTTGGAATTGTACAACGGATCCGGCAGCACGTCTCTTTTTGATATCTGACCTCTTCTCGGCACTGTACTTCCCTCCTTCATGAAAAATATGATATCACAGGTACTCGAAAAAATTTCGTTTTCGTTTGTGCGCTGTCAGACATCGGGAAACCACAAAAACGGATTTTTCCGCACGCGAATCTCTCCGCAAGCGGATTTTCTCACCGGTGGATTTTTCCTCCGGTGAAATCTTCCGCACGTGGATTTCTCCGCGCGGGATTCTCCGTACTGTTATTTATACCGATTCGACAAACAAACGATTCCGCCGACGGACAATATCACCTTCCGCCGTGCGGGAAGGGAACAGAATTACTTCTTCCCCTTCTTGGCGCCGTACTTGGAACGGCCCTGCTGACGGTTGGCAACGCCCTGAGCGTCAAGCGTACCGCGAATGATGTGATACCGCACACCGGGCAGATCGCGTACTCTTCCTCCGCGGATCAGGACAACCGAGTGTTCCTGAAGGTTGTGACCGATTCCCGGAATGTAGGTCGTAGCCTCAAGACCGTTCGTCAGACGGACTCTTGCGATTTTACGAAGCGCAGAGTTCGGCTTCTTCGGGCTTGTGGTCGTGACCTTGGTACATACTCCGCGCTTTTGGGGAGCGCTGAGATCCGTCTGCTTGTTGGTGAGCGTGTTGAAGCCCTTCTGAAGGACAGGGGCCTTGGACTTGTACACCTTTTCAGAGCGGCCGTACTTGACAAGCTGGTTAAAGGTTGGCATACCGCACCTCCTTTTCTTTTGTATTTGTTTGTCGTTCGTATAAGATTTTATACAAAACACAGTATATTATAGCACTTTTTTCGGAGTGTTGTCAAGAGGATTCCCCCCGAAACAAAATTTTCGTCGTCCTGCACATTTTCCTTTGATTCCCTCTTGCCGAAACCGCACAATTTCGCCGCAAAGCGGGGGAAATAAGCGAATTCCCGCGCGGGCAGGCCTGTTTTTGCCGAGGGGCAGGTACAAAAATATGTCTTTTTTTTTAATTTCTGCGCAGTGTATTGATTTTTTCGGGAAAATGTATTATCATTAGTAATGACGGAAATTATTATGAGGCCATCAGGCCGAAGGAGTGCTTACTATGGCAAAGGAATTTAAAAAGATCGGAATTTTGACTTCGGGCGGCGACGCGCCGGGAATGAACGCGGCGGTTCGCGCCGTAACAAGGTACGCCATCCGGCGCGGGATGGAGGTCTACGGAATTTACGAGGGCTACAAGGGCCTGATCGACGGCGGCGACGGGGTGAAGAAGCTGGCCCCGCAGGACGTGGCGAACATCATTGAAAAGGGCGGTACCATCCTCTATTCCGCACGCTGTCTGGAATTCAAGGAAGAGGCGGGACTGAAACGCGCCGTCGACGTCTGCCATCAGATCGGCATTGACGGCATCATCGCCATCGGCGGCGACGGAACCTTCCGCGGCGCCTCCGACCTCTGCAAGAGAGGGATTCCCTGCATAGGCATCCCCGGTACCATCGACAACGATATTACCTGCACAGACGACAGCATCGGCTATGACACCGCGATGAATACCGTGGTGGAGGCGGTCGACCGTCTGCGCGACACCTGCGAATCCCACGCCCGCTGCAACGTCGTCGAGGTGATGGGAAGAAACGCCGGATACATTGCTCTGGAAACCTCCATCGCGGTCGGCGCGACGGCGGTTGTCGTGAAGGAGGATCTCAACTATAAGGAAGAGGCCGTCTTTGAAAAGATTCGCGCCGGACGTGCCGCCGGAAAGAGAAACTTCATCGTCATCGTGGCGGAGGGCGTGGAAAACTATTCCGAGGGCCTTGCCGCAAGGATTCAGGAGCAGACGGGAGTCGAAACCAAATTCGCCCGCCTTGCCCACATCGTCCGCGGCGGTTCGCCTTCCCTCTCCGACCGTCTGCTGGCCGCCCGTATGGGCATCGCCGCCGTCGACTTCCTGCTTGAGGGCCGGGAGAACGTCTTCGTCTGCGAACGGGACGGAAAGATGGTCGCTACCGATATCCAGAAGGCGATTGTTATCGATAAGATGTACAAGAGCGGCTTTACTCCCTCCGTCAAATACCCTGAGAAGGAGCTTGCGGCCTATTCCCCCGCCGAGGTGGAGGATATGAAGGCCTTCTGCGCCATGAGAGAGCAGGAAGTCAAGGAGCTCCTCGCCATTTCGGAGAACATTTCCAACTACTGATTCTGAACAGGCGGCGGGGGATTTTCCGGAATTTGCAGGGGATAAATTCCCCGCCGCGTGTCCAAGCGCGTTTGGTGCTTCTTTCCGTGCCGGCGGTGCGGATCCTGTTCAACGGAACGCGGGGCAAGCCCGCTTAAAAAGGAACGGCAGGGCAGGCCTCGTTCAACCGCTGAATAAGAGGGAAAACTCTGTAAAAACTGAATAATAGGGCAAGTTTCTGTGAAAAATGAAGGCAAGGAAAATTTTGTTTGACCGTTGAACGGTAGAGCAAGACCCTATTTGATATTAAAAAGGAAGAAAAGCGCGGGGGCCGACGCGCTTTTCCATCCACGACGGCCCGAAAAAGAAAGGACGGAGGAACGTTATGAAGGATTTTGACACGGACGGCTATGAGCCGGTTCGGAGGTACAAAGGAAGAAAAAAGATGTCGTCCGCCCCAATCGGGCTTACGGTGCTTTTGGCGATGATGGTGGTCGTCGGCGTCGTGATTTTCGTTATGTCGCTGACCGGAACCGGGCTCTTCAAAAATTCCGGGCAAACCCCGCTTCCCCCCGCCGTTTCCGACACCGAAGGGAACGGAACGGAGCCGGGCGAGGAGACCGAGCCGGAAACGGAGCCTGAGACGGAAGGAGAAACCGATCCGCTCCCCCCCGAAGAGGTTGCCTACCAATTTTCAGAAAAAAATGCGAAAGATTCCGGGAAGGGGGATCTGGTGCTGATCGACAAGGATCACATCTATACCTTTCCGAGTGGGATAACGCTTGAGACTCTCTACGGAAATATGAGCTCTTCCTATCAGATTTCCCTTTCCTCTCTGAAGCTGAAACCGGAGGTGATTGATGCGCTGAACGCGATGATGGATGAGTTCGCCGCTCAGACCGAGTTCCGGAAGGCGATTGTCACCGGGGCTTACCGCGACTTTGACACGCAGAAAAATCTCTATGAAAAGAATCCGTCGGGAGCCGCCGCCCCCGGCTGCAGCGACTATCACAGCGGCGCGACCTTTATGCTGGAGGGGTATGTAGACGACTCCGGCGGGATTTTCTCTCTGACGAACCGGCAGGAGGGCGTCTGGTTGAAGCAAAACGCCGCCCGGTACGGCTTCATCTTCCGTTATCCGAGCGACAAGAGGTCGATTACCGGCTACAGCATTCCGTGGCAGATGCGCTACGTAGGGATTCCCCACGCGACCTATATGTATGAGAACGGGCTGTGCCTTGAGGAATACCTGAACCTTCTGGCCGAGAAGTACCTCTATGCGGGGGAACACCTGACGGTTGACGCCGGAGACGGGATGCGGTATGAAATCTTCTACGTCACGGGCGCGGAGGAGGGATCGGTGAAAATTCCGCTTCCCACCAACCGGGAGTATACCCTCAGCGGGGACAATCGCGGAGGCTTTATCGTCACGGTGACGTTGGGGCCGACGCCTGTTCCACAGGAGACCGGCGCGGCCTGAAAAAGCGCCTGCGCGTGTGCGGCGGCAGGGATGCCGCGGCACTGGACAAGTGCTGTGGAACCGAAGCCGCGCCGCTCTATTCAAACGCAACGTAAAAGCAAAAGAAACGGAAGCGATTTCCCCGGTGGGAGTCGCTTCCGTTTTTTCTTTTGTCGTGTTGCTCTGGTGGGGGATTTTGCCAGAGTTTTCGATGCCGGCGAAGATTTTGTCGGAGTTTTGCGATACCGGCGGAAGGCTCCGTCGGGACTTTCGGCCTTTGTCGGAGCTTTGCGGTACCGGCGGGAGATTCTGCCGGGGTTTTGCGGATTTTAAAGGGCCCTCACGGCACCGTGAAAGGGGACGCTCGGCCTTTCCGGTTATTCCTCAAACTCCCGGTAAATCGCTCGGACCGCCTTTTCAAAATCCGATTCGTCGACGCCGAGGATGACGTTCATTTCGCTCGACCCCTGGTCGATCATCCGGATGTTGATTCCCGCCTCCGCCGCGGCTTTCAGAATCCTTGCCGCCGTTCCTTTGGCGTTGACCATGTTTCTGCCGACGATGGCGACGAGAGCCAGATCGTCCTCAATCGAAATGGCGTCGGGGTCGACGGCGGTGCAGATGTTGTTGATGACCATATCGCGGTAGGGAGCAAGATCCGCCGTGTTGATGACGACCGACATGGTGTCGATGCCGGAGGGGAGATGCTCGAAGCAGATGCCGCTGTTTTCGATGACTTGAAGGACGCGCCGCCCGAAGCCGCGCTCCTGATTCATCATATCCTTTTCAATGTTGATGACGCTGAAGCCGCGCTTCCCGGCGATTCCGGTGATGACGCTCTTTCCGTCGGGAGGGCAGAGGGAGACGATCATCGTGCCCTCCTCCTCCGGCTGGTTGGTGTTGCGGATGTTGATGGGAATCCCGGCGATGCGCACCGGGAAAATCGCTTCCTCGTGAAGCACCGTCGCGCCCATGTAGGAAAGCTCTCGCAGCTCGCGGTAGGTGATGGTCCGGATCGACTTCGGGTGATCGACAATTCGCGGGTCGGCCATCAGGAAGCCGGAGACGTCGGTCCAGTTTTCGTAGAGAACCGAGAGGGAAGCCCTTGCGACGATGGAGCCGGTGATGTCGGAGCCGCCGCGCGAGAAGGTCTTGATCGTATCGTTCGGCATCGAGCCGTAGAAGCCGGGAATGACCGCGCGGTCGTGTCTTTTCAGCACGGAGGAGAGAACCTCGTTGGTTCTTTCGCTGTCGAAGGAGCCATCCTCCCGGAAGAAAATGATGTCGGCGGCGTCGATGAAATCGTAGCCGAGGTATTTGGCGAGAATCTTTCCATTCAGGTATTCCCCGCGGCTGGCCGCGTAGTCCCGTCCGATTTTGTGAATCAGGGCGCTTTCGATTTCCGCATAGTCCTCCTCAAGAGAGAGCGGGAGGGAAAGCTCCTTTATGATGCCGTCATAACGCTCTCTTATCTGCGCAAAGGCCTCCCCGAAGGGCTCGCCGCCGGAGGCCCGGTCATAGCAGGCGTAAAGAAGGTCGGTGACCTTCGCGTCCTCCTTGAAGCGCTTTCCCGGCGCGGAGGGGACGACGTAGCGCCTGTCGGGGTCGGAGGTGACGATTTTATAAACCTTGCGGAACTGCTCCGCGTTTGCAAGCGAGCTTCCGCCGAATTTTACCGTTTTTACCGTATTGTTATCCAAGTAAATAGCTCCTGTCCGTAATTTCTGCCGCACGGTGTCGGTTTTTTCTGTTATTCTATATTATAAGATATAAACAAGGGAATTGTCAAGAACGGAACACACAAAATTTTCCCTCCCGTGGGGCCGCCGTTGAGAAAAAAGTTCAATATTTTCTATTTTTGCCCGGTTTTTCCCCGAAAAAGCCGGAAGGTGGGGCCTCCCGCCGCCCTTTTCGGCGAAAAAGGAGCGATATTTTCATGCCGTGAATAAAAACGCCAAAGGCGGCAAAAATAAGGATGACAACCCCCTCAATTTTTCAGGTCTGAAAGGATGATTCCCAAGATGAATTACAGTCAAAAAAGAACGCTTGTAGGAAGGGTGATTTATATCGCCCTGACCCTGATGGCCGTGACGGTGCTCTGCGTCACGATGTTCACCTTTTTCGGCGGCTCCAAAAGAAACGATCCGCCCGACAACCCCGTGACCGGGTCGGGGGAGAGTACCCCCGCCCCTTCCCGGCCCGATAAGGAAACCGACGCCGGAACCGGCGGGCCGGTGACCGACCGCCCGGCGGGAAATCTGCCTCCCGAAAGCGATATTCCCACCAACGTTCCGCCCGCCAAGGACTGGAGCAAGCTGAAGGTGATGATGCCGGTGGAGGGAAGGGTATATAAACGCCACGACCTTGTCAACGCCGTCTACTCCCTCACGATGAACGATTACCGCATCCATCAGGGCATCGACCTTTCCTGCGCGGAGGGAGCGGAGGTTTTCTCCTGCGCATACGGAACGGTTAAGGCGGTGGGAAACGATCCGTTTATGGGGAGATGCATCGTCATCGACCACGGCGACGGCTTGGTTTCGTACTATAAAAACCTGTCGGAGGGCGTGGCGGAAGGAATCAGCGAGGGCGCTACGGTCTACGCGGGGCAGAAGATCGGTACGGTGGGAGAGAGCGCCATCATTGAGATCTCAGACGATCCGCATCTTCACTTTGAGCTTCTGCTCAACGACAAGCCGATCGATCCCCTGACGATGCTCGACTATAAGGAACCGGCGTCCGACGCCGACAGCGATTCGTAAGCAAAGGGCGAGGAGAGCCGAACCTATACGCTTCGCGTGGGGCCATTTCGGTTCGTTTCCGCTTGACGTCGTTGCCTTGCAAAAAAGTCGGTTCGTTCCCGCTTGACGCCGTCGCTTGGCCAAAGGAAAAAGGCACAGGAGAGCTTCCCGTGCCTTTTTGCGTTGTCGGCAGAGCTTTCAGGGCTCCTCCGCAAGCTCCGCCAGCCGGGCGACGACCTCGTCGGCGCGAAGCCGGTCGGTTTGATAAGCTTTGCGCAGGAGGGCGGAGGGGATAAAATCGTCGTACTTTTCAAAAACCGGGCATTCCGAGGCCGAGACAAGGCTTTCAAGGTCGATGCCCTCCGTCGAAGCCTTCCGGTTCAGGGCGGCGATCAGCTCTCTGCCGTTCCCCTGCTCCATCTTGAAGGTCATATAACAGCAGCCCTCGTACTCCATGCCGCTGATTCTGAAGGGCGCGCCGTTTTTGACGATGAATTTCCGGAGCGTCCGGAAGGAACGGGTTCCGAGCCACGGGAAGAGGCACCAGCTGTAGCCGCCGAGATGGACGAGGGAATGCTCCAGCATCCCGGTGTTGCGGGCGATATGCCGGGCGACGTCCAGACGCTGACACGCGTTCTTTTTCAAATAGGGATAGACAGTGTCCTCCACGAGAACCTGCTTCATCCGCTCCAAAATCCGCGTGTGAATTTCTCCGTAGTCTCCAGGCCATGAGATTTCCATCTTTCCCTTGACCTCTTTTACGTAGATCAGCTTCCGGGGGACGTCGAGCTCCTCCACCTCCCAGACCCGCCCGGCGAGGGCGAAGCGGTCGCCGACGGGAGGAGGCGTGGTGATGGTGCCGATTTCGTCGGAGCCACAGCGGACGGTATAGTCCTCGCTGTCCTTGAATACGGCGTAGAATTTGAAGCTGCTGATCAGCCGCTCTCCCCGCTGGCCGATGAGAAGGCCTTTTTCTTCGGTGAGTTCGAGAAATTCGTTTTTTACCATCGAGAGGAGAAGCTGACGGTAGTCCTCGGCGGCCACCCCGGCAAAGGGCGGCAGAGTCAGCACCCGACCGGCCAGCTCCTTCGGCGTAAGCTCTCCCGAGGCGGCGAGGATGCTCAGCGTCTGCTGAAACAGGAGGCTGAAGGGGAGCTTTTTGACGTTCGGCGGCTCGATGAAGCGCTCCTCAAGATAGAGCTGTACAATGGCAATGGCGCGGAGGAGACCCCACGGCATTAGCTGAGGAAGCGGCGTATTGGGCAGGGGATTCTCCTCCCGGAATACCATCATCATTTCGGGGGGCTCTCCCCGCCGCCCCGACCGACCGAGGCGCTGGAGGAAGCTGGAAACCGTGGTAGGAGCGTCGAGCTGGAGAATCCGCTCCAGCCGCCCGATATCGATGCCGAGCTCGAGGGTGACCGTCGCGCAGGTGACGGTGCGGAGGTCGTCGTCTTTCAGCTTCATTTCCGCCTCCTCCCGGATCGAGGCCGAGAGGTTCCCGTGGTGAATCTGAAAAACGTCGGGATCGCCCCGCCGTTCGGCAATCTGGCGGAGGGTGGCGGTCAGATATTCGGTCTCCTCCCTAGAATTGGAGAAAATCAAGCACTTTTTGCCGCGGGAGCAGTCGTAAATGTATTCAAAGCCGGGGTCGAGCGGGAGGGAAGGGAGAGAAGCTTCGCTGTTTTTTCCATCGGAAGATGTGCCTTCGGATTCCTCACCGGCGGCCTTTTCGACGGTGGAATTTTCGACGAGAAAATTTTCGGTGAGGGAGCTTGCGGCGGGGGCCGCTTTTTCGCGGATTTCACCGGTGGGGACGCCTTCCTCGTGGGCATTTTTCGCAGAGGAGCTTCCGACGGTCTCTTCCCCTGCAGCCTCTTTTGCGGGAGGGGGATTTTCGCCCTCGGAAAGCCGGCTTCTGTCCTCCTCGGTGAGAAAGCGGTTTGCGGCGTTTGTCTGGTCGGAGGCGTCGTTTTGAATGTAGAAATGCTCCATTCCCAGCCGGAAGGAGGCTTTGCCCTGTCGGGTTCCGACGACGGAGGTCTTCCGGTTGGAGCCGCCGCCCAGCCATGCCGCCGCTCTTTCCGGGTCGCCGAGCGTGGCCGAAAGGCCGATGCGGACGGGGTTGTGACCGATCAGGCGGGAGATTCTGCAAAGCTGGCAGATCATCTGATTGCCGCGGTCGGTGCCGGTCAGGATGTGAATTTCATCGAGGATGATGAAGCGCAGGTCGCCGAAGAGGCGGACGATATCGTTCGAGCGGTTCATCAGCATACTTTCCAGCGATTCCGGCGTGATTTGAAGGATTCCCTGCGGATTGCGCAGAGCCTTGTTCTTGTGGGACATCGCCACGTCGCCGTGCCAGTGAAAGACGGGAATGCCGCTTTGATCCAGCACCTCGTCAAGGCGGGAAAACTGATCGTTGATCAGGCTTTTCAGCGGGGCGATATAGAGCACGCCGAAGCTCGTCGGCGGATCGGCGGCGAGAAGGGAGATGACGGGGAAAAAGGCCGCCTCGGTCTTGCCGGACGCGGTCGGGGAGGTGAGGAGCAGGTTGTTCTGCGTCTCAAGCAGAACCTCGGCGGCGCCGACCTGCACCTCGCGCAGGCTTTCCCAGCCGTTCCGGTAGATGTAGTCCTGAAGAAAGGGGGTGAATTTGCTGAAAATATCGCTCATAACGGTTTCCTTTCGGGCGGGCCCTGACAGGATTTTGAAAAAGAGAAGGACTCTTTAAAACGGGTTTTTCACGGCAAAAAGATTGAGATCCCAAGCCGGGATGCAGGGGAAGCGGCGCAGATAGAAGGAATAGGAGGGATTCAGACGGTGAAGAAGAAGGGGAAGGGAAAACAGATCCTCGCTCCGGTGGTAGAGGGCGACCTGAAGCTCCGGCGAATGGGCGGAAATACTCCCCGCGCAGCCCTCAAGGGCCTCCCGTTCGGCGCCCTCCACGTCGAATTTGATGAAGTCGGGCCTCCGACCGTCGAGAAGAAAGTCGAGAGGGAGCGCCCGGACCTGCACGGCCTTTTTCCCCTCCGAGTGCCGGATGCCCCGGCCTCCTCCTTGGGAGAAGGGGAGGACGTCGGGCCGGTTCCAAGCGGCGACAAGATGGGCCTCCACCTTCTTTGTCGGGGCGGTGTTCAGGCAGAGCTTTCCGAAATTCCGAGAATCCGGTTCGAGGGCGAGGAGAGCTTCAAGCTTGGGCGCGCGTTTGAGGAGAAAGAGCGCCGTGTCCCCGGTATAGGCCCCGAGGTCGGCGGCCAGCCGATAACTTTCGGGGTGGAGAAGGGTGGAGAAAACCCGGTCGGGATCGGTCACCGGTTCGGAAAGAAAGCGGATGTCGCCGCTCAGACGGTAGCGTATCACCGAGTCGAAAAGGGCTTTTGACTCATCGTCGGAAAAGAGCTCCCGCGCCTGCCGCAGCTCCTCCTCGTGGGCGCGCGCGAAGGAAGCGGTGAAGAGCTCCCCACCCGCGACCGGGACGTCGGGGGCGTAAAATTCGTGCCGGTTCGCAAGCGCGTAAAAGCGCCCGATGATCTCGGGGCGGGAGGAGCCGAAGGCGAGGAGAAGAATCATGCCGTCACCGTGCCGCCGCCGCGCTTCCTCGTAGGAGATGACCTTTTTTTCGCGAAAAACGCGGTTTCTGACGAAGCCGTCGCTGGCGAAAATATCGGCAACCGGAATGCCCCGCCGGTCAAGCTCGGCAAGAATTTTGTCGGCGCCGTCGCCGGTACCGTAGAGGACGATCGGGCGATCGACGGTTTCAAGATAGCTCCAAAGATCATTCACGGCTGTCACCGAAGGGAAGAAGCCGCCGGATGTTGCGGGAAAGGATATCCTGCCGCACCTCCTCCGAAAAATCCAGACGCAGAAAGCCTTCAAGAGAGGCGGCGGGGGAGATGGCGGGGTAATCGCTTCCGAACATGACGCGGTCGGTGCCGCATTTTTCAATCAGAAATTTTCCCCGCTCCGGGCTCATGGCAAAGAGGGTGCTGGAGCAGTCGTAAAGGAGATTTTCAAATTTGCCCATCAAAATGCGCTCGGCGCGATCCCAGACCCGGTATCCGCCGAGATGGGCGGCGACGACGGTCAGCTTCGGGAAGGTCTTCGCAATATTCGCCACCCGTTCGGGGGAGGAAAAGTCAATCTCCGGGCGGTCGTCCCCGACGTGGAGCCAGAGAATCATCCCCTTTTCCTGCATGATTTCATAAAGGGAAAAGAGGCGGTCACAGTCGGCTTTTACGCCTTGCAGATCGGGGTGGAGCTTGATGCCCCGCAGGCCGTGGGAAAGGCAGTAATCAAGGGAGGCGCGGAAATCCGGATAGTCGGGGTGCATACAGCCGAAGCTCGCGGCTTCAAATCCGGCCTCCAGGGCCCTTTTTACCTGTTCCACCGCCGCACGGTTGACGGAATCGACGTTTTTGGCCGCCGTGGCCACCGGGAGAAGGAGAAAGCCGCCGATGCCGGCTTCCCTTTCGCAGGAAAGAAGGTCGGGGAAGGTTCCGCTCTCCGCGACGGTAAAGCGGTAGAATTCCGCGAGGTTTTTCGAGGCCTTTTCGGCAATCGCCTCCGGGTAGGTGTGGGTGTGGCAGTCGATGATTCGGTACATAAATTCGGCTTTCTGCCGGAATCCGGCACGGATGGGTAAAGAAATCCGCGGACGGTTGGGCCGGGAGCTCTCCCCGCATCCATTATAGCACAGACGGGGCGGATTGTCAAACCGGGAAAGAGAAAAATCGGAGAAGAAGTTTTTCGGTTAATTCGCAGGCGGAAGTGGTTTCCGAGCGGCACGGGGCCTTTGCTTTGAACTTTTGATTTTCTTTCGTCGGGCGCTGAAATTTGCGGCTCTTTCCGAATAAGTTTTTTTCGTTTTTCTCTTGACAAGGCGGGGCGAATATGGTATAATAAGCAAGTATCGGCGATAAGGCCGGGACACGGAGGGAGCGGAGCCGCTTCTTTCCGGAAAACATACGCGGGTATGGCGGAATTGGCAGACGCGCTAGATTCAGGTTCTAGTGGGGGCAACTTCGTGGAGGTTCAAGTCCTCTTACCCGCACCATAAAAAGCCTTGAAAAGATTGTGTTTTCAAGGCTTTTTGCTATATCTTTCCGTTGTCACAATTTTCTTGCGTATATAAAAAGGCGGACGGCAGAAATCATATCACTTTTCGCGTTCACAGATAACGTATACTATTTTTCGCAAAAAGAAAGACGGGAAAAATATTATACGTTATCCGAATCCGCGGGCTGTTTGCGGATATCTGCATATTTGAAGTCACCATAGATTGACGATAACAAGAAGCCTCCTTTCAAAATTTTTCCGAAATAGGTTGAATTTCTCCTATTTGTGGTGTATAATAAAGATGGAGGTGGTTGAAAGTGACGATTAACACAAAAACGCTGGTTTCCATCACGGAAGCCAATCAAAACTTCTCCCGTGTCGCTCGGCTTGTTGACGAGAACGGCGCCGCCGTTATCCTCAAAAACAACGTGCCGCGCTATCTTATCGTGGAGTTCAGTCAGGCGGAATCTGAGCAGCTTGCCGCTGACGAGGACGTTATGGCGATTTCCAAGCGCCTGATCGAAAAAAACCGGCAGGCGTATAAGGCACTTGCCAAATGAAGCGGCTGACGAAAGCCGGGCAAATAAAAAGAGATTAAATAATAAAAGGGTTTTAATAAAAGGTGTGGTATAATCGTTTTCGGATCGGGAAAAAGGCAAAAACGCACGCGCACGGTCAAAACGGAAAAGTGTGCTATAATAACTCGGAACCGATCACTTTTGCTTTGGAGGCTAAAAAATGGACGAAAGTATCACCCTTTCCCCGGAATTTGAGCGTTTGCTCGATCTGTTTCGCGGCGAGAGCGCCGGCGACCCGGCGGCGCAGTGCGAGCTTGCGGTTCTGCGGCTAAAAACTGAAACACCCGAGAACAGAAGAAGAGCGTTTGTGCAGTTTCGGAATCTTGCCCACGGCGAGTATACAACTTCGCAGACAAACGCCCGGTTTATGCTGGGAGTGTGCTATGAAAACGGCTTCGGCGTTTCAAAAAGCTATCAAAGCGCCATACGGTGGTACAGAAAAGCCGTCGGGAATATTTATAGAAACGATTTGACCAAAAACCCCGATCCCGTCAGCGAGCGGGGAATCCAACGGCTTACCGAGCTGACCGAAGGCAGAGACTTTGACGAGGCGCTGGACGAGATCCTTTTTGACGAAACCTCGGACGAGAGCGTGGGTTGCGTTACGGAGTCCGCCGAAGCGGGCGACGCGGAGGCGCAGGAGTATTTGATGGAGCTGTATGACCTCGGAACGAGGGACGTTCCGGAGGATAAAGAAGAAGCCCTATACTGGGCGCAGAAGGCCGCCGAAAACGGGAGCACAAAGGCGATGGAATACGTCGCGGATCGATACTACAACGGTTTCCATGTCGAAAAGAACGTCGCTTTGGGGCTTTATTGGCACGAAAAAGCGTCGCAAAGCGGTTCAAACGTCGCTCCGGGCACGATTGCGCGTTATTTAGAAGCGCAAAAGCGGCATAAAGAGGCGGCAGCGTGGTATCGGCTTTACGCCGAACGACAGATCAAGTACCGCGACTGGCGGCTCGGCTGGGACAAAAACCAAAACGCCGTGCATACGAAGCGGAAAACAAGCTATTCCGTAAATCAGCTCAATCAAAAGGATGAATATAACTTTTACGGCTTCTTAACCGACGCTCTTCGTTTCGATTCGCAGAAGGCGATCACGGCGTCGGGCACGTTTGAGGGCGGCGCGCTGATTGCGTTTTCGCGGCGGGGGAACAAAGGGCTGTCCGCGGAGGGGCTGACATATTTCGTCCAGCGTTTCGGCAATCGGTGGGCGATCGGGCGGTTTTTTCACGCATCGCAGTATGGCGACGGAGGCCTGGTTTTTGACGATAAATCTCTGTGCGTCAATCTCTCGGTCGCCTCGGCGGAGGAAGCCCTGCAAACAGCGGAGAAACTTTGCAGGCGCTTCAATCTGACCGGCGTGTTGTTAAAATTTTGCGACACGGACGAGTTATATATTATTCGGCGGCAGGGCGAAGGATCCGAGTCTGTCGGCTGAGAAATAAAACAAAAAGGAGCGATCACAATGGAACTGAAAGACGTATCAACCAAAAAGCTGGTGGAGGAGCTGGCAAAACGGGAGGGCGTAGAGCTGCTTTCGGTCGAGCCCTACGAGCCCTACAGCATCACCGCGGGCAGGCAGACGGTAAACGACAGCGGACCGGTGGTGATTTTGCGGATTTGGGACTGAACGAAAGAAACGGCACGGCCATTTACAAAGGCGTTTTCTGGCGGATTGACGGGGCGCTCGTCTGCCGCAAGGTACGCTGTGACGAAAACGGCGCCCCGCTCGAACACGTTGAGTTTACCGCCAAGAGCGGCGAGAATTTTAATCATAAGGCGGAGTGGGAAAAACTGCCGAGGTCTGTGACCGACGGCAAGCCTTACAATTATTACCCACGCGGACGCGTGGAGGTCAAACGAAGCAAAGCGACCGTGTATCTGAATCCGCAGTTAAATCGCGAGGACGTTAGGGCACAAATCAAGAGGGAGTTCGGACTGGCCGGTCTGTCGTGCGTTAGCTTCAAAAGCGACGGTTCGGCGCACTATCGGGCATTGGCGAATGAGGAAGCCGAAAAATAGGATGATTTTTCTGAATAAAATTAAAAAACAAAGGAGAAATGAAAAATGAGTAAGAGCTTAAACGACAAGAACTTTTTTACAAGGGAGGCAAAAGAGGTCGCAAAAGATCTGCTGGGCAAGTATATTTGCAGAAAAGGCGGCCAAAAATTCCAAATCGTTGCTACCGAAGCATACTATCATGATGAAAAGGATGTGACGGGTAAAAAAATATGTTATGGGGCGGATAAAACGCAGGAGTACTCTCTGAAAAAACATCTCGTTTCGGCGGCCCTGTTTGACCAGCCGGGCACGTGGTGCATTTACGGTGGGCAGTTGCTTCTGTCGGTAACGAACGAACAATTTTCGGACAATGTCCTTATCAAAGCAATAAAAACCGAAAGCGGCGATTTTCTATGCCCCGATAAGATAGCACATACTTTATGTTTATATAAAAGCAAACCGGAATATTGCAACTGCCACGGTCAGCATTCGCTGGATACGGAATCCCATTTATACTTGATAGACGGGGAAGAACCATTGAAAATTTTCTCCCTTCAAAGGAAAAATATCAGCGATAAAAAAGAACTTCGCTTTGTAATTGTTAATTAAATAATATGCTCTATTTTTCCTCTCTCTTACTCTCCACCCCCGCCTACGCTCCGGCGGCAAAACGGTTGTTTGACGCGCTGGACTCACAGAGTGTTGCATACCGTCTGCTCGACAGCACAAAAGATATCTGGCTGCGGGATTTTATGCCGGTGCGCACCAAATCCGGCAAATTCGTATCGTTTCGTTATGAGCCGGGGTATCTTGCAGACGCGCCGGAGCTTCGCACGGATTTTCGGCGCGATATCGCCCCGCATTTTTCCGTGGAAAATCTCGTTTATTCCGATATCAATCTGGACGGCGGAAACGTAGTATTCTCTCCCTCGCGGGAAACCGCCGTCATCAGCGACCGCATTTTTTCGGAAAATCCGGACGTTTCCCGCTCCGCGCTCGTCGGGGTGCTCGAATCGCTTTTAGAGGCGCGGGTGATTATTATTCCGTCGCTCCCGTCCGATTGGACGGGTCACGCCGACGGAATGGTGCGGTTCTTGGACGAGCACACGGCGCTCGGCAACGACACGCCCTATCAAAACGGGCTGGAGCAGAAAATCGCACGGATACTGCACGCAAACGGGATCGAAGCCCTCGATTTCCCCTACTTTCCCTCCCCAAAGGACAGCGCCGTCGGCTGTTATCTCAATTTTCTGGAAACGGAAAAGGCCGTGTTTCTTCCGATTTTCGGCGCGCTGGAGGACGAAACCGCCGTCAAAAGAGCGACCGAACTGTTTTCAAAGCCGGTCGTGCCGGTTATGCTGAACGAAATCGCAAAGGAAGGCGGCTGTCTGAATTGCATCAGCTGGGAGCGGTAAACGAGGCGAGCGTGGGCGAAATTCTCAAAAATCTGTCGAAAACGGTTGACTTCTTCTTCCGTTAGGGATATAATAATGTTGCACCGCTGTGCTTTTTCTTTTACTTTTCATCAACGCCAATCAAACAAGGATGGTATTACACATGAAACCAATCGTTCCCGGAGACGTCGTCGGACACGGCAAAAGAGGCAAATACGATTATTATATCGTTCTGAGAACAGAAAAAGGGAAGCTCGTTTGCGCCGATTGCGATGACGAATATGAAGAGGAGCTCATCCGGCTCGATCCCGAAAAGGTGGATCACTACCCGAGTGTGACGACGGACAGGGACACTTTGCGGAAGCTGTTG
This sequence comes from uncultured Clostridia bacterium, assembly GCA_947626065.1. Classification (GTDB taxonomy): domain Bacteria; phylum Bacillota; class Clostridia; order Oscillospirales; family CAG-272; genus Colimorpha_A. The sequence goes on along the minus strand of CANQQT010000017.1, from coordinate 5,953 downwards.
AGATACGAGACCTCGTTTTCCGATCTTTTCGGCGACCTGTATCCGTATTGCCGTCTGCGCTGTGAGGAACCCGTCGTAATGACCGGCGAGGATTTGCTCGCCGCGATGTATAAGTGTAAAGAACGCGGCTTCGCCGCCGCGAAAAAGGAATGGGTGGAGCCTGTCCGGGCGCTTTTCGGTACCGTCTTTAATTTGGAGGAGGATCTCCCCCTCGAGTCTGTGGACGGCTATCGTTTTCTCCCGCAGAAGGGGCAGCTGCTCCTCGGCGATTTTACGGCGCTTATTTGGCGCGGCTGGAACGATACCGATGGGGCGGAGATTGACAAGCTCATCAAGCGGACCGAGAATACGCTTAAAATGCTTTCGCTGTCGGTGCCTCAGCGGGATTATGACGACGGCGTCAAGGAGCGTTATATCAAGGCGTTTGATAACGACGATATGCTGAAAGCGGCGACCGATGCCGAGGTCGCTTTGTGGGTGAAGTACGTTGAGGAGCTGTGCGAAAAAGGCAATACGACGGCGCTTTATGCGAAAGCGTATTCCCTTTACGGCGGCAACCGCGCGTATGCGTGCGACTGGTGCGGCTCGCGCGATCTGCTTCTGAAGCTGATGGAGGTTGACGAAAGCCCCTTCCTTGCCAACACGCTCGGCTATCTCTTCTATTACGGCAGATGCGCCGACGGGAAGCCCGATTACGAAAAAGCCTTCTATTACTATAACATCGGCGCGGCGGGCGGCGTTTACGAATCACGTTACAAGCTGTCCGATATGTATCGCCACGGTTACTGGGTGAAAAAGAACGCCCGGATTGCCGCGGGGCTCGCCAGGGAGCTGTATTATGAAAATCTCCGCTTTATTCAGGAGGGCCGGACAGACGGCAAGTTCGCGGACATCGCTCTCCGCATGGGCCATTTGCGCCTCGACGGAGGCGATGCGGACGACGCCTACTGGTATTACCTACAGGCGGAGTTTGCGATAAAACAGCGTATGCGCGATTGCGACCGGTACGGAGATTCGGCGGTCGCCGACGGAATCGCGAAAGCGATTGAAGAGGTTTTACCGCAGACAAGCTATAGAAAACCGCGTCATACGGTCTATGGATGGTCCGCATTGCCTCTGATTTCAAGCGCACTGGATCTGAATAGAAGAGTGGAAGCGAAGATAAAACGGCTGAAAAACGGGCAGTATAGTCTGTGCTTCCGCATTCTGCCCTTGAAGGGAGAATTTTATCCTTCGCGCTTCTTTGTCACGATTCCGGAGGCGCATTTCTGCGGTTATATGGATCGTATTACCGTAAAAACAGCGAAAATTGAGCGCTTCGCGATAGGCGGGAAGCTCTTTGACGGCGACGAGGCGGTGATCGTCTTTGACGAAGCCACCGATTCCGATTATTATTTTTACGGGGAACGCGTCATGCATCTCTGCGCGGATTTCGCTTTAAAAATCCCCTCCCCAAGCGCCGGGAAAACGTATCGCTTTGCCTCGGTAATGTTTTCGGAAGGCGGCAAGCGTTACGATTACCTCTGCAATCTCCCCGACATAAAGGTCGGCGACGAGGTCGTCGTTCCTTCCCCCGACGGGGATGTGCAAACCCGTGTCGTCCGTGTGTTTGAGAAAAACGAAACGGAAACCTCCTTGCCGATTTCAAAGTATAAATCCGTGCTGAATAAGGCGTAAAAAAGCGTTTACACGCGTAAAAAAGCGTAAAAAACGCAAAAAAGCATAAAAAAGCGTTTACGCGCAAAAACCACGCGTAAACGCTCCTTTTTTGAAGAGCGCAAAGGATGACGGCGACGGGGTCAAGGCCACGCGAAATTTTGGACAAGGACGTAAGAGAATAAAAACGCTTGGAAAATAACAAGGCTTTGTTAAAAGGTGTGGCGCCATCGTTCTCGAAGCGGGAAAAGGGCAAAAAAGCGCGGCGACGGTCGATTCGGCACTTAAAATTCAAAGAAAATTCATCGCAAGTCAATAAATTGTGCTTGAATGGCGATAATGTACCCGCTATAATAAAATCAAACGTCAACAGCAGAACGGAGGGTTACGCGGTGGCCGCGTCTTTCCTCGGCTTTTCCTCATTTGCCCTTTTTCTGAATTTGTCTTGCTTTCGTGCGGATTCGGATTCCCGGACGGTACGCGCAAACGAAAAACGTGAAAAACTTATCGAACAGCAAACGACAATGAAGAAAGAAAGCGTTTACAGATTTTCTCTGGGAAAGGATACAAAATGAATAACATCATTGTGAACCCCGTCATCGCTTTGTTGCTGTGCTGTTTCTTGGTCATTCCCGCCTTTCGCGGATGCGATTCCGAAGGAGATTTTTTTGAGCGGGAATATTTGGAGGATCTTTATATCCCTTTACAGGATGAGTCCGAGAAGCTGATCATCAAGGAATGGGGCTGGTTGATGGGAAGTGGCGAAGATGTGTATTATCAAAAGGATGATGACAAACCGATCTATTTGGGCGATTTAACCGGCGGTGACGATGGGTACTGTCCGTTCGCGGATGGCAAGTACGAAATCATCCAAGACGGTCGTTCTGTGACAATCAAATGGAGCTTTCGGGGCGATCTTTGGAAAGATATGACTTTTGAATTGCCTGAGTAATCTCGTAGGCAACAACCCGATAAAAACGTCCGGTCGGAGCTCCTTAAAAGGGCCCCGACCGGTTTCTGCTTTGAGAAAAGCGCTTTTGGGACAAATCCCCGACCGGTGGATCGGCCCCGGAAAAAATCGTCCAATTTTTCCCTCTTTCTGTAAAATATTTAAATTTTACGTTTGATACTATTGACAAATGATTTCCCATGTGATACAATAATTTATAGATAAAAACTTTTTTCCACCGTGAGAAAGGAGGCGTTATGCGGTGGCCGGCGTCTTTCCCGCTGTTTTCCTTCCTTTTTGGCCCTTTTTTCCTAAATTTGTTCCGCTTGCGTGCTGATTCGGATCCCCGGACGGCACGCACAAAAGGAAAAAAGCGCAAGGCCCATTGAATGGGCCATAACGTCAAAGAAAGGAAGCACAGCAATGAAAATTTCAAAGAAAAGAAGACTTTCCCTTCTCAGTCTGTTCCTTGCCGTCCTTCTCTCGGTCGCGGCCTTCCCGTTTTACGTTTCGGCGAACGGCCCGGACCCTCAGACGGGAGCGCCTCTTCTCTCCGGCGAGGAAGAGCTGGGCCCCGTGCCCTCCTATCTTTCCGACAACAGCGAAATTGCCGCCGAAGAGATTTCGGGACGCGGCGAGTTTGAAAAGCATTATTTGCTTAAAGACGGAAGCTTTTTGGCCGTAACCTATCCGGAAGCCGTGCATTATCTTGACGAAGACGGCCGGTGGCAGGAGGTTGACAATACTCTGAGCCTATCGGACGGGAAAATCAAGAACAGCAATTCCGACTTTCAGGTGTCCTTTGCGGAAAAGGCCCTGACGCGGAACACGGTCTCCCTCCTCAAGGATGGCCGCTCCTTCTCATGGTCTCTTGCAGTCGGAAAAGCGGGAGGGATAAGCAAGATTTTGGAGGAAACCTCCACTCAGGCCGCCGAAATCTTAAACGCCAAAGAAACCGACGCATCGGCGCTTGCCGTACCGGGTATTTCCGGCGCTTTAAGATATTCCCGCCCCTTCTCCTCCTCCCCTGAGATTGCGGTTGAATATTCCGTTTTCCAAAACAAGGTAGAAGAGGACGTATACATTCTTTCCCCGACAGACGTAAGAAGCTTTTCGATGCTTGTGAACGCTCCCGGCCTGTCCGCTCTTCCTCAGAGCGACGGAAGCGTGAGCTTCGTCGACGAGACGGGAACCCTCCAGTACCGTGTGGGCGTTCCTTATATGTCCGACGCCGCTTACGAGGTTCTCAACGATATCGAGGTTACGGTAAAGCAGGAAGGCGACGTTTGGATCGTTACCTATACGCCGGAGGAGGAATGGCTTTCTTCTCCCGATCGGGTGTATCCTCTTCTCCTGGATCCTTCGATAACGACAAGAGAATACTGTTCCAACATTACCGACACTTACGTTCAGGAAGGCAACACCGCCAACCATTCGGAAGAGAAAAATCTTTACTTCGGGGTGAAATCGGGAAAGGTTCTCCGAACCTATGTTAAAATCAACAATCTTCCCGAGATCGACCCGAGTATGCCGATTGAAAGCGCGGAGGCTACCTTCCGGTTCATGTCCGGAACGACCACAGGAAAGACGGCCCGGATGTATCGCGCCGGCTCGTCTTGGGATCCCGCGACTATCACCTTTGCAAACGCACCGTCCGGGGGTAGCTTGCTTTCCACCGTCCCTTACAATTCCTCCCTTTCCACCATGACCTTTGATATCACGGCGGATATGGAGTGGAAGCTGAAACAGGGCGGAACCAATTACGGGTACATGATCCGGTATGAGGATGAGTCGAACGTCAATCCGGACTACAACGTCTTCCTTGCTACCGAGATTTCCACCGCCTCCAAGCGCCCCGTGATCACGGTTCGGTACGGATATTCGCTTCCCGACACGCTCTTCTCGGGAGGAATCTATTCCTTCCAGAACGTCGGGAGCGGTTCCTTCCTGACGGTTCACAACAGCACCGACGCCAACGACGTCAACGTTTATCAGTACAGTACGTCGATTTCTTCCCTCTCCTCCGGCCAGAAATTCAAGCTGGAATACGTCTCCTCAACCGGCGGGTACGTTCTGCGCGCCATGTGCAGCTCAAACGGAACCAACCGTGTTCTTGATATCTACAAGATTGACGGCTACGTCGAGAGCGGAAGCAACGTTCAGATTTATTCCAACAACGATTCCCTTGCTCAGCATTGGTTTATCGTCGGTTGCGGAAACAGCGAATTCCGGCTGATTCCTCGGACAAAAATGTCAACGGCGCTCTCCGCCTATCCGTCTTCCGCCAACGGAAGCTCTTCGGGCACCTCCACCACCTCGCCCGGAAACGTTTTCGTATCGACCTATACGGGAAGCGCATACCAGCGGTGGCGCATTGTTGAAAACGGCGCATATATTGAAAATGAGCTTCCGACGATTCAGATCACCGGAAATGAAAACGTATATGCCGACGGCTCTATCCAGTGGACGGCGATCACTTCTCCGTCGGGGATTCCGGTCACATGGACGTCCTCCGTCCCGGGAGTCGCGGCGGTGGATTCTTCGGGTACGGTGAGAGGCATTCGCGCGGGGACGACGGTGATTACCGCTTCCTGCACCGTTCCCTCTACAGGAGAGATTGCCACCGTCTCGAAGGAGCTGTGCGTTCGCATCCTTGACGGTATTTACTATATCATGAACGGGAACTCTTACTGCTACCTGACGACCAACGGGTGCCATGACAACCTGACGAAGGTTACGCAGGAGAGCCGGTATACCTCCACGGAAACCGACATGATTCGTCAGATGTGGCGCATTCAATATATCAAGGGCGGGAAATACGTCATTCGCCATTATTACAACCCCAACATGGCGCTTGACCGCACGGGGAACAACGTAGACGTTTACGCAGTAAATCCGACCGATTCGGAGGTTCTTCTCAGCGCCCGATGGACAATCGATGACGTCGGGGCCTATTATGAGCTGAAGAACAACAACGACGAGTCGTATTACCTTCAGGCACAGGGCCAAAGCAAGGCTTCCGGAGCCTCCGCCGTCGTGGGGCCGACGACCGGCAACACGGCGTCCCGGTGGGATCTTCGGAAGGTGGAGATGTTCACGTCCGTTCCGACCGGAGTGTATCTGTACGATACCTCCGCGAAGAAGATCGTCACAAATCCGACAGTTTACCTTGCCCCCGGCGAGACAAAGGATTTGGGGCGTCTTTACCTGAAGCCCGTCTATTATTCTCCCAGTACAATCTCCCAAACCTTCACATGGGAAAGCAGGATTCCCTCCCTTGCTACGGTTTCTGCAAGTGGGGCAATCACCGGTGTAGAACCCGGTTTTACCTACGTCACGGGAAAACCG
>CANQQT010000016.1 GCA_947626065.1 uncultured Clostridia bacterium | reverse complement strand
GCAAACAGAGGGACAGACTGTGCCATGCCGGGCCGGGCTGAGCCCGGAGGCATCCACGGTTCATCTAATTCAAAGCAAAGCAAACAGAGGGATACACTGTGCCATGCCGGGCAGCGCCCGGAGGCAAACAAGATAAATCTAATCCAAAATAAGGCAAACAGAGGGACAGACTGTGCCATGCCGGGCCGGGCTGAGCCCGGAGGCATCCACGGTTCATCTAATTCAAAGCACAGCAAGCAGAGGGGCGGGCCGTGCCGTCGGAAGTGTTGCCTCGGCCTGTCCGGCGCGATTTACACCATGTTTTCGGGGTGGAAGACCTCGTCGAAGCGCTCCGGCGTCAAAAATCCGAGCGCCACGCAGGCTTCCTTCAGCGAAATATTCTCCGCGTAGGCCTTTTTCGCCGTCTTTGCGGCGTTTTCGTAGCCGATGTAGGGATTGAGCGCCGTCACGAGCATGAGGGAATGGTGCAGATTATAGGCCATTTTTTCGCGATTGGCCACGATTCCCACCGCGCAATTCTTATTGAAGGAAACCATGACCTCGGCAAGGAGCCGCGCCGACTGGAGGAAATTGTAAATGCAGACCGGCATGAAGACGTTGAGCTCAAAATTGCCCTGCGAGGCGGCCATTCCGACCGCGACGTCGTTCCCCATGACCTGCACCGCCACCATCGTAACGGCCTCGCACTGGGTGGGATTGACCTTTCCGGGCATGATGGAGGAGCCCGGCTCGTTCTCCGGGATAAAAATCTCCCCGAGGCCGTCGCGGGGGCCGGAGGCCAGCCACCGGACGTCGTTTGCAATCTTCATCAGGTCGGCGGCGAGGGCTTTGAGCGCTCCGTGCGCGAAGACCAGCTCGTCCTTGGAGGTGAGGGCGTGGAATTTGTTCGGCGCCGTGACGAAGGCCTTCCCGGTCAGCTCCGACAGGGCCTCGGCGACCTTTTGATCAAATCCGGCGGGGGCGTTCAGTCCGGTTCCGACCGCCGTTCCCCCGAGCGCCAGCTCCTTCAGCGGCGGGAGCGACAGGGCGATCAGGGCGCGGTCGCGCTCCAGACTGCTCCTCCATCCGCTGATCTCCTGCGCGAAGGTGATGGGAGTGGCGTCCTGGAGGTGAGTTCTTCCGCATTTGACGGCGTCTCGGTTCTCCTCCTCCAGTCTCCGGAAGGTCTCGACAAGGGCGTCGACGGCGGGGATCACGCGGTCTTCCAAAATCAGCACCGCCGCGATATGCATGGCCGTCGGGAAGGTATCGTTCGACGATTGGCTCATATTGACGTCGTCGTTGGGGTGGAGGAGCTTCTTTCCCGCCAGCTCGTTCCCCCGGTTGGCGATGACCTCGTTTGCGTTCATATTCGACTGCGTTCCGCTCCCCGTCTGCCAGACGACCAGCGGAAAATGGCCGTTCAGCTCGCCGGCGATGACCTCGTCGCAGGCCGCCGTGACGGCTTCCTTCTTTTCCGCGGTCATTTTTTCGGGCTTGAGGAGGGCGTTGGCCATGGCCGCCGCCTTTTTCAGGAGTCCGAAGGCGTGGATGATCTCCCTCGGCATCGTCTCCTGTCCGACTCCGATTTTGAAATTCTCGGAGCTTCTCTGGGTCTGTGCCCCCCAGTATTTGTCGGTGGGGACCTTGACCTCTCCCATTGAGTCGTGTTCGATACGGTAATTCATGTCTTTTTGTCCGGCGGTTCTTCCTCCGGCGCTCTTCCTTTCGGGAAAATGGCGGCCAGACAGCCTCTCAAAGGGATCGGCTCGACCGCCTTTTTGCGGTTTTTCGGGATTCCCGGCTTGGCGCGTTTTTACAAAGCTTCGGGATTCCCGACTTGGCCGCGTTTTTACAAATTTTCAGGGTTCCCGTCTCAGGCAGGCTCCGTCACCGGCGCCTCTCTTCCCTGCGGGTCTAACCTGCGGCCTCTTTCAGATGCGGAGGCTGGAAATGACTTCCTTCAGGCGATCGGCGCTGTTGCGCAGCTTTCCGACCTCCTCCTCGGTCAGCGGGTTGATGAGCTTTCCGTTGACGCCCCCCGCTCCGACAAAGGCGTGAATGCTGAGGCAGACGTCGCTGATTCCGAATTCCCCGTTCATCATGGTCGAGACGGGCAGCGCGGTATCGATTCCCCGGAAAATGCATCCGCAGATATGGTTGACCGACAGGGAGATCGCGTAATAGGTCGCTCCCTTCGCGTCGATGATGGTGGATCCGGACTTCCGCACGTACTCCTCGATTTCCTCGTGATTAAAGCCGCATCCGTCGACCTCCAGTCCCCGGGAGCGGGCGTAATCGTCGACGTGGGTTCCCGAAATGGTGGCGATCGACCACGGGATGAAGGAGGAATCCCCATGCTCCCCGTAGACGCATCCGTGGACGTTCTGCATATTGATGGAGAAATTCTCGGCGAGGCGGGAGCGGAAACGCGCGGTATCGAGGATCGTTCCGGTTCCGATGATGCGCTTTTCCGGCAGTCCGGAGCGGCGGCAGAAGACGTAGGTCAGGATATCGACGGGGTTACTGACGATGATATAGACGGCGTTGGGGGCCGCCTTCGTGATTTTCGGGATGATGCTCTTGGCGATATCGACGTTGGTCTGCGCAAGGTCGAGACGGGACTGCCCGGGGCGACGCGCGATTCCGGAGGTGAGAATCACAAGGTCGGCGCCTACGGCGTCGTAATAGTCGCCGGAATAGATATTGATCGGCGCGGTATAGGGTGCGCCCTGCCGGATATCCATCGCCTCTCCGAAGGCCTTTTTCTCATTGATGTCGATCAGCACCACTTCCGCGGCGTTTCCGCTGACGGCAAGCGTATAGGCGACGGTCGCCCCGACGCTTCCTGCTCCGATAATAGCAACTTTTCTTCCCATGTTTCAGCTTCCTTTCCCGCTTTGCGCGGTGAAACGGCTCCCGTTCTCCGGGTCGTCGTCGGGGGAATTCTTTCCCCGGCCCTCCGGATAAAATCAAGGAATCCGACGTTAATATTATAGCAAAGGAAAGCGAAAAAGGGAAATATAAATAAAGAATATCGATATATTTTTATCGATTCGAGGAATTTCAAATTTATATGTGTCGATTCCATCAATTTAACAAAAACACTTTTGAAATTGAGGGGTATTTTCTCAAAATAGGATTTTTCTCCGCTTTTTTCGGTCGAAAGTTCCCGTTTTAACATTCCTGTTTGGAATGACTATTATATCTTTGAGAATATTGGAGCGGCCTTTCCTTCGCAGAATTCACAAATTCCGGCGAGAGGATTTCAGCAAACTGCCGGGCTGTGAAGCGTGTGCTTGCACACTTGCACGGTCGGAGAAGGGCTTCGGCGCTCGGATTTAGTTTCTGCGGTGGGGCTGGAACCTGCGACGGTGCGTTGGGCCCCCCGGGGATTCCCGGACTTCGTCCGGGAAGGACTGCGCCGCGAGGACTTGCGGGCTTTTGAGGAGGGACGGGGTGTTTTTTTTCTGTTTGCTTTGGTCGGGAGCCGATGCAAGGCGCAGAAGCGCGGGGTCGTGCGTTGGGGGCCGGGGTTCGGGCTTTCGCGTTGCTTTTTTAGCGGCTTTTCCTTTGGCCTCTCTCCCCCGCGCAACCGGGGGGGGGCCGACGAAGGCGTGCGCGGAGGCCGATGTTCTGCTGCGGCAGCGGGTGTTTCGTTTTTTGGCGTGCGGGTGTTTTTCTGCGCTATGCGTGTGAAAAGGGAAACCTGCGGCGGGCGGGAATAGGCGCCGACGTTCCGGGGCGGGGGTGAAAAGCAAAAACCGCCCGGCGGGGCGGCCTTTTCGTTTTGGGATTTCTCCTCTTTCGCTCTTGGGAAGGTGTTCGGGACTTTCTTCTTCCTCCGGGCTTCGACTACCGGCCTTTCGGCGCGTCCGTATGTCGGCTGTCGGCGGTTGATGGTCAACTGTCGGCGGTCGATGGTCAACTGTCGGCGGTCAGTCGGCGATTGGCGCGTCTGTGCTTCTGCGAACGGCCCTGCGGTCTCCTCACTCCTCCCCGGAGAAGGCGATTTCGTTCTTGATTTCATAGAGCTTATCGAGAAATCTTCTGTCCAGATAGGAGAGCCTCGACCCGTCCCGATAAATCAGCACGTCCTTGAACCGGTGCGCCGGTGCGTCGCACTTCCTCTGCACCAGTCCGTAGCCTTTCAGAATCTCCTCCGGCGTCGGGGAGACCCACATGAAGGATCCCGGCACCGTTTTGAGCAGCGAATACTGATTCGTTCCCTGATAGAGGTTGATGACCTTTTTCCCCGACAGATTCAGCGACACGTTTTCGCTCTGCGCCACGTTGATATACGGCACGTTGCAGTCCCCGTGCGTGATTTCCACGTAGGGCGCAAAATCGGCCAGCGCCAATCTCTCCTGCGCGGCCAGCGGGTGATTCATCGACATCAGCGCCTGATTTTCAAACTCCCACACCGTTTCAAACAGCAGATTCTTCTCCCGGAAAAAGTCCTGAAAATAGCTCTCATACGCCGTTTGGTATCGGATGATTCCGATGCTGAAAATTCCGTCCGACACCATATTGACCCCGTCGATGGAGGTCGTCTCCCCGAGGTTGACGTCCATCGGCTTCCCGTTATCGAGGGAGGCGACAAACTGCGTCGCCGCCCAGGAGACGTAGCTTCCCCTCGGCACGCAGACGTTGAAGGTCTGCATATCCGGCACGTCGGTCTTGCAGACGGCCTGCATCTCCTCGATCTGCGACAAAATTCCCTTCGCGTACCGCAAAAAGGTCTTTCCCTTCGCCGTCGGCACCACGCCCCTCGACGTCCTTTTGAATATGACGATTCCGAGCGTCTCCTCCAGCTCTCTTATCGATTTGCTCAGGTTCGGCTGTCCCATAAACAGGTTTTCCGCCGCCTGCGTGATGGAGCCCGTCCGCTCCACCTCCAGCGCATATTTGAAATGCTGTGTATTCATCGCTCCTCCTTGCCGTTGGCTCCTATGCGTCCATGCGGCAAAAGCCTTCCCCGCCTCACCGTCCGGCGCGTCTCCGCTTTCTTCAAACCTTCAAGGCCTTTCGCGGCCTTCCTTTGTCCTCCGACTTCCCTTACGGCACGATGGCGGTGATCCCTTCGAGTCGGCAGACCTTTTCGACCTTTCCCTTTTCCTTCATTTTTAAAAGATACGCTCCGTTGGACAGATAGACTCCGTCGGGGGCGAGGGCGAAGGCTCCGACTCCCCCCGCGATTTTCTCGGTCTCTCCGTTCTTTCTTCGGCAGAGCTCGTAGCTCCCCGGCACATACCCCGGGAAGGCGTCTCCCTTTTCGCGGTTCTTCTTCATTTCTTCCTCGGCATTGATGAGATTCCCCATCACGAACCGCTCCCTCTCCGACACGTTTTTCGCCTTGACGTCCCCGCTCCGTATCGTTTTCCCGGAATATTTCATCGAAAAGACGTTAAAAAATCCGACGAGGGCCCGTATCATCCGGAAGGGAAAGAGGACGATATCCTTCAGCAGTGTGAAAAAGCTCCTTCCCCCGCTCTCCTTCCCGGCCTGATAAGGGCGCCGGATGAACCACAGTGCGCCCTCTCCGTCCTCGACGGGGCAGAGGTAGTCGTATTTTTCATCGTAGAGCAACTCTTCGATCGTGAAATCGTTAAGGCTCATCCGGTAGATTCCCGCCGGGCCCTTTCTCCTTGTCGGGGCCTCCTCCACCGTCGGCAGATACATCTGCCCCATCATCCGGAAGTCCTCGTTCGGTCTTTTTCTTTCTTCCTCCGGCACTCCGAGGCTTTCCAGTCCCGCGCTGCTGTAATAGAATTGCCCCGGTCGGCTTTTCGACCATGCGGGAGAGGACTCCCGGCTTTCCCCTTCGGTGAGGATCCGGCAGCTCCTGCTTCCCTTTTCAATCACTCCGACGTGGCATTCTCCCATCTGCTCCACCGTCACCAGCACGTTTCCCTCGCATTCCGCGATCTCCCGATAGCTTCCGAAGCGTTCGCTGAGAAGAATCCCCTCGTCTCCTCCCTCCTCCGGCCTCTGATAGAGCCCCGAGGTGTTGTCGATCGAGAGCGTATAGAGCAGGTCTCCGCTTCCCTCCCTCGCGATTCCCCGGAATCGGTAATTGACCGCCTTCACGGCGCTCTCCCCGTCGGCGTCTCCCCGATAGCTCCCCGTGAATTTCGCTCCCTCTCCGGAATATTTCCACTCGTTCCTCTCGGCGCTTTCCCTGACCGTCCTCAAGTATTTTTCGAGAATTTCGCTCCGGCAGGGGACGGCTTCCCCCTCCTTCACCGTCATGAGCTTTCCTTCGGCAATCAGTTCCATGCGATTTCTCCTTTGGTTCCTTGGGCTCCCCGGTTCGTTTGGCCCCGACGGGGGCCTCTTCGGTTTCGGGCGATGAAAAAACGGCGACTCTACTTTTTGAAATAATATTTTCGATAGTTTTTATAGAAGGAATAATAGTAGCGCAACACGGCGGCGCGTCGGCGCAGGCCCTTGTCCTCCCGGCAGAAGAGGGTTCTGTAGAGGGTTCCCTTTTTCCAGAGCGCCTTTATCTCCCTTTTCAGCTCTTCGTTTTCGGTATACTTCATCAGCACCCCGCGCGGCACCTCCGTCCAGAGGGCGGTTTTCGCGGTTCTTATCGGCGTCGGGCAGGGCTTCCCCTCGACGGCGTCCTCCACCATCGTTTTCATCAGGTTGCATCCCGCGGCCCTTGTGAAGAAGCTGCTTCTTCCCGGGCGGTTATTGATTTCAAAGACGAGGGTTTTTCCGGTTCTCCGGTCATATTTGAGATCGAAATTGGCAAATCCCACGTAATGAATCGCGTTGAGGAAGCCCTCGATTTTCTCATACAGGTCGTCGTCTCCCCTTGTGATGACGGCGGCGTAATTTCCGAGCGTCGCGGGGGAATACTCCTCAAGGACGGCCTGCCCGAGGCAGAGCAGTCTTACCCTTCCGTCGTTCCCGGAATAGGTATTGACAACCCTCATCGCGTCGTCCCCTCCCGGGATAAACTCCTGCAAGATGAGCTTTCCCGTATATCCCGCCGCATAGACGGCCTCCACCGTTTTTTTATACTGCTCCTCGTCGTGGAGGAAGAAGACCTTCTTTTTCCCGGGAAAATGGCAGTGCAGATATTCCGTGGCGTTGCTGTTCTCCGGCTTCAGGACGACGGGATAGGAAAATCCCTCCTCGGCGGGGGAGAGGCTCCCCGCTCCTTCCTCCCTTGTGAGGACGCGTGTCTTCGGGAAATCCAGCCGGTATTTTTTACAGATTTCATAGAACCGATCCTTCCGGTTCAGCTCCTCGATTTGCTCGGGCGGGAGCGTAGCGTTTGAAATTCTTCCCTCAAATTCCCCGTAATGCCTTGAAAGCAGCTCTGCGTAATAATCTGAGCAGGGGACGACGACGATTTTCTCGGCCTCCTTTCCCTTCTCCTCCAGCACGGCGCGGAGGGTGGGGACAAAGACCTCCTCCCGATCGAGTCCCGGCACGACTCTTACCTCGCAGAGCCTACTCTTCCGGACTCCGACAAGCAGCGCTCCGCAGAGGACGAGCGGCGTGACGGGGAAGGCCTCCCGGAAGAGTCGGACGTTTCCGTAGACGTTTTCGTCGCTTCCCAGCAGAATCGGCAGGAATTTTTCCTTTTTTTGCGGGGCTCCCTCTTCCCTTTTACTTTTTGTCTTCATGGCCGGCCTCCTTCGTGCTGACGAAATACCGGTCATACCACAGCAGGAAGGAATAGACCGTATAGATTTTTCTCGCGTGGTTCCCTTTTCCCGCGACGTGGCGCTCCAGCAGGTCGAGCAGGGCTTCCCGGTCGAAGAAAATTCCGGCGGCCTCCGACTCGAAGGCCTCCCTCACGCGGCTCGCGAAGCGCTCCTCCCTCAGCCACACCCGGAAGGGCACCATGAAGCCCGCCTTCTTTCTCTTCTTCCACTCCTTCGGGACGTGTCTTCCCGCGGCGGCCCGGAAGGCGCGTTTGGTTTTCCTTCCCTTTGCCTTGAAGGCCGGTGGGAGGGTTCTCGCCTGCTCCCACACCTCGGTGTCGAGGTAGGGCACCCTCAGCTCCAGCGAATGGGCCATCGTCATCCGGTCGGCCTTGAGGAGGATATCCCCCGGGAGCCAGAGCTTCATATCGAGGTAGAGCTTTTTCGTCAGGTCGTCCTTTCCCTTCACCTTTTCATAGAAGGGGGCCGTGACGTCCTTATAGGAAATATCGCATCTCCATTCCGGCGCGAGGAGGCGGTTGGCCTCCTTATCGTCCATAATGAAGGCCTGTCCGATATAGGTATCCTCCACATTCTCGTCGAGAGCCTTAAAGAAGCTCGCCAGATGGCGGACGGGCAGGCGTCCGAGGGTTTTGGCCAGCGTATGCTTCACCGCCTTCGGGAGCTTTTTCATTCTTCTTGCGGCCTCGCTCTGGATGTACCAATCATAGCCCCCGAAGAGCTCGTCGGCTCCCTCTCCCGACAGCACGACCTTCAGATCCTCGGCGGCCAGTCCCGCGAGGTAATAGAGCGGAACGGCGGAGAGATTGGCGTGCGGCTCGTCGGAATAATACTGCACGTCGGGCAGCGCGTCGAAGAACTCCTCCGGCGAAATCATTTTGGCGCGGTTTGGCATTTTGAGCAGCTCCGACAGCCGTGCCGCCTGCCCCGTTTCGTCGAATTTTTCGACCGCGAAGCCGACCGAATAGGTTTTCATCGGTCGAACGGTGGAGGCGACGAAGGAGGAATCGACGCCTCCTGAGAGGAAGGAGCCGACCTCAACGTCGGAAATCTGGTGATATTCCACAGAGGAGAGGACGGCTTTTTCGATTCCGCTCACTGCTTTGTGAAACGATTTTTTTTTCTTCTCAAGCTTCGGCTCGAAGTAGGCCTCCGTCCGAAATCCGTTTTTTTCGTCGTAGGTGAAGAAATGCCCCGGGAGGAGCCGGTAGACGCCCTTGAAGATGGTCTCCGGCAGGGGCGAATACTGAAATTCAAGATAGAGCTTGAGCGCCTCCTTATGAATCTCCTTTTTGAAGGCCGGATGGGGCAGGAAGCTCTTGATTTCCGATCCGAAGAGGAGAGTTCCCTCCCACATCGCGTAGAAAAGCGGCTTGATTCCGAAGAAATCCCTCGCCCCGAAGAGGCTCTTCTTTTCCCTGTCGTAAAAGACGAAGGCGAACATTCCTCTGAGGTGCTTCGGGGTCTGCTCCCCGTATTTCTGACAGCACCGGAGGAGCACCTCCGTGTCGGAATCGGTGGCAAAGGGGCGTCCCGGCTCCTCCAGCTCCTCTCTCAGCTCCCGGAAATTATAGATTTCCCCGTTGAAGACGAGGACGTACCTTCCGTCCTCGGAGGTCATCGGCTGGGAGCCTCTGTCGAGGTCGATGATCGAGAGCCTCCGGAAGCTGACGCTCAGCTTCCCGTCGTCATAGCTCCTTGCCTCGTCGGGGCCTCTATGGGCGATTTTCTCCCCCATTCTCTCGCAGATTTCCTTTCTGCTTTCCCATTCTCCACCGTAAAATCCGGCAAATCCGCACATTTTTTCTTCTCCTGACTTGTTTCTTTTCGAGGGGCCTCCCGGGGGTGCTCGGCGCGTTCCTTTTGCGTCTGTCCTCTTCCACCCGTTCCTTTTCAGACGTGCGCCTTTCTTCGGCTGTACTCCTCGATGGCCTCTTTGACGTAATCGACGTCGGAGGGCACGGGGACATACTCCGTTCCCCTCTTCTGTCTCGTTTCCCTTCCTTTTCCGAGGACGAGGACGACCTTGTCCTCTTCCCCTCCGAAAATCGCCTTCCGGATGGCCTCTCCCCGGTCCTCGATGACGGTATATTTTCCGCCCTTCGCGGCGATTCTCTCCCCGAGGTCCCTCGCGATTTTCTCAAAGGGCTCCTCTCCGGAATCCTCCTCGGTAATCACCGTGAAGTCGGCCAGCTCACCCGCCGCGTCCCCGAGATCCCTTCTTCGGCTATAGGCCTTTCCTCCCGCGCTTCCGAAGACGAAAATCAGCTTTTTCCCGGGGTACTCCTCCCTCACCGACCGGTGCAGGGCCTCGAAGCTCATTCGGTTATGCGCGTAATCGACGATGGCGACGGTTCTTCCGTCCTCCGCGGGGAAAACCTCCATTCTTCCCTTGACCCTCGCTTCCCTCAGTCCCTCGGCGACCGCCTCCTCCGGGACTTCCAGCACCTCGGCCAGCGCTATGGCCGCCGCCGCGTTTGAGACGTTGAAGAGTCCCGGCATGGCCAGACTCATCTCCCTTTCGTATCGCGGAGTTCTGACCCGGAAGAAGATTCTTCCTTCCCTCTTTTCTCCTCCCGAAACGGTGACCTCGTTCCCCTTCCCTTTTCCGTACCTTACGATTCGGCACCGATTCCTTTTCGCCCTTTCAAGGACTTTCTCGGCAAGCTCGGCGTCGGTATTGATGCAGGCGACGCGGCAGGCGTCGAGAATTTTCAGCTTTGAGGAAAAATAGTCCTCGAAATCGGGGTGCTCGATGGGGCTGATATGGTCGGATCCGATGTTATGGAAGCAGGCCGCGTCGAAGATCAGTCCTTCCACTCTTCCGTATTTGAGCGCTTGGCTCGACACCTCCATGACGAGCGCCGGGATTCCTTCATCCGCAGCGTTTGCCAGATGCCGGAAGAGCGTCAGGGCCTCCGGCGTCGTGAGGTGCGATTCCTCTCTTATGACTCCGTCGTAATTGTCCACCGACGAAAGAATCGCGCACTCCTTCGGATAGGCTTTATCGAGAATGGCCTTCAGATAATAGGCCACGGTGCTTTTTCCTTTGGTTCCCGTGATTCCCACGACGGCGAGTTCCTCTTGCGGATACCCGTAATGAAAGGGCGCGAGGACGCTCATGGCCTTCCGGACGTCGGAAACGAGCAGGCACGGCAGTCGACTCCCGTGTCTTTCCTCCGCCACGTAGCCCACGGCTCCCTTTTCTTCCGCTTCTTTGAGGTATTCCTCTTTGAAATGGGCTCCTTTACAGAAAAAGAGGGCCTTCTCCCCTACGTCTCTTGTGTCGAACGTGAGGCTCTTCACCGCGGGATTCTCCTCGCTTCCCTCTCGGAGCAGTCCCTCCGCCTCCAGCACCGCCGCGTAGCTTTGCAGTCCTCTCTCCCCCGGCTGAGAATGCCTTCTTTCCACGTCCTTTCTCACCCTTTCCCTCTGAACAGAATAACTTATCCTATTATAACACGTTTTCAACCTTTTTGCAACCCACATTTTGATTTTTTTAGGGGAAGGATTTTATTGTATAATGAAGTGCAAGGAAAAAAAGAGAGGTAGAACGCATGAGAGCTTACAAGATTTACAGGAATCCCGACGGGAGCATTTACGCCAATTTCGCCGATATGATTCTACAGAATCCGAACGGATCGAAAAACGGCGAGCTTATAGCGGAGGGCGAATGCGAGAATTTCAAAAAGCTATTTGAAATCAAACGGGAGCACGAAAAAGGAATTTCGGGCGAAAAGCCCTGAAAATCAATTTAAAAAAAGAGGTAAAGAAAGATGGAAGAAGTAAAGGATTTTTTAACCTACACGTCGGGCATTAATGAGGCGGCAAATTCGGTTAATGAAATATGCGCGTTAATATGCCGCGAAAAGAGAATACCGGACGCAGGAGAGGTATTTAACATTGGAAACGGAAAAATGACGGTTAAAGACGTAGTTAAGACAAACGAAGGGATTTATATAATCTTTGCCGGAATTTTCACGGGAATTTTTACGAGTATTACAACGACCATAAGATGCTTTAAAGACCGCGATTTCGTCGATGTTTGCCCGGTTTCGGTATGCATGAATTGAGAGAGGAGAAAAGAACATGAAGGGAAAAAGAGTATACAGTTATTTAACTTTTGAGCAGAGAAAAGAAATCCAAAAGCGCTACGAAAACGGCGAGGACGTATCCTTAATCGCCGAGGCTCTTGGAAAGGCCCATGTGACCATCTATAGCGAGCTTAAAAGGGGATTCACGGAAAAAGAGGACGCAAACGGGAATCCTATATATAGTGCGGTTTTGGGGCAACGGAATTTTGAAACAATGATGAAGCGGAGAGGAAGAAGAAAAACATCAGAAAAAAACAAGTTCATCTCGTTTGAGGAAATAAAAAAAGCCGTTAGGGCTTTAGGAGAAACCGGGCGCATAACGTGCATTCGGGAGATCTTCCCGCCGCTGTTTGGCGAATCTTCATACGCCGCCCGTTATTCCGTCGAGGTTGATTTTGAGTACTTCGGGATTTATGATTCCGAAAAGAAAACATTCGTGGATTGAGAAAGGAGGTGGAGAGAATGAAGTACTTATATGGATTTGCGGCTCTTTTCCAATCGGTATGGCCGATAACGGAAGCTTTCGTCTTCGGCTACTGGGCCGTGCTTTTCCTTCCCGTTCACATGATTTCAATTGCCGCGATTCTTCGGGCTTTCAAAGAAGAGTGCGACCGGGAAGAAAAGGAAAGGGCCGGGAGAGGTAACGCCCGGCCCGGTCGGAAATGAAAGGCTCTTGCAGGCACAAGAGTTTCCGGCTGATTTCATTATACCACACGTTTTTTCGAAAATCAAGTCTCGAAGAAATTTTTTTGAAAAGAGGTAAAAAGGCATGATTTACGGGCAACAAAAACGAGCGATGGACGCGCAGAAGAAGTATTGTTCTGAAAAAAATCTTCCTTTCTTCGTTCCGCTTTTCGGGGAATGTTACCACTGTCACCGGCAAATCTTCGGCGAAGGTGGGATCTCCGAAAAGAAAGCGGGCGAAGAGCTGATCACAAGCTGTCCGTTTTGCAGGACAAGCTTCTGCGATTGAGAGGATGGGGAAACGATGAATGCGAACATTCAGACGATGACGGAGAGGGAAAGGCCGTTCAGGATTTGCGAATATTGCGGAGCTCATCTTGACCCCGGAGAAAAATGCGACTGTGGCAACGAAAAGAAGGCCCCGAAAGTCGTGGACGAATGGGCGGAAGCTCTTAAAAAGACAAGGGAACCGGTGCGGGCTCTTCGGATGTTATCCGGGAGAAAACAGGAAGAGTTTGCGGATTTTGTCCGAAAGAGATACCCGCTATTTGATACCCCGCTCCTCTGCAAGTGCGAGAACAGCAGAAACTACGGGGTGACGCTTCTCCCGGAAATCTATGACTCCTTAATCGCCGAGTTTGTCCCGGAGCTGATCCCGGTTATTCAGTATGAGCGAGGTGGGAGGCATTCGAGGCGGTGCAGAGTCTCCGGGCGACTCCCGGATAACGTGTACGAAAAATTTGTTGAAAAAATCCGCCTCGATGGATTCGAGACGGTTCAGGCATGGATTGAATATTCCGTTATAACCTATTTGAAAGAGGTAAAAGAAAATGATTAAACAACCTAACGAACTGAGCTTTGAGGGAAAAACCTTTACAATGATTATCTACGGGGCACCCGGTGTCGGTAAAACGACGCTGGCCCTTTCGGCCCCAGACCCTATTCTGATTGACTTCGACGGCGGAGTCTCCCGCGTGGAAGCGCGTTATTGGAAGCCGACGGCGGTCGTGGACACTTACGAGGAGCTTTTAAAAGACCTTGAAGAAACGGAGTTCAAGGGGTGCAAGTCAGTAATTATTGATACGGGCGGCGCGTTTGTCGGGTACCTGCAAGATTGGGCGATGAGGAGCAACCCGGCGGTAAACCGCCAGAAAAACGGGGCGCTTTCGTTGAAAGGGTTCGGCGCAGTCAAGCAGGAGTTCCAGAGGTTCTCCCACGTTGTCCGGGACGTGATGAAAAAGAACTTGATTTACGTCTTCCACTCCGAAGAGCAGAAGGACAAGGACGGAATGCCACAGCAACGGCTCTTGTGCGAAGGAGCGGCACGGAATCTTGTGTGGCAACCGTGCGACTTCGGCGGATATGTGCAGATGATAGGCGGCTCAAGAGTCATCGGATTTTCGCCGACACAGGAGTATTTCGCCAAAGGTTGTTTCGGAGTCGATGGACAGATCCCCGTTCCGAGCCTGAAAGTCGGAGATTCAAACGATTTCCTCACCCGGCTTTTCGATAAAGCGCGATCGAAAATTGAAGAGGAAAAAGGAATTTTCGAGGAGCAGAGCAAAAAGTATTTCGAGGTTATGGAGAAGGCACGGGAAATCGTTTCCAAAATCGAAACGGCGGAACAGGCGACGGAGGCCGTGAACATTCTACAGGCTATGAATCATTCCCTTACTTCAAAGAAAGAATCGAGCGCCTTGCTTTCAGCAAAGGCGAAAAAGCTAGGATTCCGATGGGACAAGCAGGCCGGGGCCTATGTTATCCCGGAGACCGAAAAGGAGGGCGCGGAGAATGGGAACGGATAAAAACGTGTACGAGATCACGCAGTCGCTGATAAGCTCATGGCTCTATATGCTATCGGCCCCGGAAACGGTCGCAGAAGAGGCGGAAAACGACCTTGTAAGAAAGATATTAAGACTTGAGGAAACGCCCTCTATCGAGCAGAAAAACGGCTTGCAATTCGAGGCAGAAGTCTACAAGGAGGCGAACGGGGAGACGAGGACTCCCCACGCGATGTGGGAGCCGGGTATAAAGAAGGTTGCGGAGGTTCTGAAAGGCGCGGTTTTTCAAGTAAAGCTGAGAAAGCGGCTGACGGTTTTCGGGATGGATTTCGAGCTCGTCGGGATCCCCGACGCGATAAAGGCCGGGACGATCTACGACGTTAAGTTTTTGAACAAGTCATTTAGTGCGGCATATCTTCCCGGAAAGTATTTTGGAGCTTGTCAGCATTCGGCATACTTCGAGCTTGTCCCGGAGGCGGACACGTTTATTTATCTTGTGTCAGACGGCCAAGACCTTTACACGGAGACTTACCGAAGGTACGACACGCCAGATTTCTCCAAACACATTGAGGATTTCGTGGACTATCTAATGCTTGCCGGACTTTGGGAAAATTATGCGGAAAATTGGAAGGTTAAGGGGACACAAACAAATGGCATACTTTAATTTTAACAAAGCGATTATCGGCGGGCGGCTTACAGCTGACCCGGAGTTGAGACAGACGACGAGCGGGATCCCGGTTTGCGCTTTCCGCGTGGCAGTAAACAGGCCGAGAAAGGAGGATGGAAAGCAAGCGGAAACGGATTTCTTGACCGTTAAGGCATGGAGAAAGCAGGCGGAGCTTGTTTCAACGCATTTCAAAAAGGGCAGTAATATCTGTATTTCGGGATCTATCCGGACAAATCAATTCAAGGACAAGAACGGAAACAACCGGACGGAGCTGGAAATAAGCGCCGAGGAGATCTATTTCGTGGATTCGAAGGACGAAATCGGAGGCGGTAAAGTCAGAACGGAGCCGGTCGAAGGAACGGCAAAGGCGGAAAGCCTTGAAGAAGTAAAGGAAGATGAGGAATTACCCTTTTAAAGAAAAATAAATAATTCTGGAGGTACTTATGTCTTCAAACGAAGGCGGCAAAGGGTTCATATGGTATCACGATTATATGAACAAGACGGCGAAGCTCTCAGATCAAGAGTTAGGGCGCCTTGTACGGGCGCTGACAGTGTTCAGCGAGACCGGAGAGGAGCAGGAGCTTGCGGGACGGGAAAGCATAGCGTACGACTTCATATCTGAGGATATCAGAAGAGCAAAGGCCGCATATCAAGACAAGTGCGAAAAGAACGCAAGAGCGGGAGCAAATGGAGCCTCCGCGAGATGGAAAAAAGGCGAAGATTCGGGCATAGCGAAAATGGCGAACGATAGCGAACGCTGCCGAACGCTAAAAACCGATAGCGAAAATGGCATAAATAAAGAACAAGAACAAATATATAACTCTCTCCCCCCCTATTGTCCCCCCCTCACGGGGGAAAAGGGCGAGAAAGTGCCCGGAAAATCCGGAATTCAGGCGGAGCTTGACTCTTCCGGCCTATCTGACCGGATGAAAGGGAAAGTATCCGAATGGCTTTCTTACAAGGGAAAAGGCGCGTACAAGCCCGCAGGGGTGAAGGCTCTGATTTCCCGTGTTGAAAAGTTTTCGCGTGAATATGGCGAAGATTCCGTTATCGAGGTTATTGACGATTCAATGGCAAACGGGTACAAGGGGATCGTTTTCGACAGATGCGAGAAGGTTTCAAAGAAGAATGCCCTATCTGCGAAAACGCCACCGGAGGGAGAAAAGAGCTTTGACGCGGAAGATTTCTTCGACCGCGCATTGCGGAGAAGTTATGCCGTGATGGAAAAGGCCGCGAAAGAATGGAGTGGAGACGGATGAACAAATACCGAAACAAAAGGACGCGGATTTCCGGGGAGGTTTTCGACAGTAAGCGAGAGGCCCGGAGATGGCAAGAGCTACGACTTCTTGAAAAAGCCGGGGTAATAAAGGAGCTTCAGCGGCAGGTGAAATATAACCTTATCCCGGAGCAGAAGGACGCGAAAAGAAAAGTAATCGAGCGAGAATGCGCCTATATTGCCGATTTTGTGTACAAAGATGCAGAGACGGGGCAGACGGTTGTCGAAGACGCAAAAGGAATCAGAACGAGGGATTACGTGATCAAGCGCAAGCTTATGCTTTGGATTTTCGGAATTAGAATCAGGGAGGTGTAGGAACATGGGAAAAAACATTCAGAGCTATGCGATTTGCCCCTTTCATCACAAATCTTTTGCCAACTCCCGATGGTTCGGCGTTACGTGCGACGGGTTAGCAGGAGGAGAGGAAACGGTTCTCAGGTTTGAAAATTACGCAGACGCGTATCGTCATGAAAAAAACTTCTGCTACAGTTACGACTACAGGATATGCCCCATCGCGAACGCGCTGATTCAGGAGGCGTTGGATGAGGGCCGCGTTTCGTTCAAAAAGCCGGAAAAGCCGGAGAAAAAGGAGGGATAGAAGTGTATATAAATCCTTTTTTCGTCGGAGTATTGGCGACCGTTCTTTCCGAGTTTTTGGCGCTTTTGGTATATTCACTGTTTCATAACCGCAAGAAATGACCGTGAAGGGGTGAAGTCATGAGTACCGAGGGAAGCCCTTTTCCGAAAAAGCTAAAGCAGATACGGGAGAAAAAGGGAATCAGCAGGCGCGTATTGAGCGAATTAAGCGGTCTTTCAAAGAACATGATAAGCCTTTACGAGCGCGGAAAGTGTGAGCCAACATATGGCGCTATTATTCGCATAGCGGAGGCTTTGAGAGTATCGCCGGAAGATTTCTATTACCCTTGAAAAAAATTTTTGGAATGCCCAATATATTGGGCACGCGTCAAAAAAAGTGTGATAAAATAAGATTGCTTGGGATTGTGAAACCGAGCGGGTGGGAGGAGGGAAAAGGAGATTTTAAAAGAGAAATTGAGATTGTGAAAGAGTTGTCGGAATCAACATAAGAAGCAAGGGATGGTGAAATGGCCGACAGATTGACGGATGAGCAGAAGAAACGGCTTGTTGCTGATTTTGTCGAATGCGAAAATTATAGCGCTGTGGCGCGGAAATATGGCGTTGCGAGGAATACGGTGAAAAAATGGGTGCTGGAAGACGAGCAATCCGCCGAGAAATGCCGACAAAAAAGGGCCGAAAATACGCTTGATATGCTGGAATACATGGAAAAGCGAAAGGAGCGGGCTCAAGATATCATCGACAAATACCTTGAGGCTCTGGCCGACCCGGAAAAACTGGAAAACGCCACCTTACAGCAGATTGCGACAGCCCTCGGAATTGTTGTTGACAAATTCACGAAATCGACACCCGCAGGAGAAAACACGCTTGCAAAGCTTGACGAAGTACTGAAAGAAATTGGCGGTGTCGTATAATGCCGATTAGCAAAATGCAGAGGGAATACCTTGATAACGCCAACAAGAGATGGTGCATCAAGTCAGGAGCGACTCGGAGCGGGAAAACATATATTGACACTCTGTGTGTTATTCCGAAACGTATCCGCGCACGAATCGGGAAGCCGGGGCTCGCCGTTATTCTTGGAGTTACGAAATCCACAATAGAGCGGAATGTTCTTGAGCCTATGCGGGATATCTGGGGGACGGCTCTTGTCGGTGAGATAAACAGTCAGAATATCTGCTATTTGTTCGGGGAAAAGGTGTATTGCCTCGGAGCGGAAAAGGTTAGTCAGGTTTCAAAATTGCGTGGTTCGTCGATAAAATATTGTTACGGCGATGAAGTCGCAGACTGGAGCAAAGAGGTCTTTGAGATTCTGAAAAGCCGACTTGACAAGCCCTACTCTTGCTTTGATGGCTCATTAAACCCGCAAGGGCCGAATCACTGGCTGAAAAAGTTTATCGACAACAAAGAGCTTGATATCTACGTACAGAAATACACGATTTTCGATAATCCTTTTCTTGACCCGGATATTGTGCGGGATATGTGCCGCGAGTATGAGGGAAGCGTCTATTACCAGCGCTATATCTTGGGCGAGTGGGCGCTTGCGGAAGGGCTTGTTTATCCGATGTTTAGCCGGGAAAAACATGTGTTTACCGGCCCGGTTGAGAAGAGAGCGGGAGCACGGTATTTCGTATCGCTCGACTATGGTACGGTAAATCCTTTCGCTGGTGGCGTTTATGAGATATCCGGCGGGAAGGTGCGGAAAATCCGGGAAATCCACCACGACGGGCGGAAGAGCGGGCGACTCGATAACGAAGAATATTATAAGATAATGTGTGATGCAATAGGGAATATCCCTATCGAAGGAATTATTATAGATCCGTCGGCGGCGGGGTTTATTGAGACGATAAAAAAGCATGGGCGATATATTGCAAGAGCGGCCAATAATGACGTCCTGAACGGGATTCAGGAGCTTACAAAATACTTGAATTATGGGCTTTATTCCGTTCATGAAAGCTGTGTTGAGACCATAAAGGAATTTCAGAGCTATTCATGGGACGACAAAAGCGAGGAAGACGCGGTAATAAAGCAGAACGACCACCACATGGACGCTGACCGTTACCTGATCTATACGGTGGCGCGGCAGTTGAATAAGTGGGTTATATAGGGAGGTAGGCGATGAGAATATTAGTGGCTTGCGAAGAAAGTCAAGCGGTTACAAAAGAGCTGCGAAGGTTAGGGCATGAAGCCTATTCGTGTGATATAGAGCCTTGTTCGGGAGGACACCCGGAATGGCACTTGCAGCAGGACGTGACACAGCTTTTGAAAATGAAATGGGATATGATTATAGCGCACCCGCCTTGTACATATCTTTCCAATGCGGGCGCAAGATTTTTGTTTCCGAAAGGCGTATTAAACGAGGAAAGACTGCAAAAGGGATTAAAGGCAAAAGAATTTTTTATGAAATTATATAACGCCGATTGCCCGAAGATTGCAGTTGAAAATCCTATCCCAAGTAAAATATACGGATTACCGCCATACACACAATGTATTCAGCCTTGGCAATTTGGACACCCATACAAGAAAAAAACGTGCTTATGGTTGAAAGGGCTGCCGGAATTAGAGCCGACAGACATAGTGCCGGAGGAAAACAGGCAAAGTACAAAAATAGCAGGGAATTGGTTCAACAAAGGCGGTAAGGAAAGGCAGAAGAACCGGGCGAAAACATTTCCCGGAATAGCAAAGGCTATGGCAGAACAATGGGCAGGAAAAGCGGAGTGATAGCACATGGGACTGATAAACTTTATAAAGGCGGTGTGGAATAGGTTGTTTAGACGAGATATCGAGGAGCAGTTCAACACGGATCTGCTCTATTCCGGAGAAATGGAGAAGTGGGTTGACCGCTTTACGAATATCACTTCCGGGAGGCCGTATTGGATTGACCCGGAAGACGATATCGAAAGTATAAATTTCGCGGGATTCATCGACGACGTGACGGCGGGGCTTGTTACTCTGGATATCGGGATAAATATGCCGAACACACCGCGAGGGCAGTATTTGCAGAAACAAGCCGATTATATTCTGCAAGTAATAAATGATAAGGTATCGGAGGCGCTGGGTAACTGCGGCCTGATGTTCAAGCCGAACGGGGCGAATGTGGATTACGTGGAGCCGGGCGGATTCGCGCCAACCGAAATCGATAGTAACGGGAACATTCTGGGGTGTGTTTTTCAAACTCAGCTAACGAAGGGCGAAACAACCTATACCCGGCTTGAATGGCATCGCTTCGAGGGAGAAGGAGAGGGCCGGAAATATAGAATCACAAACCACTGTTTCAAGAAGAAGAGCGGCACTCCCGGCGCGTCTATCGGCGAGCCGTGCGCCTTGACGGAGGTTCGAGAGTGGGCGGAAATTCTGCCGGATTTATCGCTTGATAACGTCGAAAGGCCGCTGTTCTCTTATTTCAAAAACCCGGCTCCGAATCGTCTTGACCGTTATTCCCCGCTGGGTGTGCCTATTTGGCATAACGCGATTAAAGAGCTGGAGGCGCTGGACGTCGCGTGGAGCCGAAAGAAATCAGAAGTCGCCGATAGCAAGCATATAACCTTTGTCCCGGAGTCGGCGGTGATGTATGCAGACCAGCACCGGCAGAAGCTTCCGCGCTTCGTGAAGGGCTTGCAAATGGGCGGAGGGCTTGATTCCGAAGAAGTGAAGGAACACGTCGCAACACTTCTTACCGGCGACAGAATCGCAGATATTAACTCCATACTGGCACTGATTTCCACGAAGTGCGGATTTTCTCAGGGGATGTTCGTTCTCGATGAAAAAACAGGCATGATGACCGCCACGCAGGTGGAGGCGAACGACCAAGAAACGGTGCGGACGATAAAGAATATCCGCGACCAGCTGAAGCACGCGCTGAACGGGCTTTTCTACAGTCTGAACGTCATGGCCGACCTTTACACCGACCTACCGGCTGAGGACTGGGAACAGCTGAAAGAGGGAATCGTCTACAATTGGGGCGACTTGCTTTACAACTTCGACGAAGACCGCTCCCGTTGGTATAGTTATGTTATCGCCGGTAAGGTTCCGTTCTCTTACTTCTTGCAGAAGTTCGAGGGCTTCACGGAGGCGGACGCGAAGGAGCTGGAAAACCAGGCACAGGTAACCGCGCCGCAGATTATCCCGGGCGGCGGTGAGGAAGAATAATGAGAAAGAACAAGGAAAGGGAGAAAGAAAATGGCCGATAAATTAGAGCCTATCACGAGAAAAGAAAATTACTATAGCGCAATTATTAACGGTTCCGAAACGCTGGAGCCTATCACGCGGGAGGAGGTCTTCCTCTCGGAAATCGCAAAGAAAGTAAAGGAGGCGACAAGCTCCTCTTCTTCCCCGTCTGGTGGTACTTCTATAACCGCCACGCCGGTTAGCTATACGCCTGGAGGCCTTGAATACGGTGGCTTTACCGCTGACCCGTTCGACGGTAAGCAGTGGAATGTCCGCGTAAAGGTGAGCGCTTCCGGAGTTGTTTTCAAACAAATAAAGCTTGCCGTCTTGACGCTTACAGTCATTGACGGCGTCGCCTCTGCCGACGCGGGAGCGATGGAGGAAATCGCAACATCTGGCGAGAGCGATGAACACATGACGCTCTATTCTGCGGAGACTACCGGGAACGTAATCCCGAAACCGGAAAGCGACGTGACGCAATACCTCGGCGGCAACTTCTCCCTTGGTGTTAGCGCAGAGGGCGGAATCATTCTCAGACAGCCGGACAAGGGGAGCGAAAGCAGGCTTGAGAATTTGCACAACCACGCTGTGACTCTTGTATACATGACGGCATAAGAAGGAGAAGAAGAGGGGGAGAAATGCTAAAACCGGAGTACCTTTTGAGGATATCCGAAGGGGCGGAACAGATAGCGGAAGAGCTTCACTCCGATATCATCAACAGGATAATTAAACGGATAATGGAGCGAATCGGGCGCGGCGCCGATTACATATTGACTCCTCTTGACAAATGGCAGTTGGAGGTTTTGCGGGACGCCGGTTTTCTTTTGGAGGATATTCAAAAGGAAATCGCACGGAGAACAAAACTACAGGAGCGGGAAGTCGCGGAGGCAATGCAGGACGTCGGGATTCAGTCTCTTGCTTACGATGACAAGATATACCTTGCCGCCGGGCTTTCCCCCTCTCCGGCATTACAGGCTCCCTATTTCACGCGACTCATTCAACGCGGATATGAGGCGACTATGGGGGAATGGTATAACTTTACCCGGACGACCGCGAACGCCGCTCAAAGGCTCTTTATTTCGTCTTGCGACAAAGCTTATCACTTGACGATGTCGGGGGCAGTTGGCTATACTCAGGCCGTCAAAGAGGCCGTAAACGATATTGCAAGCGGCGGGGTATACGTCAATTATACCGACGAAAACGGGATGATCTATCACCGGGACACGATAGAAACCGCAACCTTGCGAGCCGTGAGAACGGGAGCCGGGCAGACTTCGGCGGAGATATCGGAAGCGCGGATGGAGGAAATGGACTGGGATATCGTTCTGGTATCTTCCCATTTAGGAGCGCGTCCGGGGGACGGCGGAGAAAATCCCGGGAATCACTTCTGGTGGCAGGGGAAGTTTTACAGCCGAAACGGAAAAGATAAACGCTTCCCTCCCCTGTCGGTTACGGGGTATGGAACCGGCGAAGGCTTGTGCGGGTGGAACTGTCGGCACAGCTTCGGCCCCGGTGACGGTGTAAACAATCCGTTCAGGGATTTCGACAGTGAGGAGAACCAAAAGGAATACGAGCTACAGCAGAGGCAGAGGGCGCTGGAACGCAGAATCCGGAACACGAAGCGCGACGTCATGGGGCGAAAAACAGCTCTTGACAGCGAGGGGGATTCTGTGGTAAAATCAGAGTTAGAGAAGGAATATCAACGCAAGGCCGCGCTACTTCAAAAGCAGAATAAAGAATACAACGATTTCTGCGAGGAAAATAACCTTAAGAAACTACAAGACCGGTTACAGGTTGCGAAGTGGGACAGACAACAAGCGGCGGCGGCGAGCGGGGCGGCGAGGAAGTATAACAGCGGAAAGACCAAATCCGGAGTTAAAACCTTGCTTAAGCAGGACGACAGGCCGTCGGCCATACCGGAAAGCGTGCGCGGAAATTTCGATGATTTTGAGGAGTTGTCGTTGTCGAAAGCAGAAAGAGACGCTGTCACAAAGATTCACGAACTCTCGGAAAAGAGCGGGCATGAATACGGCGTTTTCATTAAAGACGGCAAAGCCGGGGATCCGTTCACAAGTGGGCTTGCGGATAAAGTCGCGTTTGATACGTCAAAAATAACGCCTGGGACGGCGATATTTCATAGCCACACGAACGAGACGCCGCTGTCAACAAAGGATTTCTCTCTATTGCTCAACGAAAACGTTGAAAGAATCGGAAACATTACACGAAACAATGATGTTTTTGTCGCAAGAGTGGGATACGGATGGAGACCGAGCAAAGAAGAATTTGATAATATCACTGCATTGATCGAAAGAGAGATTCTAAAAGATATGCAGGCTGATCCTAACTTTGCATTATGGACAGAAGAGCAGCGGAACTATATGGTTATTCGTGAAAAAGCATATCGGATAGCAAGAGCTTTTGAGTGGAAATTGGAAGGAGGAAATTTAGATGTCTAAATGGAAATGGTTTACAGAAGAAATGTCATCGGATCAAGCAAGAAAAGTTATTTTATCTCTTTCAAAAGAGGAGTATGAGAAAAATAAAGAGGAGATTATGAAAGAATATGGAGAAGTCCTGTCCATAATTATTCCGAGAGAAACAGAGCGAGCCTTGCAAGGCTGGCTTGATTGATACCAAGGAGGCAGTATGAAAATAAAGTTTTCCTCATTCGACCGTATCATTGTAAAAGGCTACGTCTTCCCACTGAAGAATATTTCTCAAATCACCGTTTCCGGGTATGGTGTGAAGATCGTAACAACGTCCGAAGACAATTTGCATTTTTCGGGGAATCCGGGAAAGATTATGACTTTATGCACAGGTAAAAAGGACGGGAAGAACGAGAACAAGATCGAGATAATCGGGTGATAAACGTTATGAGCAGATGGCGCGAATATAATCCGAATCCCATTCGAGGGAAGCGCGTCGGCGATTGTACCGTCCGGGCCTTGTCTAAAGCTTTAGGGAAGGACTGGGAGACGGTCTATGCCGAGCTTTCCGCTGTCGGCTTTGAGCTTTGCGATATGCCGTCGGCCAACCATGTGTGGGGAGCCTATCTCCGGAGAAACGGATTCCGGCGGCAAGTGGTAGACGACGGGGGCCGAGATGTTTACACGGTCGAGGATTTCTGCCGGGATAATCCGGAGGGAACATTTGTTCTTGCGATTCCGGGGCACGTGGTCTGCGTTTCTGACGGTCTCTATTGGGACACGTGGGACAGCGGGGAGGAAATACCGGAGTACTACTGGGAAAGAACATAGGAGGAGCAAATGAGGATATCCGCTTGCACTTTGCCGGAACTTGAGCTTTACCGTGAGATGTGCAATTTCACACCGGAGGAGTCAATGCTTTTCGAGGCAAGAGCCGAGGGGCAGACGCTGGAGAGCTGTTGCGAAATTCTGCACATGGAGATGACAGGCGTAAAAAGAGTGAGCGCAAAAGTGAGGGCAAAGATGGACTTCATCGGTCAAACGGTCGATATCAAAAAGTGGATAAATCAGAGGTTCTGAACGAATAGCCCGGCCCAAAAAGCCGGGCAAAAATTTTTTTGAAATTTTTTTAAAAAGCGCTTGACAACGTACAAAATTTGTGATATAATTGAATTACAATGAAAAACAAAAAGAGAGGTAAAGAAAAATGAAAAAAATCATTTATATCACGGAAAGCGGAGCAGAAGGGCGCGACTGGTTCGAGGATTACGTCGGATTCAGCCTTGAAGAAGCAAGAGCGGCGGCGGAACGAGCTTACCAGAGCCTGACCGAGAAAGAGCAGGAAACGCGGGAGTTCATCATCTCCGGCTATTCTATCCCGTGCGAGGACGGGCAGAGCGCAGAAGACGCGTGGCGCGAGTTCTCCCTTGAGAACATGGTGGACGATTCTTATCTTGTCTACAGCGAAAGCTGGAAACCGGAAGAAAAGAAGGAGGGCAAAGAATGAGTGAATTTTCGGAGAAATTGAAAGCAGAGAGAAAAAGGCTTCATATTTCGCAGAGGGGCTTCAATAAGGTTTTTGGTATCCCTGCGATGACGGTATGGAGCTGGGAGAACGAGAAACGAGCGCCCCCGGAATGGGCCGCTCGGCTCCTCATTGAAAAGCTTGAATCGATGGAGCCTTTGAAAAAGCAAAGGAAAAAAGAAGATTGACGAAGGGCGACCGGGTGACTGGCCGCCCTTTTTTGATACTTTCTTGATACTTTTCTGCTACTTTTCCGCTACTTTTCCGCTACTTTTCCGCTACTTTTCCGCTACTTTTCCGCTACTTTTTGGGTCTTTTAAAGGCCCTTTTTCTTTTGTAAAATAAAAGTACAAATGTTCGGAGGAAAAAGCGATGAATTATCAGTACCCCTATTATTACGGAGGAATGGGGCAAACCGCGCCCATATTTCAAAAATGAAATCCGCGATTTCTTAAAAACCGGGAGGGACTCTTCCCCGCCCTATATCCGAGCCAGCGCGAACGCAGGGGCGGCACCTGCGGCGGATACCAACCTTGCCCGGGGTTCATCGGGCTTAATCCGTACCGGTGACGACCCGGTTTATAAATCACGTTCAGGAGGATATTATGGAGAACATTGTCGAAATTTGCAAGGAGTTCGGGCTTACCGTTGGAGACGATAAAAAAGACGATTTTCTGAAAAAAGTATCGGAAAATTATCTGACGAAGGCCGAACACGAAAAGAAAATCGGGAAGCTTGAAGTCGAGAGGGACACTTGGAAGGAAAAGGCCAACACCGCCGAAACGACCCTAAAAGGGTTCGATGGGGTCGACCTTGACACCATGAAAAAAGAGCTGGACGATTGGAAAACGAAGGCCGCAAACGCGGAAAAAAGCGCTCAGGCGCAGATTTACGAGCGCGATTTTTCCGACGCGCTGAAAACAGAGCTGGAAAGCGTAAAGTTTTCGAGCGAGGCGGCAAAGCGTGATGTGATGGCGCAGATTAAGGCGGCAGAGCTGAAGCTGAAAGACGGAAAAATCCTTGGTTTATCTGACTTACTGGAACAGATAAAAAAGAACGATTCTTCCGCTTTCGTCGACCAAAAGCAGGAGGCCCTTGAACAGAGTAAAGCCCGATTCACACAGCCAGCCACTACCGGAAGCAACGGGAAAGTGAGAATGACGAAAGAACAAATCATGGCAATTAAAGACCGGAGCGAGCGGCGGGCGGCTATTGCTCAACATATGGAACTTTTTGAACAGTAAAGGAGAAAAAGAAAATGCCAGCAGATGAAAAGCTTATTAAAAAAGCAGACCTTGCGCGTGTGCGCGAAGTCGAATTTGTGAATATGTTCGGCTATTCCGTGAAGAAGCTCATGGAGGCGCTGGGCGTAACGAGACAGATCCCGAAACAGGCGGGAACGATTCTTAAATCGTACAAGGCAACAGGTACGCTCGACGAGGGCGGCGGCAAGGTTGACGAGGGAGACACCATCCCTCTGTCAAAGTATACCGTCACAGCGCAGGACTACAAGGAGATAACGCTCAAGAAGTGGCGCAAGGCGACCCCCGCCGAGGCTATCATCGACCGAGGGTACGATCAGGCAGTCGATATGACGACTGAGGAAATGCTGCGCGATATTCAGAAGGGGATCCGCAAGGACTTTTTTGACTTTCTCGCGAAAGGAAGCACACTGGCGACCGGCAAGACGTTTCAGGACGCGCTCGCGCAGGCGTGGGGCAAGCTTCAAATTCTGTTTGAAGATGATGAAGTCGGCACGGTGTTCTTCATGAATCCGCTCGATGTTGCGAACTATCTTGCGGCGGCGAACATCACCACTCAGACCGCGTTCGGCATGAGCTATATTTCAAACTTCCTCGGACTCGGCGACGTGTTCTTCAATTCGTCGGTAGAGCAGGGCAAGATTTACGCGACGGCGCGGGACAATATCGTGATGTATTATATCCCCGTGAACGGCGCAGACCTGTCCGAGGCGTTTACGTTCACCTCCGACGACACCGGGTATATCGGTATTCACGAGGAGGCGGACTATTCCAATATGACCGCGACCGACACCGTTGTAAGCGGAATCGAGCTGTTCGCGGAAAAGACCGACGGCATCGTGGTAGCGTCCATTACGCCGGGGGAATAATCCGGGCTGACCCACTAAAAATCAATGCCCCCGGGCAGCCCCTGACGGTGACTACAAAGAGGGCGAGAAAGAAAACTTGAGGAGTGCGGCATGGCATACGTCGACTATGATTTTTATAAAAAAATAACCGGCGACGAGGCAATTCCCGAGGCAGAGTTCCTCCGTCTGTCTTGGGGAGCTTGCCGCAGACTTGACCGAATGACGACCGGGATTGACGGGGTGCGAAAGCTGAAAGCCGCCTTCCCGGTCGATGAGGAGGACGCAGAGGCCGTCAAACGGTGCGTTTGCGCGTTTATTGACACGGCCTACAGAGTTGAGCAGGCTGGGAAAGAAAACGCGCTTGCAAGCGGCTTTGTGGAGTCAGAGAATGGGGTTCACGGGAAGGTGATATCTTCCATTTCCGCCGGAAATGAAAGTATTTCCTTTAGCTCCTCCTCTTCTGAGTCTTCCGGAAGCGCTTTCGGCAAAGCGGCGGCGAGCAAAGAAGAAGAGGCCGCGCTCTATAACGATATCGCGCGGGAGTACCTTTCAGGAATCGCGGACGCTAACGGGGTAAATCTCCTTTACATGGGACGTTATCCCTTTCGGTGCAGTCATGTATAACGACACGATAACACTTTTCAACCGATACGAAAGCCGACTTGGCGGGACGTGGTACCCGACCGTGCTTTCCGGGGTTCATCTGAACATGGACAAGGCGGCGATTATCGCCAAATACGGGCCACAGACGCAAGACAGCGCCGTCTTGAATATCCGGTATTCCCTCGAGGAGCTGAAACCGGGCGAGCCTCAGGTGAAACAGATCCCTTGGCTTGCCGGGAAAAAGCTTGTAATCGGAGGGAAAATATGGCTACCGCCGGATGAATGGGACGCGCAAGTAAACGATTTGTTGCCGTCGTGCGTAACCTTCGAGGCTGGTAACGCTTTCGATTTCTTCTGGTTCGGGGAATGGAACGGAGAGAAAGTTATATCCGATTCAGACTATGAGACCGACGAGGGATTCTATGGGTATATGAACCGCGTGAACGATTATGTTTTTGCGATTTCATCGGTAGGCGGGCCGTATACTGTGATTCCTCATTTCGAGCTGATGGGGCGGTGACAGAGTATAAACGATTCAAGAAATCTCCGTAACTATGAGAAATTGGAACGCAGGATATTTGACGGCGTGGGCGAATACGGCATACCGCAGCTATTGCCGACACATTTTCGAGGAAACTGTGAGTTCATCGGGTTCAATTATGCGTCAGGGGTAAAAGACCGGGCTAACAAGGGCGTGCATTTTTTCGTTGACGACTACCAATTCAACAGGCTGTGGACAAATATTGACCGATACGTAGAAATGCTCTCACAGTTTTGCTATGTAATGACACCAGACTTTTCCATGTACACAGATTTTCCGAAAGCGATACAGATTTACAACCACTACCGCAAACATTGGGTTGGTGCGTATCTGCAAGAATACGATGTGAATGTGATACCAACAATATCGTGGAGTACACCGGATAGCTTCGAGTGGTGCTTTGACGGTGAGCCGGTGGGCGGTACGGTAGCGGTTTCCAGTGTAGGTTGTATGAACGGCAAGGCAAAACGTAAGCTGTTTCTCGCCGGATATACGGAAATGGTACGACGGTTACAGCCGGAAAGCATTATCTTTTACGGAAGCGTTCCTGAAGAATGTACGGGAAATATTTTGCGGATAAAGGCGTTTCAAGATAAATTCAAAGAGGCAGTCTGTAATGGGTGGTAGAGGCGCAAGCAGTGGGATGAGCGACAGCGGGAAGCCGTATGGGAGCGAGTATAAGACTTTGGCCCAATTTGGTAATATCAAAGTTGTAAAGTATCTTGATACGAATTCTACAAAATCCCCTATGGAAACCATGACACGAGGAAGAGTTTACGCTACATTGGATGGAAACAATAATATCAAGTACATAACCTTCTACGATGTTGAGGGAGAAAGAACGCGACAAATAGATGTAACAGGTCCGAAGCATGGAGAGTTAGAGGTGCCGCATACCCACATAGGATATGAACATGACGAATACGGTACACGAAAACCAAATGCAAAAGAGCAAAAAATTATAGATAGGATTCTTCTACTTTGGGATAGGAAAAGAAAAAAAATAGGCTTGTAATTCAAGAGTAAGTATGGTATAATCTCATTAGTGATAATCGTCTACGAAGGAGGACGCCGCACAAGCGGAGGGCCCGGTGCGACTCCGGGTGTCACTATTGGGATATACCAAAATTGCGGTATAATCACCTTGGAAAGGCATAGTTTAAGTCTGGTAAAACGGCTCGATTCGGAGCATTTTCCCGGTCCAAATCCGGGTGCCTTTCTGAGGGATATACCCATGTTGGTATATCCTTTTTTCATTATGAAAGGCCGCCGGGTACGATTACAAGTATTAACTATGGCAGAGAACATTTTAAAGTTAAAAGATTTAAGCATAAAGGACGGCAACGTCCATGCGGAAATCAGCTTCCGGAGAATCGAAAAGAATTGTAATCGAGCGCAATTCGCGCTTGATTC
Organism: uncultured Clostridia bacterium; assembly: GCA_947626065.1. Classification (GTDB taxonomy): domain Bacteria; phylum Bacillota; class Clostridia; order Oscillospirales; family CAG-272; genus Colimorpha_A. Next base: position 10,241 of record CANQQT010000016.1, on the reverse strand, counting down.
CGCCGTCATGACAAGTATGGTAAAGTTTATGCCCCTGCAGTCCGGTGTGTTTATACACGTAACGCGGGCGATGAGCGCCGCGCTTTCCGGGACTGGGAGAGTCTGCGCGGCGGCTCCTCCGATGGGGCGATTCCTCTACGAGGGAAACGCGATGGTGGACGAAGAGACCGGCTCAGCGTGGGCGAAACCGAATCATAGAAAGGTTTTGAGTGGCAAGAAGTTGCAGTACAGCACGCACGCAAACCCGGATGTGACGGCCCATTGGTTCGACGCGGCGAAAAATGCCGATTTGAAAAGCTGGATTCAGCAGGCGCAAAACGCGATGAGGGGGAACGAATAATGCCGGAACAGACAAAGCCGATAGGGATTGACGGCGAAGGTTACGAAGGGCTGACCCGGGCGGTGCTTTCCATGATGACCGATTTCTCCGAGATAATCGGGCGGGATATCCTTTTCGAGGAATTGGGAAAGGATTCCGGCATCGCGTTTTCGTCCGACAGTGGGGCGCTTGTGATGACCGAGAAGCGGACGATTACAGGGCGGGTAATTCAGACCTGCCAATACCCGTTTTTGGTGGTGTATCGAACGGCAAGCACGCAGGAGAGCCAAAAGTTGGCCGTTCAGGCGACGCTTGACGCCATCGGCAAATGGTTATGCGGCGAAGTTGCAGTTATAAACGGGAAGGCGGTTCAGAGGCAGGGATTCCCCGCCCTTTCGCAGGGCCGCGAGATAACGAGAATAACACGCATGAACGCTTACGGGACGGAGCCAAACCCGGACGGCGTGCAGGATTGGATTCTACCGGCGACGGTTGAATATACAAATACATTCAAGCCCGTAAGGGCGGAAAAGGAGCACTGAGAAATGGCAAAACTGAACAGAGAAGCCCTCGCGCACTATATCGACGCGAATTTTGGAAAAAAGGTAAGCGCGGCGGGCGAGGCTAAATGGGTACTTATTGGCGACGATATCGAGGAGATGACCGAAGAGCTTAATCCCGACACAAGCACGATGAAGAACATTCTGGGGCAGACAAAGACTATTGACAACGGCTATGAGCCGAGCATGGACGCGGATCCGTTCTATGCTGACCCCGACAACGAGCTGTATGAAAAGCTTCGGGATATCGCGCTGGAGCGCAAGAAGGGCGATGACTGTAAAACGCTTATGTTGGAAGTTATTGTCGAGGATTCGGGAAAAGAAAATCATCTGGCCTTTGTCCGCGAAGTCATCGTAAAGCCTCAGAGCTACGGCGGCGGCACGGAAGGCGTGAATATTCCCTTTAACGTTTCCGAAGATGGAGCTTCCGAAAAGGGATATGTCACGCTGGCAGAAGGAGTTCCGACCTATAAGGCCGGGGCGATGCCGGTTGCGCTTTCCATGAGAAATTCTGTCGCAGTCGGTAAGACCGAGGGCCTTTCCGGCTTGAGCAAGTAAGCAAAAAACAGACGCACAAAAACGGAGGGAAAAGAACATGGAACAGGAAGTCCTTGAATTAAGAGTAAGCACCGGTAAGATTACCGCGCCGATTATTGACAGTGATGGCGAAGTTATCGGGAATTTGACGTTCAACCCTAACGATATCGATATCTTAACGCGATACCAGCACACGCTGGACGAGCTCGAAGCGATTAAGATTCCCGACAAGCCGGACTCCGACGCGATTCTTGCCATTTCGGACAAGATGAAAGAGCTGATAGACTATCTTCTCGGATTTCCTGTTTCTGCGGACGTTTTCGCGAAGTGCAACCCTCTGACGCTTACGGAAAGCGGCGACTTCTATGTGGAAGTTGTCCTCGAAGGAATCGGCGCCCTGATTGAGAAGGTGACGAAGCAGAGGGTGGCAAGGAAAAAGGCGAAAATCAGAAAAGCGGTTGCGCCCTATAAGTCGTGAACGTCTGGGAGTTACCCGATTCCGTGGAAGCGGGGGGCAAAAAGTGGAAGATTCGGACGGATTTCCGAAATGTTCTTACCATTTTCAAATTTTTCGACAGTCCGGAATACGAAGATGACGAAAAATGGGAAATCTGCCTTTCGTTACTGTATGAAGATTACGATATAGACAGAATGCCCCCCGCAGACGAAAAGGAAGCACTAATGAATGGCGCAGTATCGTTTTTCAACATGGGAATGCCGGAGGAAAAGACTCAGCACGCCCGGTTGATGGACTGGGAGCAGGACGCGCCGATTATGGCGGCCCCGATGAGCGCACAGCTGGGGAGAGATATCCGAGACCCGGCGCCTCTTCATTGGTGGCGATTCCTTGCAGCTTATTATGGAATCGGCGAAAGCCTTTTTTCGGAAGTTCTTTCGATTCGCCTAAAAAAGTCGAAGCGAAAGAAGCTTGAAAAATACGAGCAAGAATTTTATAGAGCGAACAAAGCGCTTATTGACTTGAAGCCGAAGGAACAGCGGAGCAACGACGAAAAAGAAGAATTGCGAAAGCTGTTCGGATTCAAGAGCAAAAAATAAGACAGGAAGGAGGGGGACAGAATGGCAAACGAAGACGGCGCGGTATATATAAATACAAAAATCAACACCGACGGCGTAGAAGGCGGTGCCGAAAAAGTCGAACAGCGGATTAAGGATATGGTGGACAAGGCCGAGAAATCTGTGAAGGGCATGGCCGATTCTCTCAAGTCTTCCTCTGTCGAAGGGCTTTCACTGGCTCCAAATGCCGATATAACTCAAAAAATGAAGGAGTACGGCAAGGAAACAAAAAACACTTCTCAAAGCACAAGAGAGCTTGGAAACGAGGCAAAATCCGCCGCTGGCGGAGGACTGTCTTCCCTTTCTTCTGCTATTAAAAAAATAGCAAAACTTATGGCCGGGGCCTTTGCAGTCCACAAGCTTGTTTCTTTCGGCAAGGAGTCAATTGCGCTTGGCTCAGACCTTGCAGAAGTTCAGAACGTGGTCGACGTCACGTTTGGAGATCTGAACGGAGAAATTAACGACTTTGCGAAAAACGCGATAAAGCAATTCGGGCTTTCCGAGACCTCCGCGAAACAATTCTCTTCTACCATGGGTGCGATGCTGAAATCCATGGGATTCAGCGAACGGCAAGCGGCAGATATGGGTATGAGTATTGCCGGGCTTGCCGGTGATATGGCGTCCTTTTATAACCTTGACGCAGAAGAGGCTTTCGCGAAAATCCGTTCAGGGATTTCAGGGGAAACAGAGCCTCTGAAACAGCTTGGAATCAACCTGAACGTGGCAAACCTTGAGCAATTCGCGCTTTCTCAGGGTATCACGAAGTCGTACAACGCGATGACGCAACAGGAGCAAGCTCTTCTTCGGTATAACTATTTGCTGAACGCCACAAGCGGGGCGCAAGGGGATTTCGCGCGGACTTCGGACGGATGGGCGAATCAGACGCGTATCCTTTCGGAGCAGTTCAACAGCCTAAAGGCCACGCTTGGGCAGGGCCTCATTAACGTGTTGAAGCCTCTTCTTGTTAGCCTGAATCAGCTTATTGGATACTTGCAACAGGCCGCCGACGCTTTTCTACATTTTACGCAAGTTCTGACAGGAGCAGACGCGGCAGAACAGGCAGTCGAAAGCAACGGAGCAGTAGCCGGTTCTTTCAACGAGATAACGGAATCGGTGGAAGAAGCGGAAAAGGCTCAAAACGGCTATCTTTCCGGGCTTGATGAGATTAACAAGTATTCGGAACCGGAGGCGGCAAGCGGCGCAAGCTCTTCTGCCGGAAGTTCCGGGGCGATTCAAACGATTGTTCCGGAAGTGGATTTTTCATCTGCGGAAAAAGGCTCTTCCATTTTCGATTCTATCGCGAAAAAGATACAGGGAATCGTAAAACAGGCAAAAAAGCTTGCGTCTGTCTTTTCGTCCGGATTCAAGGACGGGCTCGGCGATATTTCCCCCAAATTTGACAGCATAAAGAGCAATATTCAGGGAATCGCACAAGAGCTTTCCGGAATGTTTTCAAGCCCTGAATTATCCTCTTCCGCGTCGAATTTTGCGGAATCTGTTTCCCGCTATTTTGGACAAGTGGCCGGCTCGATTGCGAGCATTGGGGCGACGATTGGCCAAAATCTGACCGGAGGAATCAGCAAATTTTTGGAATCCGACGGGCCGAAGATTTCCCAACGTCTCACGAAGATGTTTGACGTCGGCGCTTCCCTTTATACGCTTCAAGGGAGCTTGTCGCAAGGTATTGCCGAGGTGTTTTCCGTTTTCGGAAGCGAAACGGCACAGCAAGTCACCGCGAATACGCTTTCGATATTTGCCGACTTATTCACCGGAATCGGGGAATTTGTCTCAACAAATCTTCTGAATATTGTAAGTCAGTTCACGGGGATTTTCAACGAACACAAGGACGAGATGTCGCAGGCCGCCGCCGGGACGATGGAAGGCCTTTCAAACGCGACCGATTCTATCAAGGAATCTATCGGCTATCTGACGGGCACAATGTTGCCGGACTTGACCGCCGGATTTAATTCTTTGATGGATACTCTTTCTCCTCTTACGGATTTCCTGATGAGCGCGTTTGTCAGCACTTGGCGAGATTTCATAAACCCCGCGATTGACGCTTGCGCAACCGTTATTTCTGATTTGAAAGACGTCGCAAAAGACTTGTGGGAAAACGTCCTTGTGCCTCTTGGAGCATTTCTTAAGGATGCTTTAGAGCCGGTTATCTCTATTATTTCCTACGTGCTCGACCAGCTTTGGAACAACGTTCTTGTGCCTCTTGGGGATTTTCTGATATCGGTATTTCTTTCGGCATGGCGCGCTGTTGTCGCGTATGTTAGACGAGTTCTGCTTCCCGCGTGGAACAAGATTATAGCCGTTCTGAAATGGTTATGGGACAAGATTCTTGAGCCTCTTGTGAACTTTATCTGGGAATCTGTCAAGCCCACTTTCGACAGCATTATAGGCACGGTAAAAAACTTGATTGAGGATATCAAGAATGTGCTGACGGGTGTATTCGATTTTATAACCGGTATTTTTGAAGGAGACTGGGGCGAGGCTTGGGAAGGCCTGAAAAACGCGCTTGCCGGGTTGTTAAATACCCTGATTGACGGAATAAACTGGGTAATTGAACAGCCGTTCAACGGCATTAACGCCGTTCTCCGTAAGCTAAAGGGAATCAGCATTTTAAAAATAAAACCGTTTGACTGGATAAACGAACTCACCGTTCCTCAAATCCCGCGCCTTGCAACCGGCGCTGTTATTCCACCAAATGCTCCCTTTGCCGCGATTCTCGGAGATCAACGGAGCGGAACGAACATTGAAACGCCGGAAAACCTTCTCCGAAAGATTTTCCGCGAAGAATTGGGCGGGAAGTCAAACGCCGGTTCTGTTTACCGTTTTGTCGCTCAGATTAACCGCAGAACGCTGTTTGAAGAGATTATCGAAGAGGCGCGGCTTGTCAGAAGTCAGATGGGCGTCAATCCTTTTGAGGTTCTGTAAGGGGTGAAAGAATGGCTCAGAATGTTATCAAGATAAACGATACCGAGATATGGCAACCTGACCGGGATATGGCGTGGAGCTATGAAGTCACCTACACACCGGACAGCGCGAGGGCGCAGGACGGGACGGGGTATTTCACGGAGATGTTCACGACGGAGTCTTTCGCCTATTCTGCGACAGATATCCCCGTCGAGGAGGCGCGGAAGATTCTTCAGCTCATTGTGGCAAAGAAGTATTCCCTTTTCGTGTTCAATCCGTTTTTCGGTAAGTGGATGACGGTTAAATGCTATACCGGACAAGGGAGTTTAAATATCGGGACGCTTGAAGAGGACGGGGAAACGATTTCTTCGCTTTCCTTTAACGCCGTGGATATCGTCCCGCTGGAGAAGCAGTCATGATAAATGTAAGCGAAGAATTTCGCGAGAAGATGAGCGAAAACCGGAATTTCGTGTGCGGGGCGGAAATAACTTTCCCGGACGGTTCGGAAATCGTTCTTGACGCTTCCGAAATTTCGGCGAACAACAACAGCATAACGGACGGGCCGGGCAGCTCCTCTTTCCCCATCGGAACGGCGGTTCAAAAAACGCTTTCCCTTGAGATTCTGAACGAGGACGAAAAGTATAAAAACGTGGGCTTTCTTGGGGCGAAGATTCGGATTTATCTTGACTTTGCCCTTTCAGAAGGTAAGGAAAGAGTCGAAAAAGGCACGTATACCGTCATAACGCCGGAGACTTACGGGCAGTCAATCGTTATAACAGCATATGACGATATGTACAAGGCCGATAAGGAGTACAGCTCCGCGCTTGTGTTCCCTCAGACCGCCGGGGCGGTTCTCCGGGATGTCTGCTCTACCTGTGATATCAATCTTCTTTCTACCTCTTTTCCCCATGACGACTTTATGATAGAGACCGCGCCAACCGGCACTTTCCGGGATGTTATCGGGCAAATAGCGATGTTGGCTTGTGGCAACGCGCGGATTGATAACCGCAACAGGCTTGAAATTCTGCCGTATGGGATAAAAGAATCGGCAGAGGACGAGAGCTTGCCGATTATATCCGATTTCAAAGCCCCCACAATTGGCTACAGCGACACGAAAATAACCGGCGTAAAGATGACTGTCGAGGGCGAGGAAGAGGAAAAACAAGAGTTTTTAGCAGGGCAGGACGGGTATTTGCTCAATGTTGAAAATCCGCTTGTTCCCGGGCATGAGGCCGACCTTGTTCAATGGATTTTCGAGGCCGTCGGAGAAGTTCCCTTCCGGACTTTCAGCGGAGAGGCGGCGGCAAATCCTCTTCTTGAGTTCATGGACGCGTGCAAAGTTACGGACTGGCGCGGAAACGCTTACTTCACCTTTATAACCGATGTTCAGTTTAATATCCCCGGTTATACAACCTTTAAGAATCAGACTCCGGCGGCGGAGCGGCCTGTTTACACTTCACAAACTCAGAAGGATATTTCGAGAGTAGAAAAAAAGGCGGCGGCGCTTTTCGAGAAGGAAAAGACCGACCGGGAGCTGGCGGTTGAAAAGCTGGCGCAGGGATTGGCGGAAGCGGGCGGAATGTTCGAGACCGACGAGGAACAGCCGGACGGCTCAATCATCCGCTACCTACACGACAAGCCGGAGCTAAAGGATTCCCGGAACGTCATCAAATTCACGTCGGAGTCAATCGGCATTTCAAACGACGGCGGGCAAACGTACCCTTATGGAATCACGCTTGACGGCGAGACCATAACGCGGATACTTTCGGCGGAGGGTGTAAACGCAGAGTGGATAAAGGTTGGCGATTACAGCTTTGAAGAGTATATCGACGGAATCACGGAGCGCGTCACGGCCCTCGAAGTCGAGCAGGGCCGGATTCAGTTCAGCGTTTCGGACTTTCAGGAAAAGACTAATTCCCGACTTGACGAGACACAGAAAAACGTTCAGCAACGGCTGACGGCGTTCGAGCAGACGGCGAGCGAGCTTTCCATTTCGGTGCAAAATATCGTCGAAAACGGTGTTGACAAGGTGACGACGAAAACCGGGTTTTCGTTCAACGATGAAGGCCTTGACGTAAGCAGAGAGGGCGAGGAGATGTCAAGCCGAGTTTCCCCGCAGGGATTTTTCGTCCGGCGTGACGACGTCGATATTTTATCGGCGACAAATGAAGGTGTGAACGCCTTGAACCTGACGGCGCGTAAATATCTGACGATTGGGCTTAATTCCCGATTTGAAGATTACATGGACGTCCGGACGGCTTGTTTCTATATCGGAGGGTAAAATATGGCAACTTTGACTTCGGAATATCAATATTTGGGACGCTCTTCGGGAATCAAGCCACAGAGCGGGAGCTACTACTATTATATTCTCCTGTATGGCAAGGCGGTGCCGGACGTCGTCACCGGCTATTATACGGTATCGATACAAGAATATATCGCTTGTACAATTAACTCCTCCTTTTACGGATACGGGACAGACTATTCAGGGACGATTAACGGAACGACTGTTTTTTCTCGTAGCACTTACGGGGAAAGCCGCCCTTCTGCCGAATGGGAAACGATTGACTTCACGGAAGGAGGGCAAAGGTATAGACGGCGTTCTCTCATCGGGGAGGGGAGCGTTCAGGTGGACGCCACAAACGGGCTTTCCCGCTCTGTTTCACTCAGTACGACTTGGAAATTCAGAGTCAGCGGCGCGGGGTTTACCCCGTCAAACGGCGCGACCGGTACGGTCACCGTTTCGGCGGAGCTTGCGGCGATACCGAGGGCGAGCGCTGTTTTCGCGAGCGACTGCGAAATAGGCGCAAGCACTATCATCGTTATTAACCGTTCAAACGATTCTTTTGTTCATACGCTTTCCTACTGTATGCCCGGCGAAAGCGATTTCAAAACAATAGTTTCCCGAACGACCGCCGGACAGTGGGGATGGACAGTTCCGGAAGATTGTTACAATTATCTCTCTTCCGATTCGTCGAATATGCAACTGACAATTCGATGCGAAACTTTTTCGGGCGCAAATTCTCTCGGATATCGTGATACCACCATAACGGTGCGGGCGAATCAGACGGTATGCCGACCGGATCTTGTCGTTGAATATTCCGATATCAACGCGGCCACAAAAGCCGCAACGGGTGACGAAAAGAAGGTTGTTTTAGGCGCGTCAAACTTGAGCGTCAATGTGGAAGCAACGCTCAAAAAAGGCGCGAATATACTGCGGATCATGGCAACTTGCGGAAGCAAGGGACAAGTAATCAGCAAGACAAGCGGCTCCATGACGTTTGAAGCGGTTGACGGAAACAATTTATCTGTAACGGCGATGGATTCCCGGGGATTCACCACCGAAAAGTCCTTTACTTTGGATTATGTGCGATACATTCCGCTTACCGTCAATCTGAGCGCGGCGCGGGAATCACCAACTGCCGACACGGTAAAGCTGACGATAAGCGGGAATTTTTTCAATGGCGATTTCGGGACGGTGAAAAATTCCGTTTCTGCCAAAATGCGCTGGAAGAATGAAGGGCAAGCCTTCACGGGATGGACTGACGCGCCGACTCCGACGGTATCCGGGAACACTTATTCGCTAACAGCGACCATTGACAGCGCGTACACGTCCGCCCTTGATGTTGAGGTGAGCGTTTCCGACGAGCTGACGAAAGAAAAGGTTGCCACTGCCCGAGTAAATCGAGGAATCCCGGTTTTTGACTGGGGGAAAAGCGATTTCAATTTTAATGTGCCGGTTTCGTTTTCAAATGGTGCATTAACCGGTACGTGGATGAATCTTGGGATACCCGGGATAAATCTTATCGCACGGGATGATTTAACTTATAAATATTGTAGTGCCTATATTCAAAGCACCAATCACATTGAAATCACAAGCGCACAGAGCGGCTCCATTGCGGCACTATTGATTGAAAAAACATTTTCCGGGGGGGACTATATTTTTTCAATAAATGGAAATGGCACTGTAGGAATGCGCCTTATTATGAGCTATCAGGCCGCCGGATTTGAATACAACAAATTCTACGACACGGAATATGGCCGCCCGTATTTAAAAGGCATAGGAGAGGGCGGGAATTTTCAATTTTCAGTCCATGAAGATTTTAAAATAGGCATAATCTTTTCAAGAGATATGACGATATCCGGTTTGAAATTGCAAAAAATATCCCCGGAGATGGTATGGACTCCGGCGATTGAAGATATACAGCTCAGGTATGATGTTTGATGGAGGCGGTTTCCCTTGGATTTTAAGCAATTGTTTTTCAGCTGGCTGATTCCGTTTATATGCGGATGCATGGTTTCCCTCTTTTGGTTCCTCTTCGGACTCTTAAAGAAGGAACGAAAAGAGCAGGAGGCGATAAAAGCAGGGATGTGTTCCCTCTTACGGGCAGAAATTATCCGCTCCTATGAAAAATACATGGTGCGCAATTTCTGCCCGATTTACGGAAAGGAGGCCCTGAAAAAGGCCTACGACAGCTACCACTCCCTCGGCGGCAACGATGTTGCCACAAGATTATTTGAGAAAATGATGGCTTTACCGGAGGAAGCACCGGGGAAAGTCTCAAAAGAAAGAGAGGATAAAAAATGAAGAGCATGAACAAGGAAAAAATCCGCGCATGGCTGAGAGCCGCCGGGATCCGGGCGTTGAAAACCGTCGCGCAGGCGGCTGTTGCCACCATCGGAACGGAAGCGCTGCTCCAGCGCGTCGACTGGCTCGCGGTACTCTCGACGGCGGCGTTGGCCGGGATTCTCTCGCTGCTGACGAGTCTGGCCGGGCTTCCGGAAGTCAGCTCGGCTTCCCCCGCGGGGGTTCCGGAAAATGCGGCGATTCCCGC
>CANQQT010000015.1 GCA_947626065.1 uncultured Clostridia bacterium | reverse complement strand
ATGCAATTCTTCTTACTTAATGCAACAAAGCGGCTTTGGGCGTTTGAGCTCTAAACCGCTTTGTCTTCAGTCTGACGCCGCCTCTGTTTCAAACAGCGGCGGCGCTGTTTTTTGGGGCGGGCGTTTTTCACCGCATTTTTTGTGAGAGTTTTTTTCGGGACTTTCCGTCGCGCGGCTTTTCTGTGACGGGGAGCCGGATTTTTCTGCGCGTTTTTGGCGTGCGTTCCTTTTTCACCGCAAAATTTTTCCCGCCCCGGCGGGGAAGGGGAATTTTTCGCCCCCGAAAGGGGCCTTTTTGCTTCACCGACCGGCGTCGGCCCTGCGTCTACGTTTTTTCAGAAAAAATTTTTTTCGAGTTTTGAAATAAACCTTGTAAATTGACATGGAATCTGTTATAATAGAAGAAACCTATTTTCATAAAGCGGCCGCTTGTGCGGCGGGAGGAATCATGAATACAAAGCAACTGATCGAAACCATCGCGAAAGGCGGCTGTGACGCGCGTTTTACCGCGCTCTACGGAGAAGAGGCCCTGCCTTCTCAGCGAAAACGATACATCGAAGCCGTCACGGCGTTTGCCGAGCTCTTCGGCGCCGACCGTGAGGTTTTCCTTTTCTCAGTCCCCGGCCGGAGTGAAATTTCCGGCAACCATACCGACCATAACCGCGGGTGCGTTCTGGCGGCGGCGGTCGACCTCGACATCATCGCGGTGGCTTCCGCCAACGATCGCGATACCGTGACCGTCAAGAGCAAGGGCTTTGACCCCGACACCGTCAGCTGTTTCCCGGGTGAGCCGAAGAAGGAGCTCTTCTATTCTTCCGCCGCCCTTCTTTCCGGCATCTGCGCGGGCTTTGCCAAGCGCGGCTATCAGGTTCACGGCTACGACGCCTATACCACCTCCAATGTGCTAAAGGGCTCGGGAATTTCTTCCTCGGCGGCCTTTGAGGTGATGGTGGGCACGATTATGAACCACCTTTACAACAACGCTTCGATTCCGGCTCCGGCGATCGCCGAGATTTCGCAGTTCGCGGAAAACGTCTATTTCGGTAAGCCCTCCGGACTGATGGATCAGACCGCCTGCGCGGTAGGCGGCTTCTCCTTCATCGATTTCGCCGACCCGGCGGCCGCCCGCATCGAAAAGCTCGACTTCGACCTGAGCGCGGCGGGATACCGCCTCTGCATCACCAACACCGGCGGCAACCATGCCGACCTGAACGAGGATTACGCCTCGGTTCCCTCCGAGATGAAGGCTGTCGCCGCTTTCTTCGGGAAGCCGGTTCTTCGCGGCCTGAGCAGGGACGAGCTTCTCTCCCGGGCGAAGGAGCTTCGGGAAAAGACGGGCGACCGCGCGATTCTCCGCGCCTTCCATTTCATCGGCGAAAACGACCGCGTCATGAAGCAGGCGGCGGCTCTGCGCGAGGGGGACGTCGAGACCTTCTTCCACGGCGTCCTTGATTCCGGCCGGTCGAGCTTCATGTGGCTACAGAACGTGTATACCTCCAAGAACGTCGCGGAGCAGGGGCTTTCTCTTGCCCTCGCCGTGACGGAGCACGCCCTTTCTAGCACCAAGCGGACGTCGGCGTGGCGGATTCACGGCGGCGGCTTTGCCGGAACCATTCAGGCCTTTGTTCCCGACGAGAACGTCGAGGACTATAAGAAGGCGATGGAAGAGGTCTTCGGCCCCGGCTCCTGCGCGGTTCTGATGGTCCGCAAAGAGGGCGCGGTTCGGGTAATCTGAAAAACAAAAACCGGGGCGGCGCCCCAAGAACTGACGACTTTAGGAAAGGGCAGAGCTTATGGTTATCGAGTCGCTCCATATCACCGATTTCGGGAATCTTCACGACTTCCGGCTTGACCTCGGCGAAGGGATGACCGTGATTGAGGGAAAGAACGAGGCGGGAAAAAGCACCGTTGCGGAATTTCTCCGCTTTGTCCTTTACGGATTTTCCGGGAAGGCCGATCGGGAGCGCTACGGAAGCCTTCCCTCCGGCGCGGCAGAGGGAAGTTTAACTCTGAACAGCGACGGCAAGCGCTATCGTGTGGAGCGTCAGCTGGTCGGGAAAAAGGAATCGGTCGGAATCATCGACCTTGAAAACGGCACCCCCTGTTACGAGGGGAAGGTGCCGGGGGAGGTCTTTCTCGGCATTCCCTCCTCCCTCTTCACGGAGACCGCCTTCGTCGGGCAGACCTCCGGCGGCAGGGTTGACGGTCAAAGCACGGCGGAGGCGATTGACAACCTCCTTTTCTCGGGGAGCGAGGCCGTCAATCTGAAAAAGTCGCTCGATAAGCTGGACAAGCTCCGCACCGAGCTTTTGTACAAGAACAAAAAGGGCGGCAGGCTCTTTGAAATCGACGGGGAGCTTTCCGCTCTCCGCTCCCGTCTTGCGGAGGCATCCCGCAGCAGCGCGGAAATCATTTCGCTGGAGGGAAGCATCGCGGAGCTGAAGGAGAAGACGGCGAGGGACAAAAAGGCGCTTGAGGAAGTGACGTTTTTCCTCGCGCAGAACGAAAAGCTTGAGGCCCGGCGGCGGCGGGAAAAAATCCGCAGTCTGGAAAAGGACTACAACGCCGCGAAGAGAAATAGCGACCGGTTCAAGGAAACCTATACGAGAAACGGATTTTTCCCGAGTCGGGAGTATTATGAACAGCTTCGGGAGAGCATGGAGGCCGTTTCCCTTTGCGACCGCAGAATCGAGGAAATCAAGAGGACGGTTGACGGGCTGAACCGGGAGCTTTTGAAAGAGGAGGCCGACCGCAGTCTCCTCGACAGGGAAGAGGAGAAAAAGCGCGGTATTTTGTCGGGGAAGCGCAAGCTGGCGCTTGCCTGCGGCATCCTTTTCTGCGTTCTCTTCATCCCGTCGGTTTCGGCGGCGGCGGTTCTTTTCATGGCGGCGAAGCCCGCTGTGGGAATCCCGGCGGCCATTTTCTCCTTTCTCTTCCTCTGCGCCATGGCTGGAAGCTTCCTTCTCGCGTCGCGGTATGCGGCGGGGATTGCGGCGCTGGAGGGCAGTACCCAGCGTGAGGAGGACGACCTTCGGGTGCGTCTGGAGGAAATCCGGGAACAGCTGCGGACGGCGGAGGAGGAGAGAGCGCACCGGTGGGGAGCGCTGTCGGCCCTCTGCGAAAAATGGGGAACCTCCCCCACGGCGAAGACGCTTTCCGACGTGAACAACGTCCTGAAAGAGGCGGAACGGCTGGGGAATGAAGAGGAAAAATGCCGTTACGCCTATGTAAATATGAAATCGGGCATCACCGATTCGCAGGTGGATCCGGAGGACGACGGCTCGCCGATTTCGCTTCCGTCCGGGTTCAACCCGACCGACGCCAAAAAGCGCCGCGATCTTCTTTCCGATATGATTTCGAGGAATGAGCATAAAATCAACGAAAAGAAAATCGAGCTGGCGAGGCTTTCCACCGTGGCGGTCTCCCCGGCGGAGCTTCAGGAAAAGATAACGGCGCTGGAATACAAAAAGACCGAGGCGCAGGAGAGGTACGACGCCATCCTTCTGGCCTATGAAAAGCTGGGCGTGGCGGGGGAAAGCCTTCGCTCCACCGTTTCGCCGCGTCTTTCGGAGACCTCCGGCCGCTTTATGGGGGCCGTGACGGAGGGGAAATACCGGGAAATCGGCGTCGGAAACGGCCTTTCGATGACCTTCCGCCCGAAGACGCAGGGCGGCGGAGCCGTCACCGTGGGTGAGGAATATATGAGCGCCGGAACGGCGGACGCCGCTTACGTAAGCCTTCGGCTGGCGCTGGTGTCCCTGATCTGCGGCAAAAAGCTTCCGCCGATCGTCTTCGACGAGAGCTTTGCGAGGCTGGACGACGGAAGACTGGAAAATATGATGCGGCTCCTCGCGGCGAGCGGGGCGCAGATTCTGATTCTCACCTCCACCCATCGGGAGGCGGCGCTTCTTGAAAAAATCGGAGGCGGCACCTGCCGCACCCTTTCGGCGGGATAATCCCCGCTTGCCGGTCATCGTCCGCGCCTTCTGTTAGCATATTGTTTACAAACAAATGTTTGACTTTTTTCTCCCGATGTGGTAAAATGAAACCGATAAACGCAGGAGTCGTCAGCTGAGGGAGGGATAGACGGTGACAAGAGAGAAAAGCTGTTGCTTTACCGGCCACCGGAGCCTTTCCGAGGAGGCGTGCCGTCTGGCGGTCCGGCGGCTGGCGCCCCTGATTTCCTCCCTCGCCGAGCGGGGAATCACCACCTTTTATGCGGGCGGGGCGATCGGCTTTGATCTGGCGGCGTCGGTTTCGGTGCTGAACGCCAAGGCCCTGCATCCCGAGCTGACGCTGATTCTCGCGCTCCCCTGTCGGGATCATATGCTTCGCTGGCGGGCGCTTGACCGGGAGCTTTTTCAGCAGGTCATGAAGCGGGCGGACGAAACCGTTTACTTGAGCGAGAAGTATACGCGGGGCTGTATGCAGATTCGGAACCGCTATATGGTCGACCGGAGCGCCTTCTGTATCTGCTGGCTGACGGAATCGAAGGGCGGCACCTATCAGACCGTCCGGTACGCGGAGAAAAAAGGCCTCGGTATTTTGAATCTTGCCCGCGGCGAAGAGGACTTCGCCGCGGAGCCCGAAAATCTTTTGTAAAAGGACAGTTATGAAACGCTCTTTTTTGTGTTCCCTTTTGGCGGGACTTCTCGCCGTCTTCGCGGCGGGCAGTCTTTTGGCCTGTTCCAAAAAGCCGGCGCTGAAAATCGAGCGGGAGGAGGCTCTTTCGGTTTTGAAGGAGCTGGTTCCGCGCTCCTATGAGCTCAACGTGATTTTCTTCGGAGAGGGCCTTCCCGCCGTGGCGGAGGCCTACGAGGAGGAGCATACCAAAACCGCCTATTTCCCGGTGCGGGAGGACGCCGCTTACGCCTCGGTCGAGGCGATCGAAAGCGAGTCCGAAAAGGTCTATTCCCGGCGGTATCTTGAGGAAATTTACGTCGGCGCCTTCGTCGGCATGACCTCCGACGAGGGGGAAGGGCTTCTGACTTCGGTCAGCCCGCGCTACAAGGAAATCGGCGGCGTTCTTCACATCGACGTCAGCGTACAGCCTCTTTCGATCCGAGGGAAGCTGGAGGTTACCGACGCTGAGATAAAAAAAAGCACCCCGGAATATGTGGAGCTTACCGTGACCTGCCTCGAGGGCGGGCAAGAAATACAGTTATCCATTCTTTTGACCCTTCAGGACGGGGTTTGGCTGCTCGACAGCCCGACCTACTGACGGGAGAACGACGGGAAGAAGACGGAGGGACACCCGATGAAAGTAACAAAGACCAAAAAGCCGGTGGAGGTGCCGGAGGGCGTCGAGGAAAAGAAGAAGGCTCTTGACGTTGCGCTGACGCAGATCACCAAAACCTTCGGAAAGGGTTCGATTATGAAGCTCGGCGAAAACCGGGCCATGAACGTGAGCGCGATTCCGACCGGGTCGCTGACGCTTGACCTCGCGCTGGGAATCGGCGGCGTTCCGCGCGGAAGAATTATTGAAATTTTCGGGCCGGAGTCCTCCGGAAAGACGACGCTGGCTCTGCACATCGCCGCCGAGGGGCAGAAGCTGGGCGGGGTGGCCGCCTTTATCGACGCCGAGCACGCGCTCGATCCGATATACGCGAAGGCTCTCGGCGTCGATATCGACAACCTTCTGGTGTCGCAGCCCGACAGCGGGGAGCAGGCGCTGGAAATCACCGAGGCGCTGGTGCGCTCGGGCGCCGTCGACGTCGTCGTGGTCGACTCCGTCGCCGCGCTCGTTCCGCAGCAGGAGATCGACGGGGATATGGGTTCCTCCTTCGTGGGGGTTCACGCCCGACTGATGTCTCAGGCGCTGAGAAAGCTCTCCGGCCCCATCACGAGATCCAACGCCATCGTCATCTTCATCAATCAGCTCCGCGAGAAGGTCGGCGTCATGTACGGCAATCCCGAGACCACTACGGGAGGCCGGGCGCTGAAATTCTACGCCTCGGTAAGAATCGATATCCGGAAGAGCGAGACGCTGAAAAACGGAGCCGACTCCTACGGAAGCCGGACGAAGTGCAAAATCGTGAAAAACAAGGTGGCGCCGCCCTTCAAGATCGCGGAATTTGATATCCTCTACGGAAAGGGAATCAACAAGTCGGGAGAAATTCTCGATATCGGCGTCGAGCTCGGCATCATCGAAAAGAGCGGCTCGTGGTTCTCCTATGAAGGCTCCCGTCTGGGGCAGGGCCGGGACAACGCGCGGCTCTATCTTGAGGAAAACCCCGAGCTTGCGGCGGAAATCGAAGGAAAGATCCGTCAGAAGAGCGAAGAGGCGGAGAATGTGCTGGAAACCGGCGCTGCGGAGGAGGACGACGACTCCGACGACGAGTTCGATATCTCGATAGAAGATGAATAAAAAGAGGCAGGAGCCCCTTCCCCTGACCCCTGAGGAGGAAGGGAGAAAGGCACTGCAAACGGCGCTGAACATCGTCGCCTACCGGGACAACACCGAGGCCCGTCTCCGTCAGAAGCTGAGGGAGCGCGGGTACAGCGCCGAGGTGGTGGAGAACACGGTTCTCTATTTAAAGGAAAGAAACCTTCTGAACGATGAGCGGATGCTGACGGGAGCTGTGCGAAGCATGGCGACCGGAAAGCTCTACGGAAAGGAGCGCATCCGGCAGGAGCTTTTGGGCCGTGGCTTTTCCCGGGACACCGTTTCCTCCATATGCTGGGAAGGGGAAGAGCTTGCGGATCTCGACTTTTCGCTTCTCTGCCTCCGGCTACTGAAAAAGCGGGGAGGCACACGGGACGAAAAAACCTACGCGTTTCTGAGGCGCTACGGCCATTCCCCCCGGGATATCCGGGCCGCTTATACAATGCTTGCAGAAGAAAGCGACTCCGAAGCGGATGACGACGGTTTCGAAGCGGACGATTCCGTAGTGGACGAATCCACGGTGGATGAATCCACTGTGGACGATTCCACGGTGGACGATTCCACTGAGGAGTAGAAGCCCGGCGCTTGCGCGGAGAACAACGAATCGGCGGAAGGAATCCGGCGGAACGTAAACAGAGGAACGTAAACAGAGGAACGCGGGCAGCGGGACAGCGGCCCGCGAGGAATACGGAAGACAACCGGATAAGGGCCGGGGAGCTTCCGCAAAAAGAAAAAGGAGAAAAACGATGACCAAGCATACCTATCAGACGCACGGAACCTGCTCCCGTTCGATCACCTTTGAGCTGGACGAGGAAAACCGCGTCCACAACGTGTCCTTTCAGGGAGGCTGCAACGGCAACCTTCAGGGGATCAGCCACCTTGTGGAGGGCATGACGGCGGAGGAGATCATTTCCCGCTGCGGGGACATTCACTGCGGCTTCAAGTCGACCTCTTGCCCCGACCAGCTTGCCAAAGCGGTGGCCGAGGCGGTAAAGGAAGCAAGCGCTTCCTGAGCGGAGGCTTCTGGGCAGAGGCTTTTGAAGAGAGGTTTCTGAACAGAAAATTTTCCGGACGGGGGTTCCCCAACAGAATTTTTTAAGCAGAAGTTTCCCGAGCGGGAGCTTCCCGAGCGGGAGCTTCCCGAGCGGGAGCTTCCCGAGCGGAGTTTCCGCGCGGGATTTTCTGAGCAGGGGCTTCCAAGCGGAATTCTCGCGGGAATTTAACGAAAATTTTCGGGCGGAATTTCTCCGTGAAAAGGCCCCGGGCAGGAACTTTCTGAACGGAAGCTTTTCGCACCGAGACTTCCCGAAAACGGGGAATTCAACCAAAACAAGGAAAAGAGGCGCAGAACCGCCGGGCAGGCTTCGCGAATTTGCGGGCTTTGCCGACGGCGGGCGTCTCTTTTTTTCTTTCTGCCGCGAAAAGCTTATCCGAGAAAAGTTCGCAGGCGAAAAGGTCTCCTGCGGAAGGTTCGGAGCGGCCTTTTTTCGGTTTTCCGTCTTGTAAAACCCGGCGGCTTTTTTGCTCGTTTTCTGCCGAGAAAAGCCCGGGGGTCCACTTCGGCTTGCGAAGGGCGCGCACCTCTTTCTTGCTTTTGCCCCGAGAAGCGGAGAGGGCCCTTGTCGGTCGTTTCTTATCCAGTGAGAGACAGCCGGCCTCTTTTTGCCCGTTTCTCGTTTCTCGGCTTGCAAAGTTCGGCGGGTCTCTTTTTACCCGTTTCCCGGTTTGTAAAGTCCCGGCGGACTTTTTACCCGCTTTCCGCCGTGAAAAGCCCGGCGGTTCCGCTCCCCGGTTCGCGAAAGGCCGCGCTTTTTTACCGATTTTTGCTTTTTGAAGGACAAAGCGCTCCTTTTTCGGCCGTTTTTCGTCCCTCCGAGGGGCCGCGCGGCCCTTTTTGCCAAGAAATCGGGCCCTTAAATGTGAACAGAATGTAAATTCTTCCTCTCCCGGCCGAAAATGCGGATGAAATTTAAAAAAAATGTTGCAATTTCCAATCGGTTGTAGTATAATAGAAAAGCTTGATGTGCGATGAAGCGAAAGGTTGCCCGGCAGACGGTCACAGTTCGGAATGCCGGGGGAATTTTCGTGGAGTATGTCCGATGTTCCAAGCGGCTTTTTTCAGGGAAACCGACCTTCCGAAGCAGGGACGGGCCGAGAAATCCGGGAAAAGGCCTCACCGGAACGGCAAACGGGCGACAGAGAATCGGAACTGTATTTTATCCCCACCCCGTCGGGGACGGGCGGTAAAAGCCTTCCGAAAATCCGGTTTGCGGGTTGCGCGCGAAGCGGAATTTTCGGTTTTCATTAAGTCCGAGTGAGGAAACACCCGGGCAAGTGTTCGGATTTTCGCCCCATTTAATTGCATCAGCCAATGAATTAAAAGGAGGCAAAAACAGTGGCAGTAAAAGAAACTCTCAGAGTCAGACTCAAAAGCTATGATCACTTTCTTATCGATCAGGCGGCGGAGAAGATCGTAGAGACGGCAAAACGCAACGGCGCCTCGGTATCCGGTCCGATCCCGCTTCCCACCGAAAAGGAGATCATAACGATTCTTCGCGCGGTCCACAAAGACAAGGACAGCCGCGAACAGTTTGAAATGAGAACTCACAAAAGACTCATTGACATAATCAAGCCCTCACAGAAAACCATTGAGGCGCTTATGAGTCTGGAGCTTCCCGCCGGCGTTCAGATCGACATCAAGTAATCTGCCGAAAGACAGATCGATCGGACACGGGGGAATCCCGAGGTTTTATGTCATGTTGAGGCACGGAATACCGACGGGCCCCAACCAATAACTAAAATCAGGAGGAAAAAATCATGAAAAAAGGTATAATCGGCAAGAAGATCGGCATGACGCAGATCTTCGACGCAAACGGCAATGTGATACCGGTTACGGTGATCGAGGCCGGTCCCTGCACGGTCACTCAGAAGAAAACCGTCGCCACCGACGGTTACGACGCGATTCAGCTCGGCTTCCTCGACGTCGAGGAAAAGAAGCTGACCAAGCCGGAGGCCGGTCATTTCAAGAAAACCGGCGTTACCTGCAAGAAGCACCTCAAGGAATTCCGTCTGGAGGATATTTCCGGATTCAACACGGGCGATACCGTCACCGCTTCTCTTTTCGAGGCCGGTGAAAAGGTCGACGTTACCGGAATCACCAAAGGTCACGGATATACCGGCGTGGTGAAGCGCTGGAACGCCCACATTCTGAAGATGACGCACGGCACCGGACCTATCCACCGTCAGCCGGGATCGATGGGCGCAAACTCAACGCCTTCCCGCATCTACAAGAATAAGCATATGGCCGGACAGTACGGAAACGAGCAGGTGACGGTGCTGAATCTCAGCATCGCCAAGATCGACGCGGAAAAGAATATCATTGCGGTTAAGGGAGCGGTTCCCGGCGCCCGCGGCGGTATCGTATTTATCCGCAACGCCGTCAAAGGCTGAACGGAAGGAGGAAATTTACGATGCCGAATGTAAAGGTATTAAACATGAAGGGCGAAACGGTCGGTGAAATGACCCTTTCCGACGCCGTCTTCGGCGTGGAGGTAAACGGGGCCGTTCTTCACACGGCGGTTCGCGCTTATCTGATGAATCAGAGACAGGGCACCCAGTCGACGCTCACCCGCACCGAGGTTTCCGGCGGCGGCAAAAAGCCGTGGAAGCAGAAGGGAACCGGACGTGCAAGACAGGGTTCGACAAGAGCTCCTCAGTGGACGCACGGCGGCGTAGTCTTCGCTCCGAAGCCCCGCTCCTACCGCGTGACCATCAACAAGAAGGTAAGGCAGCTCGCGATCAAGAGCGCGCTTTCCGCCAAGGTCGCCGAAAGCGATTTCGTCGTTATCGACGCGATCAAGACCGAGGAGTATAAGACGAAGACCATGGCCGAGATGCTGACGGCGGTCGGCGCCAAGAAAAAGGCCCTCGTCGTTCTGGCCGGCAATGACGAAAAGGTTGTGAAGAGCTTCGCCAATCTTCCTGGTGTCAAAACGGCTCAGACCAACACCGTCAACGTCTACGATATCCTGAACGCCGACACGCTTGTCATCGCCAAGGATGCCGCAGAGAAGCTGCAGGAGGTGTACGCATGAAGACCGCATATGACATCATCCGCCGCCCCATCATCACCGAGGCCTCGATGGATTCCACCAAAGAGAAGAAGTACGTCTTCGAGGTTCGGAAGGACGCCACCAAGCCGGAAATCGCTCACGCGGTGGAAACGGTGTTCGAGGGCGTCAAGGTCGCGGACGTCAATACCATCAATATGAAGAAAAAGCCCAAGAGACTCGGAGTTCACGCCGGTTACACTTCGGAGTGGAAGAAAGCGATTGTAAAGCTCACCGAAGATTCCAAGACCATCGAGTTCTTCGACGGTATGTATTAAGAAGAAGGAGTGATTTGAATGGCAGTTAAAACCTACAAGCCGACAACTCCGTCGAGAAGAAATATGTCTGTACCGTCGTTCGATGAGATTACAAAGTCCACCCCGGAAAAGAGTCTTATCGTAACGAAGAAAAAGCACGCCGGACGCAACAGCAACGGCCGGATTACCGTCCGTCATCAGGGCGGCGGCAACAAGCTGAAGTACAGAATCATCGACTTCAAGCGCGCCGAAAGCGCCGAGCCCGCCACGGTCATCGGGATTGAGTACGACCCCAACCGTACCGCTTACATTGCCCTGCTTCAGAATGCAAACGGCAAGAAGAGCTATATCCTGGCGCCCGACGGCGTGACCGACGGAGACAAACTCTACAGCGGTGCCGCTTCCGATATCAAGCCGGGCAACACGCTCCCGATTGCCAATATCCCGGTCGGTACGCTGATCCACAACATCGAGCTCTATCCCGGAAAGGGCGGCCAGCTGGTTCGCACCGCCGGAGCCGCCGCTCAGCTGATGGCGAAGGAAAACGGCATGGCGCAGGTAAGACTTCCCTCCGGAGAGGTCCGTCTTGTCCGCCTTGACTGTAAGGCGACCATCGGCCAGATCGGCAACATCGAGCACGAAACCGTCAAAATCGGTAAAGCCGGTAAAAAGCGTCACATGGGCATCCGTCCGACGGTCCGCGGTTCCGTCATGAACCCCTGCGACCACCCGCACGGCGGCGGCGAGGGCCGCGCTCCTATCGGAAGACCGGGCCCGGTCACTCCGTGGGGCAAGCCCGCGCTCGGTTACAAGACCCGTGACAAGAAGGCCAGAACCAATAAGTTCATCGTCAAACGCAGAAACGGTAAATAAGGAGGCAATATAAATGAGCAGAAGTCTGAAAAAAGGCCCCTTTGTCGAAGAAAAGCTGTTCAGCCGCATTGAGGCTATGAACGCCAAGAACGACAAAAAGGTGATCAAGACATGGTCAAGAGCTTCCACAATATTTCCGGAATTTGTAGGACACACGATCGCGGTTCACGACGGAAGAAAACACGTCCCGGTGTACATCACCGAGGATATGGTCGGACACAAGCTCGGCGAGTTTGCCCCGACGAGAACCTTCCGCGGACACGCAGGATCGAAGACGTCCAATAACGGCAAATAACGGGGGTAGAAGCAATGGAATCAAAGGCTAAAGTACAATACGTCAGAATCTCGCCCCGCAAGGTCAAGATCGTTCTCGACCTGATCCGCAACAAGCCGGTGGCGGAAGCGGCGGCCATTCTTGCGCATACACCGAAGGCAGCCTCGGATCCGGTCGGCAAGCTCCTCAAGAGCGCGGCCGCCAACGCGGAACACAATTTCAGCATGGATCCCGAGAAGCTGTACGTCTCTGAGTGCTTTGTTTGTCCCGGACCGACGCTGAAGCGCATGATGCCGAGAGCGCAGGGCAGAGGCGACAGAATACTCAAGAGAACCAGTCACATTACTCTGACTGTGAAAGAAAAAGAAGATAAGTAAAGGAGGCAGAGTACAGAATGGGTCAGAAAGTCAATCCGCACGGCTTCCGTGTCGGCGTTATCAAAGATTGGGATTCAAGATGGTTCACGAAAGACGAAAACTTCGGTGATACTCTTGTCTCCGACTACAACATCAGAAAGTACCTCAAGGGTAAATACAAGGAAGCCGGCGTTCCGAAGATTGAAATCGAACGGGACAACAACCGCGTAAAGGTCTTCCTCCACTGCGCAAAGCCCGGCCTTGTGATTGGCCGCGGCGGCGCCGAAATCGAGAAGATCCGCCTTGAGCTTGAGGCTATGGTCGGTATGCCGGTGTCGGTGAACGTCGTTGAGGTGAAGAACCCCGACGTCGACGCTCAGCTGGTGGCCGAAAGCATCGCCAAGCAGCTGGAGGGAAGAGCTTCCTTCCGCCGCTCCATGAAAATGGCGATTCAGCGCACGATGCGCCTCGGCGCCAAGGGAATCAAGGTGACCTGCTCCGGCCGTCTCGCCGGCGCGGAAATCGCCCGCACCGAGCATTATCACGAGGGCTCCATCCCGCTTCAGACGCTCCGCGCCGATATCGACTTCGGTTTTGCCGAGGCCAACACCACCTACGGAAAAATCGGCGTCAAGGTCTGGGTCTACAAGGGCGAGGTTCTGCGCGATTCCGGAAAGAAGCAGCACTTCTACGAGGCCAAGATTGAGGCTCCGAAGCAGGAAAGACGCGGCGACCGCCGCGACCGCGACCGCCGTGGCGGCCGTTCGGGAGGCTTCGGCAACCGTCAGGGCGGCGGCTTTGGCGGTCGTCAGGGCGGAGGCTTCGGCAACCGTCAAGGCGGCGGCTTCGGTGGCCGTCAGGGCGGAGGCTTCGGCAACCGTCAGGGCGGAACGGGGAACCGTTCCGGCGAGTCCGCCAACCGTCCGAGCGCACCCGCGAACAAAGAGGGAGGCGACAAGTAATGTTAATGCCGAAAAGAGTGAAGTACAGACGCGTACAGCGCGGTAGAATGAAGGGCACCGCCCATCGCGGCAATACCTTGACCTACGGGGAATACGGACTGGTTGCTCTGCAGCCGGCCTGGATTACCAGCAATCAGATCGAGGCCGCCCGTATCGCGATGACGCGTTTCACCAAGCGTTCCGGTCAGGTTTGGATCAAAATCTTCCCGGATAAGCCGGTGACCGAAAAGCCTGCCGAAACCCGTATGGGTTCCGGTAAAGGTTCCCCCGAGTACTGGGTGGCGGTCGTGAAGCCGGGCCGCGTGATGTTTGAGATGAGCGGCGTGCCGGAGTCCGACGCGAAAGAGGCCATGCGTCTCGCCTCGCACAAGCTCCCCATCAAGTGCAAGTTCATCACCAAAACGTCCGAAAAAACCACCGCTGAGGAGGAATGAGCCGTGAAAGCAACAGAAATCAGACAAATGTCTTCCGCGGAGCTTGAAAAGAAGCTCACGGAGCTGAAAAACGAGCTGTTCAACCTCCGTTTCCAGCACGCGATCAACCAGCTTGACAATCCTCACAGAATCGCGGACGTCAAGAAGGATATCGCACGCGTTATGACCGTTCTTCGCGAGAAGAAGGAAGCCTAACGGATTAAGCGCAGAGGGAGAATAGTACGATGGAAGAAAGAAATCTCAGAAAAACCCGTGTCGGTATGGTCGTCAGCGACAAAATGGACAAGACGGTCGTCGTCGCCATCGCCGATAACGTGAAGCATCCGAAATACGGCAAGGTCATCCGGCACACCGTCAAAATCCACGTTCACGACGAAAAGAACGAATGCGGAGTCGGCGATAAGGTCGAGGTGATGGAGACACGTCCCCTTTCCAAAACCAAGAGATGGCGCCTTGTCAACATTATCGAGAAAGCAAAATAACAGCCGGAAACAGCCGGGTGGAAGCACACCGGCCAAGGTTCGGCTCAAAGGAGGATTTGCACATTGATACAGCAACAGACTTATTTAAAGGTTGCCGATAACACCGGCGCCAAGGAGCTTATGTGTATCCGCGTGCTCGGTGGAACCGGTAGACGCTATGCGAATATCGGGGACGTGATCGTCTGTGCGGTCAAGAAGGCCGCTCCCGGCGGTCAGGTCAAGAAGGGCGACGTCGTGAAGGCGGTGGTCGTCCGTTCCGTAAAGGGCGTCAAGAGAAGCGACGGATCATATATCAAATTTGATGAGAACGCAGCCGTTATCATCAAGGAAGACAAAGACGACAAGAATCCCACGGGAACCCGTATTTTCGGGCCGGTTGCGAGAGAGCTTCGTGAAAAGAACTATCTGAAGATCCTTTCGCTGGCGCCCGAGGTACTGTGAGACGGAGGTATCGGAACAATGAATAAGCTTCACGTCAAGAAGGACGATACCGTTATCGTCGTTTCCGGCGACGACAAGGGCCGCAAGGGCAAGGTTCTTGAAACCTCTCCCAAGGAAGGCAAGGTCATCGTCAAGGGAGTCAACATCGTCACCCGTCACGTCAAGCCGAGAAGAGAAGGCGAACAGGGCGGCCTCGTCAAGGTCGAGGGCGCTATGTATGCCTGCAAGGTCATGCTCTATTGCTCCAAATGCGATAAGGGCGTTCGGGTAAAGCACGTGACCGAGGACGGCAAGAAAGTAAGAGTTTGCGCCAAGTGCGGCGCCAAGCTTTGAGCGGAGGTAGGACAGGATGGCAAGACTGAGAGATTTATATGTAAAAGAAGTATCCCCCGCTCTTATGAAGAAATTTGAGTATAAGAGCCCGATGCAGATTCCGCGCTTCGACAAGATTGTCGTCAACATCGGAGCCGGAGACGCCAAGGAAAACGCCAAGGTCATCGACAACATCATCGCGGATCTTTCGATCATCACGGGTCAGAAAGCGGTTCCGACCTACGCGAAGAAGTCGGTCGCGAACTTCAAGCTCCGCGCCGGACAGAAAATCGGCGCGAAGGTCACCCTCCGCGGCGACCGGATGTTTGAGTTCATGGACAGACTCTTCAATCTGGCGCTCCCCCGCGTCCGCGACTTCAAGGGAATCAATCCGAACGGCTTCGACGGCCGCGGAAACTACTCCCTCGGACTGAAGGAGCAGCTGATTTTCCCGGAAATCGAGTACGATAAGGTCGAGAAAATCCGCGGAATGGACATTGTTTTCGTAACGACCGCTCAAACCGACGAAGAAGCAAGGGAACTGCTTACCTTAATGGGCGCTCCCTTCGCGAAGTGAGAGAAGGAGAAAACAAGATGGCAAAGAAATCGATGATACTCAAGCAGCAGGCCCCGCAGAAGTATTCCACGAGAGAATACAACCGCTGCAAGATCTGCGGACGCCCCCATGCTTATCTTCGTAAGTTCGGAATTTGCCGTATCTGCTTCAGAGAGCTTGCCTATAAAGGCGAAATCCCGGGAGTCAGAAAGGCATCGTGGTAAGCAGAACTGCTGTCGGCGCCCTCTGACGCGCCGGAGCAAAGCTGGTTTACAAAGGAGGAATTACAGAATATGCAGATGTCAGATGTCATTGCGGATATGCTGACAAGAATCCGCAACGCAAACAACGCGAAGCATGAAACCGTTGACGTTCCCGCCTCCAATCTGAAAAAGTCGATCGCCGACATCCTCGTGTCCGAAGGATACGTCAAGGGTTATCAGATTGTCGAGGACGGCAAGCAGGGCGTGATCCGTATCGCTCTGAAATACAACGGCAAGGAGAAGGTTATCAAGGGACTCCGCAGAGTCTCCAAGCCCGGTCTCCGTATTTACGCAAGCTGCGAGGATATGCCTCGCGTCATGAACGGCCTCGGAGTCGCGATTGTGTCCACTTCCAAGGGCATTATGACCGACAAGGATGCCCGCAAGCAGAATATCGGCGGCGAAGTCCTCGCCTTCGTATGGTAAATCAGGGAGGAAAGCGAATATGTCAAGAATAGGCAGACAGCCCATCGCGATCCCCGCCGGAGTTACCGTATCGGTGGATGACGCGAACGTCGTAACGGTAAAGGGTCCCAAAGGTACCCTCAGCGAGAAAATCGATTCCCGCATTACCGTCCGTGTGGAGGGGGCCGCGGTTATCGTTTCCCGCTCCTCGGAGGAGAAAATCGATAAATCGCTTCACGGCCTCAGCCGGACGCTGGTTCATAACATGGTCGTCGGCGTTACCGAGGGCTACAGCAAGAAGCTGGAGATCGTCGGCGTCGGTTACCGTGCGCAGAAGAACGGAAAGAATCTCGTTCTCAACCTCGGTTATTCCCATCCCATCACCTTCGAGGAGAAGGACGGAATCACCTTTGAGACGCCGGATTCCAATACGGTCATCGTGAAGGGAATCAGCAAGCAGCTTGTCGGACAGATTGCGGCTCAGGTGAGGGAGAAGAGACCCCCCGAGCCCTACCTCGGCAAGGGCGTTAAGTATTCCGGTGAGAGAATCCGCCGCAAGGCCGGAAAAGCCGGTAAATAAGGAAAGGAGCGGAAGAAAATGGTTAGCAGAAAAGACGCAAACAAACAGCGTCAGAAACGGCACAAGAGAATCAGAGCCAAGATCTCCGGCACAGCCGCGTGTCCTCGCCTCTGTGTTTACCGCTCTCTCAGCAATATTCGGGCACAGATCGTTGACGACGAAAAGGGCGTGACCCTCTGCTCCGCCTCGACCCTCGGAAAGAATTTTGAGGGGAACGGCGGAAACAAGGCGGCCGCAAGAGAAGTCGGCAAGGCCATTGCCAAAGTCGCTCTTGAAAAGGGCATCGAATCGGTGGTATTCGACCGTGGCGGTTATCTGTATCACGGACGTGTGCTTGAGCTTGCAGAAGGCGCCCGCGAGGGCGGCCTCAAATTCTGAGGATAACGGAGGTTTAACATGATACAGAAATCAAATCCCGCAGCCGGTGACCTTCAGGAAAAGCTTGTTGTCGTAAACCGTGTATCGAAAACCGTCAAGGGCGGACGTATCGCCCGCTTCGCGGCGCTGATGGTCGTCGGAGACGGCAACGGACGCGTCGGTTACGGACTCGGCAAGGCCGCCGAGGTTCCGGAGGCCATCCGGAAGGGCATCGAGGATGCGAAGAAAAACATGATTACCGTTTCGCTGAAGGGAACCACCATTCCCCACGAGGTAATCGGCGAATACGGCGCGGGAAGAGTTCTTCTCAAGCCGGCTTCGGAAGGAACCGGGCTGATTGCGGGCGGAACCGCTCGAAAGGTTCTTGAGATGGCGGGTATCCGCAATGTAAGAGCCAAATGCCTGCGCTCCAACAATCCCGTCAACGTCGTCAAGGCAACCTTCGAGGGTCTGAAATCCCTCCGCACGGCGGAAGAGGTCGCGAAAACGCGCGGTCTTGACACCGACTCGCTGAAATGAACGGAGGGACGGAAATGGAAACTGTAAAGGTTACGCTTGTAAAAAGCACCATCGGTGCAAAACCCAACCAGAAGGCGACCGCCAAATCGTTGGGACTTGATAAAATCGGAGACAGCATCGTACACGCTGACGACGCCGTTCTTGCCGGAAAAGTCAAGGTTATTTCTCACCTCGTGAAGGTAGAGAAGCAGGGCTGAGGTCGAGACTCTGAAAGTACGTTAGGGCTACCCGCGCGGGAGGTTCTATGAAACCGTCCCCAAGGGCCGTCCCCAAAGTCCGCTTGACGCAGACAGCCCGACGTGAAAAGCCTGAACAAACCGCTCGGCTACGGCTACTTGGTTACGACCGCTCGGTTACGACCGCTCGGATACATCCGCTCGGTTGAGGCCGCCCGGTACGGGAGAAATCCCGCGACCGATTTGCGCGGCTATCGAGGGAAATTTCCGCTCGGATGATTCCATTCGGGAAAGTCCGTTCGGAAGACTTTCGTTCGGAAAACTTCCGTTCGGAAAACTTCTGTTCGGATGGTTCCGTTCGGATGCATCCGCTCGGATACGTCCGCTCGGAAAATCCCGGTGGGAGGGCTCTGACGTCGGAAAAAAGACACAGCCCGGGGCTTTGCCCCTTATTGAACACAAAAAGGAGGAAATCCAATGAAGCTCCATGAACTTTCACCGGCTGCCGGTTCCGTTACCCCCGCATGGCGGAAAGGAAGAGGCACCGGTTCCGGCAACGGGAAAACCGCAGGAAGGGGCCACAAAGGGCAGAATGCCCGTTCGGGCGGCGGAGTCCGTCCCGGCTTCGAGGGCGGACAGATTCCGCTTTACCGCAAACTTCCGAAAAGAGGTTTCAAGAACCGCTTTGCCAAGGAGTATGCAACAGTCAACGTTGTGGCGCTGAACCGATTTGAAGACGAAGCCGTTGTCGACCTGAATACTTTGGTCGAGGCCGGTCTTTGCGGAAAGGCCGCTGACGGACTGAAGATTCTCGGCGGCGGTTCCGTTGAAAAGAAGATCACGGTTCGTGCCGCAGCATTCACCGCAGCCGCAAAAGAGAAAATTGAAGCAGCCGGCGGAAAGTGCGAGGTGGTTTGAGTGATTAAAACGCTTGCAAATGCATGGAAAATTCCGGATCTCAAGCGTAAAATGATATTCACTCTGGTGATCGTTCTTCTTTACCGGCTCGGCGCCTGCATCCCGGTTCCCTATATCAGCTCGGATGCTCTCAACTTCTTCTTCACGATGAACTCAACCGGTTCGATTTTTGACTATCTGAACGTCCTGTCTGGTCAGGCCTTCTCTCAGGCGACGCTGTTCGCTCTGGGCGTTTCGCCTTACATCACGGCGCAGATCGTCATTCAGCTTCTCACCATCGCCATCCCGGCGCTTGAGAAGCTCTCCAAGGAAGGGGAAGAGGGAAGAAAGAAGATCAACAAGATCACCCGCATCGTCACGGTCGGTCTCTCCCTTGTCACCGCTTACGGCTATTATTCCTACATGAAGAATGTGGCCGGCGTTCTTACCGACAACGGAGTCTTCGCCGCCCTTGTCATCATCGCCTGCTACTGCGCCGGTGCATCCCTCGTCATGTGGCTGGCCGAGAGAATCGATGAAAACGGAATCGGAAACGGAATCTCCATCATCCTTTTCGTCAACATCCTTTCCAGCGGCTACACCACCGCGCAGACCATCATCCGTCAGATTCAGAGAGGCGGCTTCCTCAACATCTTCTTTGCCATTCTGTCGGTTATCCTGATGCTCGCCATCATCACGCTGACCGTCTTCATCACGAACAGCGAACGCAGAATCCCCGTTCAGTATGCCAAGAGGGTCGTCGGAAGAAAAATGTACGGTGGCCAGAGCAGCAACCTGCCGCTCAAGCTGAATATGTCCGGCGTTATGCCGATCATCTTCGCGAACTCCATCGTTTCTCTTCCCGCGACGATTGCCATGTTCGTCCAGCCGAAATCCGGATCCTTCTGGGATAAGCTGCTCGGCATCTTCGCAACCGACCACCCGGTATACGTCATTCTCTTTATCGTACTCATCATCGCCTTCTCTTACTTCTATATTGCCATCAGCTTCAATCACATTGAAGTCTCGAACAATCTGAAGAAGAACGGCGGCTTCATCCCGGGAATTCGTCCCGGTAAGCCTACGGCCGATTATATCAAGATGGTTCTGAACAGAATCACCCTGATCGGCGCGATTTTCCTTGCGTTCATCGCCGGTCTCCCGTTGCTCATCAATATGTTTGCCTCGGGTTACCTCGGAGCGCTTGCCTTCGGAGGATCTTCGCTGCTTATCGTCGTGGGTGTTGCCCTCGAGACGGCTCGCGAGCTGGAATCGCAGATGGCGATGCGGCATTACAAGGGCTTCCTTGAATAAACGGTATCGGAAAACAAGAGAACGGAACGGCGGCAGACGAGGCGTCGGACGTCCGTCTGCCCTGTCTGGGATCTTTTCGGGAACGGAGGAAATCACATGAACATTATCTTTTTAGGAGCGCCGGGAGCGGGCAAGGGCACGCAGGCGGAAAACGTCAGCGCGCGCTACGGAATCCCCGCGATCTCCACCGGCGCGATCATAAGAGAAGCGATCCGGAACGGCACCGAAATGGGACTTGCCGCCAAGGCCTATACGGAAAAAGGCGCGCTGGTTCCCGATGAGGTCGTTATCGGAATCATCAAGGAGAGACTGGCCGAGGAGGATTGCCGCAAGGGCTTTATCCTGGACGGGTTCCCCCGCACGGTCCCTCAGGCGGAAGCGCTTGATAAAATGGGCGTCGTCATCGACCTCGTCGTCAACATCGAGGTCCCCGACGAAACCATTATCACTCGCATGAGCGGACGCCGCGTCTGCGCAGGCTGCGGCGCTTCCTATCACGTCGAGTTCAAGCCCTCCAAGGACGGGAAAACCTGCGACGCTTGCGGCGGTGAGCTGACGGTTCGCCGCGACGACGCGCCGGAGGTGGTCAAGAGCCGTCTTGACGTCTACCACGAGCAGACGGAGCCGCTGAAGGCCTACTACGAAAAGGCCGGAAAGCTGAGAACCGTCATCGGGCAGGTCGAGGTGGCGGATACGACCCGGCTCACTTTTGAAACCATCGAAAGCGGCTTGCTGCCAAAGAAGGCAGATCTTTATGATACAGCTCAAAAACGCGGCTCAGATTGAGAAGATGAAGGAGGCCGGCCGCATCACGGGAGAAGCGTTGCTTCTCGCCGGTGAGGCGGTGCGGGAGGGCGTCACCACCAAGCATCTGGACGACGTCATCCGGCATCACATTGAAAAATGCGGTGCGCGGCCTACCTTTCTCGGCTACGGCGGCTTCCCCGGAAGCGCCTGCATCTCGGTCAACGATCAGGTGATTCACGGAATCCCCTCGGCGGATGTGGTTCTGCAGGAGGGAGACATCGTGAAGATCGACGTCGGAGCCACCTTCCACGGCTTCGTGGGAGACAGCGCCAATACCTTTCCGGTCGGAAAAATTTCCGCCGAGGCACAGAAGCTGATTGACTGTACGAGAGAAAGCTTCTACCGGGGAGCGGCCCAGTTCCGAGAGGGAAACCGGATCGGCGATATCGGGTCGGCTGTTCAGACCTACTGCGAGGCGCACGGATACGGCGTGATTCGCAAATACGTAGGACACGGCGTTGGCCGCGAGCTTCATGAGGCGCCGGACGTTCCGAACTACGGAACGCCGGGCAGAGGCCCCCGCCTCGTCAAGGGAATGACTCTTGCCATCGAGCCGATGGTAAGCGCCGGATCCTATGAGGTGAAGGAGCTTCGCGACGGCTGGACGGTCGTCACGGTGGACGGGTCGCTGACGGCGCATTACGAGCATTCGGTTGCGCTGACGGAGGACGGAATCGTCTTCCTGACAAGGGTGGACTCATCCCTGTGAAAGAAAATTGGAACGGGAAAACGGTTCTGTCACTTTCGGGACACGACAAAGGCCGCCTCTTCCTTGTCGTCGGGGACGACGGGCACTTCCTGTGGCTCGCCGACGGGAAGAGTCGGAGGCTGGAAAGACCGAAGAAAAAGAACCGGAAACACACAAAGCTTTTGCCGTCGGAGGGCGAATTTATCGGCGTGAGAACCGACGGTTCCCTGCGGAAAGCGCTTTCCAAAGCGGCAAAACGGCTTATGTATCATAAGGACTCAAGGAGGGATTCTTCTGCCAAAGGATGATGTTGTGGAATTCGAGGGCGTCGTTCTTGAATCGCTGCCGAACGCGCATTTCAAGGTTCAGCTGCCCAACGGCCACATTGTGAACGCCCATATTTCGGGAAAGCTCAGAATGAACTATATCTGGATACTGCCGGGCGACAAGGTAACTGTCGAGGTATCCGTATACGACCTGACGAAGGGCCGTATTACCTGGCGTGCTAAATAAGAAAGGAATGGTATCGAAATGAAGGTAAAGCCATCCGTCAAGAAGATTTGCGAAAAGTGCAAAATCATAAAACGTAAAGGCAGAATCATGGTGATCTGCGAAAACCCGAAGCACAAGCAGAGACAGGGTTAAAGGAAAGGGGATAAAAACATGGCTCGTATTGCAGGTGTCGATATTCCGAACGCCAAGCGCGTGGAAATCGCATTGACCTATATTTACGGTATCGGCAGAACCAGCGCCAACAAGATCCTCGCGGCCACCGGGATCAGCCCCGATACCCGTGCCAAGGATCTGACGGAGGACGAAATCGCCAAGCTCCGTGAAGAAATCGAAAACCACTATCACGTCGAGGGCGACCTCCGCCGCGAAGTCGGTATGGACATCAAGAGAATGGTGGAAATCAACTGCTACCGCGGGATTCGCCACAGAAAGGGCCTGCCGGTAAGAGGGCAGAGAACCAAGACCAACGCAAGAACGCGCAAGGGTCCCGCGAAGACCATTGCTAACAAGAAAAAGTAAAGGGGTGAAATGATTAAATATGGCAGCACAGGCAAAAAAGGTCGTAAGAAAACGCCGTGAGCGCAAAAACGTTGAAAAGGGCCAGGCGCATATTCAGGCGACCTTCAACAATACGATCGTAACGATTACCGATATGGCGGGGAACGCCATCTCCTGGGCTTCGGCCGGTGAGCTCGGCTTCAAGGGCTCGAGAAAATCCACGCCCTTTGCCGCGCAGAGCGCGTCCGAGGCGGCGGCGAAGCTTGCTGTTGATCACGGAATGAAGACCGTTGAGGTTTACGTCAAGGGACCCGGATCGGGCAGAGAATCGGCCATCCGTGCCCTTCAGTCGGCAGGGCTTACCGTTGAGATGATCAAGGACGTGACTCCGATCCCTCACAACGGTTGCAGACCGCCTAAACGCAGAAGAGTTTGACGACTCAAATACAGCAGGAGGAACATTAACATGGCAAGATATACTGGATCTGTGTGCCGACTTTGCCGCAGAGAAGGAACCAAGCTTTTTCTCAAGGGTGACCGTTGCCTTTCCGGCAAATGTGCGGTCGATAAGCGCCCGACGGTCCCGGGTCAGCATGGCGCCGGGAGAAAACAGGTAAAGGAATACGGACTTCAGCTCCGCGAGAAGCAGAAGGCGAAGAGATACTACGGCGTCCTCGAAAATCAGTTCAAGGGTTGCTTTGAAAAGGCGGATAAGATGGAAGGCGTGACCGGTGAAAACCTTCTCAGCCTGCTTGAGCGCCGCTTTGACAACGTCATTTACCGCATCGGCCTTGCCGATAGCCGTAAAGAAGCCCGTCAGCTGATTACGCACGGCCATTTCCGCATCAACGGCAAGAAGGTCGATATTCCCTCCCTTGTCGTTCGCGCCGGCGACGTGATTACGCTCCGTGAGGCCAGCCGTTCTTCGGAGAAATTCAAGACGCTGATCGATTCTCTTGAAACCCGCATCACGCCCAAATGGATTGAGCTGGATAAGGGACAGGTCGTGGCCAAGATCGCCGCGCTCCCGACAAGAGAAGACGTCGACTTCCCGTTTGAAGAGCATCTCATCGTCGAGCTTTATTCCAAGTAACACACGCCCGCGCCGTTTTGCGGTGCCGGGTTCGGCGCTTCAAGGCGGCAACTGATTTGTTTCGGAAAATAAAACAGGAGGGTACTATTTATGATTGAAATTGAAAAGCCAAATATTGCCACGGTCAATCTGAGCGACGACGGAACGAGCGGAAAGTTCATCATCGAGCCGCTTGAAAGAGGCTACGGCACGACTCTGGGAAATTCTCTCCGCAGAGTTCTGCTCAGCTCTCTGCCCGGCGTTGCTGTGACAAGCATCAAGATCGACGGCGTTCTTCATGAGATCTCCACCATTCCCGGTGTGAAGGAAGACGTGACGGAAATCGTTCTGAACGTCAAGGGCTTGACCGCCAAGCTGCATTCCGAAGGGCCGAAAACCGTGATTCTTGACGTGACCGGCCCCTGCAAGGTGTCGGCTGGCGATATCAAGCAGGACGCGGATCTTGAGATTCTGAATCCCGACCATCACATTGCGACTGTGAGCGAGAACACCCGGTTCTATATGGAGCTTACCTTCAACCACGGTCGCGGCTATGTGTCGCAGGAGAAGAATAAGCTGAACAATCAGCCGGCGATAGGCGTGATTTACACCGACTCGATTTACACGCCGGTGTATAACGTAAGCTACAACGTCGAAAACACCCGAGTGGGAAGCAATACCGATTACGATAAGCTGACCCTTGAGGTGCTGACCAACGGCACGATTTCGGCGAAGGAAGCGATATCGCTCGCCGCCAAGATTCTCAACGAGCATCTCAATCTGTTCGTTAATCTTTCGGACGAGGCAAAGAACACCGAGGTCATGGTCGAAAGGGAAGAGACCATCAAGGAAAAGGTTCTTGAGATGACCATTGAGGAGCTTGACATGTCTGTCCGTAGCTTCAACTGTCTGAAGCGCGCAGGCATTGATACGGTTGAGGACCTGACAAACAAGACCGAGGAAGACATGATCAAGGTCAGAAACCTTGGCAAAAAGTCTCTTGAAGAAGTGATTCAGAAGCTTCATTCCCTCGGCCTCAGCCTGAAAAAGGAAATCGAATAACCGGAAACGGGACTTCGGTTTCGGCGCATAAAGTGCGATGACAGAAAGCGGCTCATTCCCGCTATGAAAATAGCGAGCCGTAACTTCAGAATAATTGGGAGGTATTAAGGAAATGCCAGGAACAAGAAAACTCGGCAGAACGACCGACAACCGCATGGCGATGCTGCGCGGAATGGTGACCCTTCTGCTTGAGAACGGTAAGGTCGACACGACCGTAACGAGAGCAAAAGAGGTGCGCTCTCTTGCCGAAAAGATGATTACCCTCGGAAAGAAAAATACTCTCGCGGCCCGCCGTCAGGCGTTCGCTTTCATCACAAAAGAAGACGTAGTCAAGAAGCTGTTCGATCAGATCGCCCCGGAAAACGCAGGCAGAAACGGCGGATACACGGCGGTGTACAGACTCGGGCCCCGCAGAGGCGACGGCGCCGAGATGGCAAGGATTCTTCTGATTTCGGAGCTTGAGAAAGCGGAAGCCGAGAAGAAGGCGGCCAAGAAGAGAGCGGCGAAGAAGAAGACGTCCGGCAAGTCGGCGGCGAAGGCTCCGGCTGCGGCGGAAGAGAAGGCAGAGGCGGCGACCGAAGCCGCTCCCGAGGCGGAAGCGGTTGAAACAGCTGCCGAAACGGAGGCTACTGAAACAGCTGTCGAGACGACAGCTCCCGAGGAGGCCCCCGTTGAGGAGACTCCCGCCGAGGAGACCGTTTCCGAGAATCCCGCTGACGCCGATAAGTAAGCAAGCGGCGAGACCGGCCAACAAAGGTTAAGAATAAAAACCGTTTCGCAAGGGTCGGGGCAGAGATGCCCTACCTTGCGGGCGGTTTTTTCTTTTTCGGAGGGCGGGATTTTTGGAGGGCGGGAAGTCTTTGAGAAACTTTTCCGAAAGAAGGCGGACGGGTGGAGAGGCGAATTTTTTCCAACCTTTTTGAGGGAAAGTCACCGGCGAATAAACCGTTGGGAGTATTCGCCTACCTTTTTGAAAGAAGGCGACCGGCGGAAAATCGGCGGGAATTTTGTACCGTGCGGGGACTTTTTCACGTCGGAATTTTCCCCTGAAACCCTCGTTTCAGTCGAAAGAGGGCGTGAAGATATCAAGTGATAGCAACAGGATATACAAAGAAACGGATCATATTAAACCGCACAAAGATAAAACGCTGAAAATGAGCTGTTCTGTTGACAAGGCACAAGAAAGTGTGCTATAATTGACACACAGACCGCGAAAATTTCGCTTTCCACTTTTATGTGGCTTTTCGCGGTCGAACAGAATCTTTAAATTTTTTCTCATGAAAGGAAAAGGAAAATGAAAAAAATTCTCTGTCTTGCGCTGATCCTCTGCACGTTTCTCGTCGGCTGTACCCTGTCCGGCGGCGGTGGGGAGGATACCAAATCTCTCGTTCCCCCGACGCAGGGGACAAATGCCGGGGAGTCGGGGACTCCGGGGACTTCGGGGGAGGAAAGCTCTTCTCCCTCTCCGAGCGAAATAGCCGAAATCGAAACGCAGGTTCTCTATGAAAAGGACAACTTCAAGATTACGGCGACCGGGCTTGAGCTCGGCTCTCTGTGGGGTTCCGGCGTCAAGCTTTTGCTTGAAAACGGAAGCGACAAAACCGTGCGGTTCTCCTGTCAATATGTAGTGGTAAACAATTATATGATTTCCGACCTTCTCTTCTCCGCGGAGGTGGCCGCCGGAAAGAAGTCGAACGAGACGCTTTATTTTTCCAATTTCGACGAATCGGGAATTACCAAAATCGGCTGTATTGAGCTCTACTTAAGGATTATCGATTCCGAAAGCTATGACGAAATCGCCGCCACCGGAAGGCTGGAAATCAAGACGAATCTCTATGACGCGATGGACGGCGCCACGGCTGACGGGACGGAAATCTTCAACAAGGAAGGCGTTCGGGTAGTCGCGAAATATCTGAGTGAAAGCACGATTTGGGGAAAATCGGTGGTTCTTTATATTGAGAACAATTCCGATAAGGATTTGCGCATTGACGTTGAGGACCTTTCGGTCAACGATTTCTCCTTTTCAAATCTGGATATGTTCACGGTTCTTGCGGGAAAGAAGTCGGTAGACGCCATTACCCTCTTTGATTCGGAGCTTGAGAAAAACAACATCGACACGGTCGAAAAGGTGGAGTTCAAGCTGGAGTTCATGGAACCTGAAAGCTACCACGCGCTCTTTGCCTCCGACGTTCTGACGGTTCAGGTACAGTAAATCAAAATCTGCCAAACGAAAAGAAACCCCTGCGGCTTACCGGGACACCGGCGTCGCAGGGACTTTTTTTGCGGATTTTTGATTTTTTCGAGGGGGAACCGGCCCTGTCAAGCGGCTTTCGGCCTCAGGCACTCTTCGGCGCCTCGGCGGGTGTGAGGGCACGTCCGGTGTTAAGGGCGGCGGAAATCAGGGAGCAGATTTTTTCCTGATCGGCGGGGGTAGGCGGTCTTTTCGTGGGGGCGTGTATTACCCGGTTGACCTCCCATTCGTCGGCGAGGAGCTTGTCGCTTTGGGCGGTATGGGGATTTTGGTTGATTAAAAAGACGTAACCCTCCACCCATGCAGGAATGCCATGGGATTTGAGGCACTTTGAGAACAGATAGACCTCCCGGTTCACCTGCCGGATGGGATTTTTTTCCTCTTTGTCAAAGATGTTTCCGTACGCGTCCATTTTGTTTTTTCTCCACGTATAGTCGTCGACGTCCCCTTCCAGATTCCCCACCCAATTTTTAACCTCAAGGACAAAAACGCCGAATTGGTTGACGATGACCATGTCAAGCTCCGTGGGCTTTTCGTCAAAACAGACGTTTACGTTTCTGAAAACGCGATCTCCTCTCCCGCAAATCCGGGAAATGAGGGCAGCGGCGTCACGTTCCCCTTTTCTTCCGGCCTGTTTCTGCGGGGACTCGAACGGCGAAGGAAGGTTTTTCCGCTTGTCGGAAGCGTTGCCCGAGGAGCAGAGGAGAACGATGACGAAGATAAGACCGATGACAACGCCTACGGTCAGAAGAAAAGAGAAGATGGGTTCCATGTTTTTGACCTTTCTCCGAAAAGAGAAGGGATTATCCCTCCTTCACTTCGGTAAATACCCAGTTGTTTTTCATCACGTGGACGAGCAGGGAATCGCAGTATTCGCAGGTTCGCGCCGACGGGTCGGAGACCGGCGCCCCACAGTTGGGGCAGTTGGCGGCGATCTGCCGCGCGCCGCTTTCATCGCCGAGGAGGCAGGAATAGTGGAGGAGATAACGCTTTTGCCGGAGGCGTCCGTCCTCCCGGTATTGAAGCGCGGCCTGCAGAATCACGGTTTTTTCATAGGAGGCTCTCTTGTAATCGGAGAGGACGACGCGGTGAATCATAAGCTCCGGGAAGGCGGAAAGCCGCTTTCGTAGCTCCTCCTCGGCGAGGGTATAGGCCAGCGTGATATTGAAATCGGGGAAATCCTCCAAAATGCGGGGAAGATGGATCGACTCGCAACCGTTCAGCGACCGGGGCGGCTCTTCCTCCTCGGAAAGTCCCTGCCCGGCGGCCCGGATCTCGGGGAGAATCGAGCGGTTCAGGGCCTTTTTTACCGTCGAAAAGACGGTGATAAAGACGACGACGAGGAAAAGGAAGATGGCGAGAAAGAAAATCAGGGAAACGAGGGCGGCTAAAGGGATCATGGGAATTTTCTTTGGGGTCAAAGAGCTCCTTTCAAGGCGTTGGACGGGGTTAAATCATTTTTTGCCGGTTGATGATGAGGGAGAAGCGTATTCCGAGCTTTTCCGCCGCCTTCCGGCAAAGAATCATGCGGTTGAGGAAAATTTCAAAATAATCCATCACCGGGCAGAAGGCGGTGTCGATGTCGATATCGAGCGCGACCTCCTCGGCGCTTATTTTAACCTCCGAGCGCTTGACGGAGTAGTTGACCCGGTCGTGGATGTCAAAGCGGGGCAGATCGGGGTTGCGGACCCGGTTACAGCGCACGTCGGTTTTGTCGGCGAGAATCAGCGCCGCCGCAACGGGATTGACGGGGAAGGCCGTCGCCTCGTCGTGGTTTCCGATGGCGGTGATGATGGTGGCGATTTCGTCCGGCTCCGCCTCCATCTTGTCGAGAATGCGGAAGGCCATGATGGCGCCGCTCTGGGCGTGGTCGATACGGTTGATGACGTTTCCGATATCGTGCAGATACCCGGCAATTTCGGCAAGCTCCGCCTCCCGCTCGGGATAGCCGAGGGTGAGGAGAATCTTCTTCGCCGTCTGCGACACCTTGGTGACGTGGGGGAAGCTGTGCTCGGTATAGCCGAGGGCGATGAGCGACTCGTCGGCCTTTTGAATGTAGCTTTTTACCGATTCGTTTTGCTTTACCTGTTCGATGGTGATTTTCAAGGGTTGCCTTCTTTCTTTCAGAAAAGAAAATTGAGGATGTTTTCGTGAGGAATTTTTCGCGCCGGTTCGGAAAAGGCCTCCTCCGGCGGGAAAAATACCGGAACTTATAATAAGAATATCACATTTTTCCCGTCAAATCAAGCCCTCTGAAAAAAGAAAAAGGATTTTTTTGACGAAAAGCGAAAAGACGATTGACATTTTCCTTCGGGTATTGTATAATCATACTGTACATTCTGTTGAATCGGTGGGGGCGTCATGTCGAAGCTCGGATATATTTTGCGCTGTGTCAAGGAAATGAACGTAAAGGCGATGTTCCGTGACCTCAATGAAATTCATAGGCTCAGCGGGAAAAACCGCGTTTTCCTGTTCTGCGATATGGTCTGGTGCGGCTTCCGCTACGGCACCGGGTATCGCGATTATCGCCTGACCGAATGGTGGAATCTGAACGGCGCCCAGCGGAAAACCTATGTGACAAGGGGCATCAACAATTCCCTCATCAAAAAATGCAACGATCCGGCTTACTACCATCTCTTGAACAACAAGGTAGAGTTCAACCGCCTCTTTAACTCCGAGCTTGGGCGGGGATGGCTGTATCTAAAGGAGGCGTCGGAGGAGCAGTTCGCGGCCTTTCTCTCGGGAAAGGAGTGGGTGGTCGCCAAGCCGGTCGACGGCTCCTGCGGCAAGGGCTTTGAGAAAATTCACGTTCCCGACTATTCCACGGCGGCGGAGCTTTACCGGTACCTCATCGAAACCGACCGCCTGCTGGTTGAGGATTTCATCGTACAGCACCCGACCCTCGCGGCCATCTATCCCCATTCGGTGAACACGCTTCGCGTGGTGACGATTCTTTCCAAGGACGGGGAGCCGCATATCCTCTACGCCTTCCTCCGGCTCGGGAACGGGGGGCGCAACGTCGACAACATCAGCTCCGGCGGCATGACGGCGCCGGTCGACGTGGAAACCGGTGTGATCAGCAACGTCGCCTTCGACAAAAAAAGCAACTACTACGAGGTTCATCCCGAAACGGGGAGCCCCATCGTCGGCGTCACCATTCCCATGTGGGACAAGGTGGTCCGGCTGGTTCTCGACGCCGCCCGGAAGATCCCGCAGTTGCGGTATATCGGCTGGGACGTCGCGGTGACCGAGACGGGGGTGGAATTTGTGGAGGGAAATCAGCATCCCGGGCACGGATTTTTGCAGATGCCGCGCCATACGCCCGACAAGATCGGTATGCTGCCGCGCTTCCGGCAGTTTATTGATAACTAACTTTTTAAATTAAAAAGGAAAATTCAAGACGGAAAAGGAGAGATACGATGAAGCTCGTCACACTGACAAGTACGATATCCGAACGGTTTGGGGACAGAACGGCGGTACGCCTGATCAAGGAAGGCGGTTTCGACGCAATCGACTATTCGATGTTTTCCATAACAAGAGAGGACAGCCCTCTTGTGCAGTCCGATTACCGGGAATACGCAGCGGGCCTCCGCGAATACGCGAAGAATCTGGGTATCGGCTTTTCTCAGGGGCACGCGCCCTTCCCAACCTATAAGGTGGGGGACGATCCCTACAACGAAAGACTGTTTTCCCTGCTTGTCCGGTCTCTGGAGATTTCCTCCCTTCTCGGTATCAAGCGGCTTGTGGTTCACCCGGTTCACCCGACGCAACTCCCGCCGGGCCGGGGAAAGAAAGAGTTCAATATGGAATTTTACGGGCGCCTGCTTCCCTACGCGAAGGAATACGGCGTCGTCATCTGCCTTGAAAATATGTTTTCTTTCGACTCGGTGCGGGGCTGTATCGTACCGAACGTTTGCAGTCTGGCCGAGGAATTTGTCGATTTTCTGGATTCCCTCGATTCCGAATGGTTTACCGCCTGCCTCGACGTCGGCCATTGCGTGCTGGTCGGGGAAAAGCCGGAGGACGCCATCCGGACGCTGGGCGGGGATCGCCTCAAGGCCCTTCATATTCACGACAACAACTACCGCGCCGACCAGCACCTCTTCCCCTATTTCGGAAAGATCGACTGGGACGCCGTCACGGCGGCGCTCCGCGAGATCGGATATCAGGGAGAATTTACCTTCGAGTCCGACGGTTTCTTCCAGGGCCTTCCGGCCGACGAGACGATTTTCCGCTCGGCGCTTCGGCTCGGGAACGATATCGGCAGGTATTTGCTGGAGGAAATCGGCGGCTGAAAATCGGTTCCGGGAATCGGTCGCCGAAAATGGGCGATGGATTTTTCTGCCGCGGGCAGGAACGCGCGGAATTTTTCCGGGCAAACCGATTTACAGGGACGTCCGCAAGGAATTGCTCCCCCGAAATTTTCGGGGGAGTTTTTCTTTTGGGCAGGGGCTCGGGCGGTGGCTTTCGGCAGTTGCGGCGAACCGGTTCGCGCGGTCTTGTTTCTTGCGGCGGATTTCCTTTTCCGAGGGGAAAAAACGGGAAAAACGTCGGAGCCTTTTTTTCGGGAAATTCCTCTTAAAAAGAGGAAAAAAACGAGAAATATCCATTTTTTGTATATTCAAGCAAAGATATGTAAAAATTTTCCAGCGAATTTCGTTATGGCGGCTATTGAAAAATTTTCCAGTTTATGGTATACTGTTGTCACAATAAAAAATAAAACCGAGGAAAAGGAAAATGGAACAGACAATCAAAATTCTTATCGCAGACGAAAATTCGGATTTCAGGCGGACCTGCCGCGCCAATCTGACAGGGTTCGGCTACAAACAGATCGAAGAAGCGACAAACGGCGAGGACGCTCTCTACAAGATCGACCGCTTTCACCCCGACGTTGTGCTGAGCGATATCTGGCTTTCCAAGCTCGACTGCACGCAGCTGATGAAGGCGACGCAGATTCTCGACCTGAAGCCCGACACCCCTCCGGCCTTCATGGTCTATTCGGTGGTGAACAATCAAAATATGTTCGCGGAGGCAAGCGAGGCGGGCGCCGATTTCTGTATGCTCCGTCCGCTGGATTTCCGTCAGCTCGACGAGAGGATCCGCCGCATCTGTCTCGCGAGAAATACCGGTCTCCGCGTCGCGGCGAAGGATCGCGGGCCGGACATCGAGACGCAGGTGACGAAGGTCATTCATCAGATCGGAGTTCCCGCCCACATCAAGGGTTATCAGTATCTCCGCACCGCGATCATGATGACGATCGAGGATTCCGACATCATCAACTCCGTGACGAAAATTCTCTATCCCACGGTGGCGAAGAAGTACGCCACGACCTCCTCCCGCGTCGAAAGGGCCATCCGCCATGCGATCGAGGTGGCGTGGGATCGCGGGGATATTGAGACGCTGAACTCCTATTTCGGCTACACGATTCAGAACAACCGCGGGAAGCCGACCAATTCCGAGTTCATCGCCATGATTGCGGACAACCTCCGCCTCCAGAACAAGCTCTCCTGAAAAAACGGAATCTCCTTTCAAAAGGCGCCGCAGGCCAAAAGGCCGGGCGCTTTTTGATTTGCAAACGCGGGGAGCGGCGGCGCATTTCGGAGACTTTTTGGGTTTGCGCGGGGCGTGTTTTTCGCGGTAAGATAGACACGGCCAAGTCCCGCGCTTTTTTTGCGTGTGGGGGACGGTGGCGCGTTTTTTGGGGGGCTGGTCTGCGCGGGGTGTGTTTTTTTCGGTAAGATAGACGCGGCCAAGTCTCGCTTTTTTGCGTGTGGGGAACGGCGGCGCGGCTTTTTGGGGAGGCTGGTTTGCGCGGGGCGTTTTTTCGCGGTAAGATAGACACGGCCAAGTCCCGCGCTTTTTTTGCGTGTGGGGGACGGTGGCGCGTTTCGGGGGCTTTTCGCGGGAGGCGCTTTTTTCGCGCCGTTACGGGGGAGAAACCGCCGATTTTCCCCTTTCGCCTTCCCGAAACGGGGAAACGGGGAGAAAAAACGGCGGTCAGAATGTAAATTTTTTTT
This sequence comes from uncultured Clostridia bacterium, assembly GCA_947626065.1. Classification (GTDB taxonomy): domain Bacteria; phylum Bacillota; class Clostridia; order Oscillospirales; family CAG-272; genus Colimorpha_A. The sequence continues at coordinate 9,169 of CANQQT010000015.1, read as the reverse complement.
GTGAAGTCAAAAAAATGCCGGATAAGAATTGCATTCTTTTTCGGAGTGTGATACAATAAAACAGAGAGCTGAAAAACGTCAGCGCCCAATTCGTTTTGATGCCGGAGACTGCCATGGAAGATAAAGCCGCTTTTACGTGGACGTATTTTCTCAGCCAGGTAAAATCGATAGGAATCATCGACGTCATCGATATCCTGATCGTCGCGATTCTTTTATACTACGTCTATTCCTTTATCCGTGACCGACGCGCCGGAAAGCTGGCGGTCGGCGTCGCGCTCTTTGTCGTGGTGATGCTGCTCAGCAATTTTCTCGGCCTGAGCGCCCTTTCCTTTATCACGGCGAATTTCTTCCAGGTCGGCTTCGTCGCTCTTCTTGTGGTTTTTCAGCCGGAGCTTCGCTCCGCGCTTGAGAAGGTGGGCGGGGAGCCCCTCCGGAGCCTTCGCAACATCGGCGAAAGCAAGGATCCCGAAAAATCCCCCTCTCCTTACATAAGTGAAATCTGCCGCGCGGCGGAGGATCTTTCGGAATCCCGCACCGGCGCGCTGATTGTGCTGGAGCGTACCACCAAGCTGGGGGATATCATCAAGACGGGGGTCACCGTCAACGCCGATATTTCCTCCTTCGTCCTGAAAAACATCTTTTACGAGGGCGCTCCGCTTCATGACGGGGCGGTGATCATCCGGGGCTGGCGCGTCTACGCCGCGGGTTGCTTCCTTCCCCTCTCCGCGAACGAAAACATCATCAAGGACCTCGGCACCCGGCACCGCGCCGGCATCGGCATGAGCGAGGAGAGCGACGCCGTCGTCATCATTGTGTCGGAGGAGACCGGCAATATTTCGGTCGCCGTCGGCGGACAGCTGAAGCGAGGGTTTACCTACAATTCTCTGAAACGGGAGCTTGAAAATCTTTTCATTCTCCCGAAGGAGAAGAGCGTTTCCCGGTTCATTCCCCACATCAAGAAAGATTCCCGTTGAAAAGAGGCAGGGTTTCCGATGGAGACGAAGAATAACGCGAATACAGAAGCCGAAGAGCCCCTGCAGGACAAGAGCAAGGGGAGCCTTACGGTAAAGAGAAACAAAAAGGTCGATTTTTTTGCCAAGATCTGCTGTTTGATCATCGCCTTTTTCATCTGGCTGTTTGCCGCCGAAAACGATACCACGCAGTATAACGAGAATTTTTCCTCCATTCCGGTGGAAATCGTCAATACCAGCGGTTTTTCGGTTCTTTCCGGCGACGACGCGACGGTTGACGTGACGGTTTCCGGCAAGCGAAGCCTTATCAGCCGCCTGACCCGCTCCGATATCCGTGCCTACGTCGATATGTCGGCGATTACCGCTCCCGGGCGCTACCGCTTTGATTTGCAGGTTGAGCTCCCGAACGGGGTATCCCTGTCGAAGGCCTCCCTCGATTCCGTGACGGTATACGCGGACAACACCACCTCCGTGACGGTTCCCGTGAAGGTCAACGTCACGAAATTCCTCCTTGAGGACGGGTACGAGCTCGGCACCGCCGATACCGTCACCAATCCGAAAACCGTCACCGTAACCGGGCCGGAATCGGTGCTTCAGAGCATCACGGAGGCGAGGCTGGACGCCGATATCGGGCACGTGACGAGAACCGTTACCTACAGCGGCGATCTTGTTCTCGTCGACGGGGCGGGGAATGAGGTGACGAACAGCTATATAAGGATGAGCGCCTCCTACGTCACCGCCACGATTCCCGTCTACAAATACCGCGAGGTGCCGATCGAGGTCATCTTCAAAAACGGGCTCTTCAATCCCTCCAACTGTGAGGCGACGGTGACCCCGTCGAGCATCCGGATTCTCGGGGACGCCGAGGCCGTCGACGCCGTCCGTCTGGAGTATGAAATCGACGAGAAGCGGATCACCGCCAGCACGAACACGTATACAGTGAAAATCACCCTCCCGGAGGGCGTGGAAAACGTCAGCATGATCGACACCGCGACGATTTCCCTGACGCTGAAGGGCGTGGCGACCAAGAAAATCAGCGTCACCGATTTCCGGGTTGTCAATCCTCAGAATCTCAACTACGAGCCGCTTGTCGATCCGCTCAGCATCACGGTACAGGGGGAGACGGCGCTGGTCAACCGCATCGGCTCGGCAAACGTCACCGCCGTGGTGGATCTGAGCAATCAGGAGAGCTTCGCGGGAACGGTCATCGTCCCAGTGAGCTTTGAATTTTCGGCCCCCTATTCCGGGCTGGTCTATGAAGTCGGAAGCTACACGGTGTCTGTAAAGATTCTCGGATAGCGACGGAAGGAAAGGTTATGCAGATCCTTGTGAGAAATATCCGGCTGCCGGTTTCGGCGTCGGAGGGAGAAGCCATGGAGCAGGCCGCGCGTCGGCTTGCTCCGTTGCTTGATAAAAAGGAGCTTCTGAGAACCGAGATTTTCAGGCGCTCGGTCGATACCCGCCATGGAAGAGTGACGCTGGTGTACTCGGTTCTTGCGGAAACCGCCTCTGTGATTTCCCCCGAGAAGCTGGCCGGGGTCGACTGCGCAGCTCTTGAGGAGAGCGACCCGCTCGCCGGGCTCGTCCCGGGAAAAGAAGCCCCCGGTGGGCGTCCGGTGGTGGTGGGCTTCGGCCCCTGCGGAATGTTCGCGGCGCTTGCCCTTGCCGAAAAGGGCTACCGGCCCCTCGTTCTTGAGCGGGGGGACAGCGTCCTTGCCCGGGCGGAGAAGGTTCACCGCTTCTTCCGCACCGGCGAGCTGGACACCGAGACGAACATTCAGTTCGGCGCGGGAGGCGCCGGGACCTTTTCCGACGGGAAGCTGATCACGCGGATCAACGACGGCCGCTGCCGCTACGTTCTTACAAGGCTGGCGGAGTTCGGCGCGCCCCCCGAAATTCTCGTCAGCGCACGGCCCCACATCGGCACCGACCGCCTTCTCGGCGTCGTTTCGGGAATCGCCGGCAGAATTGCCGAGCTCGGCGGGGAAATCCGCTACCGTACCAAGCTCGAAGGAATCCGGTTTGACGGCTCCCGTGCCGTCGGGGTTCTTACCGGGGAGGGGGAATGCCTCCCCTGCGGCCCGCTCTTTCTCGCGACGGGACACAGTGCGCGGGACACCTACGCATATCTTGCGGCCAACCGCTTTTCGGTGGTTCCGAAGCCCTTTTCGGTCGGCGTCCGGATTGAGCATCTTCAAAGCGATATCGACCGGGCGCTCTTTCGGGAGGAGGCCGGGAATCCCAAGCTCGGCCACGCCGAATATGCCTTTTCACGCCGGGTAGGGGAGGCTTGCGTCTACACCTTCTGTATGTGCCCCGGTGGGGAAGTGATTGCCGCGGCCTCGGAGGAGGGCGGCGTTGTGACGAACGGCATGAGCCGTTTCCGTCGGGACGGAAGAAACGCAAACGCGGCCCTCGCCGTTTCGGTTTCCCCTCCCGACCCGATCGCCTTTCAACGTCGGCTCGAAAGGGCCGCCTACGCGGCGGGAGGCGGGGGCTACGAGGCGCCGATTCAGACGGTGGGCGATTTTCTCTCCGGCAGACACGGAAGCGAGCCGGGCCGGATTCTTCCGACCTATCGCGGTGGGAGAGTGAGAACGGCGGATCTTGCTTCTCTCTTCCCGGAGACGGTGACGAAGATGCTGAAACTGGGACTGACGGCCTTTGACAAGAGCCTTCACGGCTTTGCCGCAAAGGATGCCGTTCTGACCGGCGTTGAGACGAGAACCTCGGCTCCGGTGCGGATTTTGAGAAACGAGGCCTTCCTTGCCGAGGGCTATGACAACATTTATCCCTGCGGGGAGGGCGCCGGGTACGCGGGAGGCATTACCTCGGCGGCGGTCGACGGCCTTCGCTGTGCCGAGGCGGTCATCCGGCGCTACCTACCGCCCGCGGTTGACGACTGAGAAGAAAGAAGAAAGACCGTATCGGCGCTATAAGGGTGCCGGACGGCAGGAAAGGATACGCCATGCAGGCAGAGAGAAAATGGGTGGTCGGGAGGCGGGACAGAGACGCCGCCGCCGTCGGGGAAATCGCGAAGGAGCTGAACATTGAGCCGCTGACCGCGACGCTTCTCTACGGCAGGGGCTGTCGGACGGCCAAGGAGGCGGCCGACTTCCTTCATCTTGAAAAAGAGCTCCTTTTCGACCCCTTTGCGATGGCCGATATGGAAAAGGCCTGCGCAAGGCTGGCTGAGGCGAGGGAGAGAGGGGAAACCGTCACGGTTTACGGCGACTACGACGTCGACGGCGTGACCTCGGTCTGCCTGCTCACCCTCTATTTGAAGGAAAACGGCTTTTCCGTCCATCACTATATCCCCAACCGGGCGGAGGAGGGCTACGGAGTCAACGCCGGAGCGCTGGAAAGGCTGGTGCGGGAAGGGACGGGGCTGATCGTCACCGTCGATACCGGCGTCACCGCCGTGACGGAAGCGGCGCTTTTAAAGGAATGGGGCTGCGACCTGATTGTGACCGACCATCACGAATGCCGGGAGGAGCTTCCCGACGCGCTGGCCGTCGTCAATCCCCGTCGGCAGGGCTGCCCCTATCCCTTCAAGGAGCTGGCCGGCGTCGGGGTGGCCTTCAAGCTGGCGACGGCGCTGGAATATACCCTGCGCAAGAGGCGCGGGGAGTCGACCGGGGGCCTGCTTGAGGAGCTTTGCGGAAGATACGCGGATCTCGTCGCGCTCGGCACCGTGGCCGACGTGATGCCGCTTGTGGGAGAAAATCGCCTGCTTGTCGCCATGGGGTTGAAGGCCCTCAACCGCGGCGGCAGGCCTGGCCTTCGCGCCCTGCTCGACGCCTCCTCCGGCGGCAAGGGAAAGGGTCGACAGGAGGTGACCTCCTCGACGGTGGGCTTTCTTCTTGCCCCGCGCATCAACGCGGCGGGGCGTCTGGACAGCGCGGAGACTTCCCTTTCTCTCCTTCTTTCAAGGAGCGAAAAGGAGGCGACTCCCCTTGCCGAGAGGCTCTGCGAGCTGAACCGTCTCCGTCAGAAGGAGGAAAACCGCATCGCGGAGGAGATTGAAAAAACGCTGGCGGAAAACCCCTCCGAGAGGGAGGGGGCGGTGATTGTTCTGGGGGAGGAAAGCTGGCACCCCGGGGTCATCGGCATCGTCGCCTCCCGCATCGCCGAGCGGTTCGGGAAGCCGACGCTCCTTGTCTGCTTCGACGGGGAGACCGGCAAGGGCTCCGGCAGAAGCGTGAAGGGGTTGAATCTCGCCGAGGCGCTTGCCGCCTGCGGAGACCTTCTTTTGAGGTACGGCGGGCACGAGATGGCCGCCGGGCTTACGGTGACAAGAGAGCTTTTTCCGGCCTTCAAAAAGAGAATCAACGAGGTGGCGAGGCAGATGCTTCCCGGCGGGGAAATTCTCTCCGAAATCGAGGCCGACTGCGAGCTTTACCCGGAGGAAATCACCTTGAAGCAGGCCGGGGAGCTGTCGCTCCTCGAACCCTTCGGCACCGCCAATCCCGTCCCGGTTTTCGAGGTCCGCGACCTTACGCTCCGGGAAATAATTCCTCTCGGGAGCGAGCAGAGGCACAGCAAGCTGACGCTTGAGAAGGACGGAAGACGGTTTTCCGCCGTCTGCTTCGGCTCCTCTCCCGACCGGCTCGGCTATCTTCCCGGCGACCGGCTGGATATTCTCTGCAATCTCTCGGTCAACGAGTTTCTCGGAAGCCGCTCGGTTCAGCTTCAAGTGCGGCAGTCGCGTCTTATCGGGGAGGAGAGGCAGAGGCGGCGCCGGTTGCTTTCCCTCTACGAGGAGACGAAGGAGGAGGGGAAGCCGCTTCCCGACGGCTGGTTTCCGGCCCGGGAGGATTTCGCCACGGTTTTCCGTTATCTGAAAAGACTTCTGCCAGGGGAAGGGCGGGAGGTTTGCCTGAACAGGATTTTATGCGGCCTCGGCGGGGAAGACGGCCCGTCGGAGCTTGATTACGTCCGTCTCCGCCTGATTCTGGATATTCTTTCCGAGAGCGGGGTGATTTCCCTCACGGAAAGGGATCTGAGTCGTGTCGGAATGGAGACCTTCGTCATTTCCGTCAATTCTATCGAAAAGAAAGTCGATCTTACCGAAACATGTCTTTACAAACAGTTGAAGAGCGTGGAAACAATCCTTACGCAGGTATAGAAAAGTTGCTTCTGACGCTGGAGCGAACCGGGAAGCGCTATGACCTTGAGAAGATCAAGAGCGCCTACCTTTACGCGAAGGAGCTTCACGAGGGGCAGTACCGCTGCAGCGGAGAAGAATACATCAGCCATCCCGTCGCGGTGGCGGAGATCGTCGCCGGGCTGGAGCTCGACACCGATTCGATATGCGCGGCGCTTCTGCACGATACGGTGGAGGACTGCGGGACGAAAACCGATTTGTCCACCATTCAGAAGAATTTCGGGGACGACGTGGCGCAGCTGGTCGACGGGCTGACCAAAATGGTGCAGATTCCCTTTGAGGACAAGGAAGAGCAGCACATCGAAAACCTCCGCAAAATGTTCCTCGCGATGGCGAAGGACGTGCGGGTCATCTTCATCAAGCTGGCCGACCGGCTCCACAATATGCGGACGCTCGGCGTCAAGAAGGACGACAAGCGGCGGATGACGGCGCTTGAGACGATGCAGGTCTTCGCGCCTCTTGCCCATCGGCTCGGAATGCAGAGAATGAAGCATGAGCTGGAAAATCTCTCGCTGGAATACCTCGATCCCATCGGCTACGAGGAAATCCGGAACGACATCGAAAAGCGCTACGGGGAAAACCGCGATTTCATCGAGCGCACCCGCGCACAGGTGGCGGATAAGCTGTCGGAGGCCGGTATTCATTTCACGCTGGAGGGCCGCGTCAAATCGGTCTACAGCATCTATCGGAAAATGTATCAGCAGAACAAGAGTTTCGACGAGATTTTCGACTTCTACGCCCTCCGCGTCATCGTGGACAGCGAGGAGGAGTGCTACGTGGTTCTCGGTCTGATTCACGAAATGTTCAATATGGTTCCGGGGCGCTTCAAGGACTATATTTCGACGCCGAAGCCGAATATGTACCGCTCGCTTCATACCACCGTCATGGGCCGCAACGCCATTCCCTTTGAGGTGCAGATCCGGACGTGGGAAATGCACAGAATCGCCGAATACGGCGTCGCCGCTCACTGGAAGTACAAATCCGGCGAGGAGAGCAAGGAGGAGATCGACTGCAAGCTCGGCTGGATCGCCAAGCTGATTGAGACGGAGGACGGTACCCGCGACCCGGAGGAATTCCTTCGCGCTCTGAAAATCGACATCATGCACGACGAGGTCTTCGTCTTCACCCCGAAGGGAGACATCGTCACGCTTCCGCAGGGGGCTACGGTCATCGACTTCGCCTACGCCATCCATTCCGAGGTCGGAAATAAGATGGTGGGCGCCAAAATCAACGGCATGATCGTGCCGATCGACCGGGTGCCGCAGAACGGGGAGATCGTCGAAATCATCACCTCCACCGCCTCCAAGGGCCCCTCCCGCGACTGGATGAAAATCGTCCGTACCGGCGAGGCGAGGAACAAAATCCGGCAGTGGTTCAAGCGGGAGCGGCGGACGGAAAACATCGCGGTCGGAAAGGCGGACGTCGAGCGGGAGCTGAAACGCATCGGCAAGCCCTACACAGAGGCGCAGAAGAACGAAATTCTTCTCAACATCGGCAAGAGAATCGGCATTTCCGACCTTGACGACCTCTACAACACCATCGGTTACGGAGGGTTGACGGTATCGAAGATTTCCTCCAAGCTGAAGGACGAATTCGACCGCGTCGTCAAGCCGGAGGAGGTCATTCCCACCGAGGCCGAGCAGGTCAGCACGGTGCGTCACCGCAAATCGAGCGGCGGCGTCGTCATCGACGGCGTCGAGGGGCTGGCCGTCAAGTTTTCGAGGTGCTGTAATCCCCTTCCCGGCGATCCGATCATCGGCTTTATCACGAAGGGCTACGGAATTTCCATTCACAAGCAGGACTGTCAGAACGTGCTGGCGGGCCTACAGAATCCCGCGTATATCAATCGCTGGATCAACGCCCACTGGGAGAATGTCTCTCAGCCCTCGGGAAGCGATTTCGAGGCGCAGATCCGCATCACCGCACAGTCCGACATTCGCCTGATTGCCGACGTGACGATGGCGCTGGCCGATATGAAGGTTTCCCTTCTCAACATCACCTCTCACCGGAGCGCCGACTGCGTGATTCTTGAGCTGGTGGTGGCCTGCAAGAATCTCGATCACTTCAAATCGATTCTCTCCCGCCTCCGCTCCGTTCCGAACGTCGAGACGGTGAGCAGGGGATAAAGGATAGAGGATAAACCGTTATGAAATGCGTGATTCAGCGGGTCAAAAGCGCCGAGGTAAGCGTCGGAGGCGAAAGGGTCGGAAGCTGTCGCCGGGGACTTCTTGTGCTTCTCGGCGTCGGAAAGGGCGATACCGAAGATGCCGCCGCGAAGATGGCCGGGAAGGTCGCAAGACTGCGGATTTTTGAGGACGAAAAAGGGAAAATGAATCGCGCCCTTCCCGATATTCGCGGGGAGGCGCTGGTCGTGTCGAATTTTACCCTCTACGCGGATTGCGGAAGCGGCAATCGGCCGAGCTTCACAGGCGCCGAGGCGCCGGAGAGGGCGGAGGTTCTCTACAGGCTTTTTGCCTCCCGGCTGGAGGAGCTTTCCGGCTGTAAGACCGAAACCGGGCGCTTCGGGGCCGACATGGAGGTCTCCCTCGTCAACGACGGCCCGGTGACGGTGATTCTCACCGACGCCGACCTGCCGAAGGGAAACGGATAGAAAAGAACTTTTGCGGCGGGAAACCGAATCTGCACAACGAAATTTCTCGGCGGCGGAACAGAAAAACGAAAAAATTTCCGAAGGAGGTAGCCTTATGCGGCTGACTGTCGACGGCACGGTGAACAAAACCTATTGTCAGAATCTCTGCCTGATCTTTTTCCCCGGCGCGAAATTACCCGAAAAGGAGCCGGAGGGCGAGGCGGTTCCTTCGGTGTTCATCCGCCACCGGGAGGACGGCGTCTCTGTCTTCGCCGAGGCGGTGATGGAGGAGGGAAGCCGCCGGGAATGCGGCTTCGGCGAGGTCGCCTTCGCCTCCTTCCCAACAAAGGATCGCGCCGTGCGTACCGCCGTCGGACACGCGGTGCTTGAGGCGGGGGAAAAGCTCCGTGGCGAGGCGCCCCCGTGGGGGATTCTGACCGG
>CANQQT010000014.1 GCA_947626065.1 uncultured Clostridia bacterium | reverse complement strand
AGTCGCTCTTGGGTTCGTCGACAACTACGCCCCTTCTGGACTTCCACCACAGACCGACGACATGCCCGTCATACATGAAAAAGGCACCCTGCGAAAGCAGAGCGCCTTTTTTCCGTTCAGGCAGAGCGTTTTCCCCGCCTCATCGGAAAGAGGAGAGACTTCGGTCAGCGGTTGCCGTTTTTCAGATCGTTTTCGTACTTTTCGATCATCTTCTTGACCATCTGGCCACCGACGGAGCCGGCCTGACGGGCGGTGATGTCGCCGTTGTAGTTGTTGTTGAGGTTGACGCCCACTTCGTTGGCAGCCTCCATCTTGAATCTGTCGAGAGCCGTACGGGCCTCAGGAACCACGTTCTTGTTGCTGTTAGCCATTTTCTTTTCTCCTTACTGATTTGGAAATTTGTTTTCCGAACCTGGCACTGTCTGCCGGTTCTGTTACTATTATGAGCGGCCCCGAAAAATCTATGAATAGTAATTTTTGGAAGTTCTTTTTTCTGCCGTCAAGCGGAAGTGTCCGCCGCGGAGGTTTCCGCCGCGGCGGTGTCCGCCGCGGAATACGCCGCTACGGAAATATCCGCGCCGGGTTTCCCCGCTTTTTGGCCGCCCATTCTTACCTTTCCCCGCTTTCGCCGGTTTATGTACAAAAAAGAAAAAAGGAGGCTTTGAAAGCAGCTTTTAAATCCGGGGCTTCAAAAGTCGATCCCGGCACGCTCCTTTGCCCTCGCGGGCATTTTATTTTGAACCTTTTTCACCCGCACGCCTCCGCTTTCTTCCTGCGGCCTTTTTGAATCCTTCTATTTAAAATCCCGGAAACGTCTTTTTTCCTTTTTTCCCGCATAGATATGGGAGGGGGCCGACCGGCCTCCGAGCTCAAGGATTTTTTAGAGAAAGGATGATTTCAGAATGGATTTTAAAATGAGACTCTCCCTATTTTGCTGTGCCGCCGCCTGTCTTCTCACCGTTTCCATCCCCTTGGTGGCGGAGGCCACCTACGGCGGGCGGGGCGGGGCGGCTGGGCTTCCCCCGTTTGCGGAGGAAACAACCCCTTCCCTGCAAGCCCCGCTCACCACCGCCGCGCCGGACAGGCTCCCTCCCACGTCGGAAACGGTTCCCCCGCCTCCGGTCTCCGAAAGCGAGGAGGAAAGCGCCCCGCTTCCCGAACGCGGCGAGGGCTTTCCCGTTTCGGTTTTAGACAAGAAAACCGGGGAAATATTGGAAATGGAGCTTGAGGACTACATCGCCTGTGTCGTCGCGGCGGAAATGCCCTATACCTTCAACAGCGAGGCGCTGAAGGCGCAGGCCGTCGCCGCGAGGAGCTACTGCCTCTACAAAATCGTAAACGGCTCCGGCCACGACGGGGCCGACGTCTGCACCGATTACTCCCACTGCGCCTCCTTTATCACGGAGGAGAGCCTCACCGAAAAATACGGGAAAACGACAGCCGGGAAGATCGTCAAAAAGGTCGGGGAGGCCGTGCGCGCCACCGCCGGGCAGATCCTTCTCTACAAAGGAAAGCCGGCCCTCGCCCTCTTCCATTCCCGCTCCTATCAGTATACGGAGTCCTCCAAAAACGTCTGGGGCGGCGACCTGCCCTATCTTGTCCCGGTCAGCACCCCGGAGGAGGACAGCGTTTCCACCGTCACCGTCAGCGAGGAGGAGATGAAAAGAATCTTTTCCTCCGACAAGGCCGTCCCCGTCGCGGGCGCCTCTCCTACCCCGACGCTCACCTCCGAGAAGAACGACAGCGGGCGGCAGGCCAGCCTCTTTTATATGGGAAACAAAATCAAAGCAAAAAGCCTCCGAAGCCTTCTCGGTCTGCGGTCCTGCCGCTTTGAATTCCAGAAGGTTTCGGAGGGATGGCTTTTCACCGTTCACGGCTACGGCCACGGCGTCGGCATGAGTCAGTATGGCGCCAATCAGATGGCCATCGACGGAAGCGGGTACGAAGAAATTCTCCTTCATTATTACACAGGCGTCGAAATCGGGGAGGTTTCCGACCTCATACCACCTGAAAAATGAAAAATTTCAGATATTCCGTCTCGGGGACGTTCCAGAGAATGGGATGATCCGGCGACTGTCTGCGTTCCTCAATCTGCCGCAGAGAAACGGCGGCATCGTTCGCCGCGTCGTGGAGCATCTGCTTAAAGAGGGGAGCAGTCATAAAATGCGAGCAGGAGCAAGTGGCAAGATAACCGCCCCGCGGCAGAAGCTGCATCGCCCGGCGGTTGATCTCCCGATAGCCCCGGATCGCGTCTTTTACCGTCTCCCGGCTTTTGGTGAAGGCGGGAGGGTCGAGAAGGATGAGGTCGTACTCTCCCTTCTTCCCCGCCGCCATTTCGGTAAGAAGGTCGAAAACGTCCCGGCAGAGAAAGGTAACCTTGTCGGAAAGCCCGTTCAGCGCGGCGTTTTCCCTCGCGACGGAAAGCGCCTCCTCCGAGACGTCGACGGCGGTCACCTCCCTTGCCCCCGCCATGGCGGCGTTCAGGGCAAAGGCGCCGGTATGGGTAAAGCAGTCGAGAACCCTCTTCCCTCTTGCCAGACGCGCCACCGCCGCGCGGTTGTACTTCTGATCAAGGAAAAAGCCGGTTTTCTGCCCGTTCCGGTAATCCACCCGGTAGAGAATGCCGTTTTCTTTGATGAGAACGCTCTCCGGCCCCTCGGTAAGACCCTCACCGAGAAAGAAGCCGACGCGCTTCTCCATCCCTTCCTTTTCCCGCAGGGGAGAGTCGCTTCTTTCATAGACGGCGGTGACGGTCTCCCCCTCCTCCCGCAGAATCGAAACCAGCCGGGAAAGAAGCAGCTCCCGCCGCCTTTCGATGCCGCGGCTCAGAATCTGAACCGAGAGAACCTCCCCGAACCGGTCGACGGTAAGCCCCGGGAAGCAGTCGGCCTCCCCGAAAATCAGGCGACAGCAGAGAAAATCCTCCCCCGGCATGACGCACCGCCGGTAATCCACCGCATAGCGAAGCCGCCTCTCCCAGAAGGCCTCGTCAAAGGTATCGTTGGCGTTTCTTGAAATCAGTCGGATGCGGATTTTGGAGCAATCGTTGATAAAGCCGGTCCCGAGGTAACGGCCCTTCCCGGAAAAGACGTCGACAAGGTCGCCGTTTTCATACTCGCCGGAAACCGAAACCACCTCTTCCGAGAAAACCCACGGGTGGCCGCCTCTCAGCGCCTTTTCTCCCTTGACGGTGACGACCGCCCTCGGAAAATTTCTTTCCATTTTCTGCCCTTCTTCCCTCATCGGACGGATTTTTTTACCGCGCGGTGGCCCCTCAAAAGGCCGCCGCGCCCTCGGCGGATGATGCCCTCCGCCGCCGAATTTTCTTTTAGTTCGCAGCCGATGTATCTACAGAAGTATCCGCTGCCGAAGTGTCTGCTACCGAAGTGTCTGTTGCCGAGGGATCTAATGCTGAAGTATCCTCCGAACCGTCGGTATCTGTTCCTGTGTCGCCGCCCTCAAGAATCACGAAGCGGATGGAGTGAATCTTCTGCTCCGTCAGCGGACGGTCGTACATATCGGTCTGCACCGAGGCGATTCTATCCACCACCTCCATGCCGGAAATCACCTTCCCGAAGGCCGCGTAACTGCCATTCAAAGAGGGATAGTCGACGTGACAGATGAAAAACTGCGAGGAGGCGCTGTTATAGTCCTTGGCCCTTGCCATCGAAAGGACGCCCCGCTCGTGCTTCAGGGTATTGTTCACGCCGTTTGCCGCGAACTCTCCCTTGATTTTGTTCGCGGAGCCTCCGCTTCCGGTTCCGGTCGGGTCGCCGCCCTGAATCATGAAATTCTTTACCACGCGGTGAAAGATCAGGCCGTCATAAAATTTTGCCTCGACAAGATCCTTGAAATTCTCCACCGTAATCGGAGCGATCTCCGGGTAGAGCTCGGCGAGAATCACCCCGCCGTCCTCCATCTCGATTTTGACGGTGTTTGTCCTGCTCTCGGTCTCCCGGTAGCCGGCCCCGGCGGCCTCCGTCTCTTTCTGCGCCGACGTATCGGCAACTTCGCCTCCCTTTCCTCGGCAGGAGCAGAGCCCCGCGAGAAGAAGCGCCGCAAGCACGCCCCCGGCAAGCGTTCTCACAGTAAGCGTTCTCACAGTGAGCGCTCTCACCGTCTTTTTGCTTTTCATTCTTTTCATATTCCGTCCTCTTTTTCTTTGTTTTTCGGTTGCCCTGTGATTATAGCAGAAAAGTATTAACAAATCAAGAGCGGCGCTGAATTTCAGAAAAAAAGAGGGCGATACTATTTAAAAAAGGCTTCTCAGCCTGATTCGGGGGGGATTTTTCATGTCCTATCTGCCGCCAAGAGGCTATCGGCGGGTGCTCGTTCTCTCCGCCTATCTCCTTCTCGGGACGGCGGCCTGCCTTCTCTTTCTGAAAACCCTTCTTCTGCCGCTCCTGCCCTTTCTTATCGCGTGGGTCACCGCCATGCTCCTTTCCCCTGCCGTAAGGAGTATCTGCCGACACACGAGAATGCCGAAAAAGGCCGTTTCCTTCCTCTGCGTCCTCCTGGTTTTCCTCACCGTCTTCGGCCTTCTTGCCGCCGTCTGCGGGCGGGTGATTTCCGAAATGAAGGAGCTGGCCTCCCATCTGATGTCCGACGCCGCCGACACGGTGGGGGAAGCCTTCGACTCCCTTGAGGGATTCCTTGAAAAGCTCCCCTTTTTCGACCGAATCGAAAATCCCGAAACCGCCGAGCAAATAAAAAAAGGCCTGATCGCGGTGATCAGCGAGGCCGTGTCCTCCTTCTCCTCCCATCTTCCGGAGGCGGCGATGAAGCTCTTTTCCTCCCTGCCCGGGATTCTCCTCTTCGCCGTCACGCTGGTGCTTTCCACCTTTTATATGGGAACCGACGTTTCGAAAATCAACGCCGGCATCGCGGAGCTTCTGCCGGAGCAGGCGCGCCTCCGCCTCTTCGACGCGAAAAAGAAGCTGATGTCTGCCGGGGTGAAGTACGTGAAGGCCTATCTCATGATCCTCTTCATCACCTTTGTCCAGCTTCTCATCGGCTTCCTGTTTCTGAAAATCCCCTACGCCCTCACCCTCGCCGCCGTCATCGCGCTGATCGATATTCTCCCGGTCTTCGGCGTCGGAACGGTGCTTCTTCCGTGGGCGGCGCTTCTGCTCCTCAAGAAGGATTTTCACACCGGCATCGGCCTGCTCATCGTCTTCGGGGTCATCTGGGTGGTGCGGCAGATCCTCGAGCCGAAGATCGTCGGGCAGAGCATCGGTCTGCCGCCGCTTCTTACCCTGATGGCCATGTATACCGGCTACCGGATCCTCGGCTTCCCGGGGCTTTTCGTCTTTCCCTTCGTCTTCATTCTCGTCAAGAATCTCATCGACATCGGCCTGATCCCCTTCGGAAAAGCGAAAACCGAGGAGCATAGGGCTCCTTCGTCACCGACCGAACCGCATAGCCGGTCGGAGCAACCGCCTTCCTGATTCCCTCCTCCGACAGGTCGGACTCACACAGGATTTTTGCCTCTCCCCGGATATGGGAGGAGGAAACCTTTTTCACGGGAAGGGCGGCGCGGAGCGCGTCGTTCAGGTGCGCCTCGCACATTCCGCAAACCATGCCCTCCACCTTTACGGTAATGAGAACCACCGTTTTCTCCTTTCAGCTCCGCCCCGGGAAAAGAGGTCCCGGGGCGGAAAAGCTCCTTTTTCCTACGGATTTTTATGGCAGGAATTCTTCATCGGACAGCATCCGCAGGCCCCTCCGCAGGAGGAGCGCCCGTTTTTTCTGTCCTTAACGAGCTTTACGATAATCGCGACGACAATTGCCGCCAGCACAAGACAAACAAGAAGCGTGGGGTAATTTTCCGCAAGCCATGCGCCCATCGCGCTTTCCCTTCTTTCCTTTGGATTTTCGGCGATATTTCCGGAGACGGCCACGAGGTGCCGAACGCCGTTTTCGGATATCTATCTTTCCCGGGAGGCTCCCCGGATATTCCCCGAGAGGTCACGGACGTCCCTTCTCACCTTCCGGGGAGATTTCCGGGGCCTGACGGGAAAAATTTTTGCCGACGCGGCCCGGAAGAAATCCCGAAAGACCGATAAACCGGGCCTTTTCTCTATCTTACACGGGAAACGGCGAAATGTCAAGCCGTTTTCTCAAAGTCCGCCCGCCGGGGATTTCCCCGCCTTCTTCCCGACCTTGACGGAAGCGGTCAGCTTGGTGGCCTCCTTGTAGGGACGGAAGAGCATATAGAGCATTCCGGCAAGAAGAAGGAGTGCGCAGATCAGGCCGACGACGTCTACGTCGTTTGTGAAGATTCCTCCGAACTGACGGATCATCAGGGACACCGCATAGGCAAAGCCACACTGATAGCCGACAGCGAACCACGTCCATTTTGCCGAGTTCATCTCACGGCGGATGGCGCCGATGGCCGCAAAGCAGGGAGCGCAGAGCAGGTTGAAAACGAGGAAGGAGAAGCCGGTCACGCCCGTAAAGACCTCGCGGAGCGCCGCGTATACATTGCCGGAGGCGCCGTAGAGAATCCCCATCGTGCCGACGATATTTTCCTTCGCGACAAGGCCTGTAATCGAGGCGACCGCCGCCTGCCAGTTCCCCCAGCCGAGGGGCTTGAAGATCCAAGCAATCGCCCCGCCGACGGCGGCGAGAAGCGAGTGATCGATCTCCTCCTCCGAGAGCATTTGGAAGCTCCCATCCTTAAAGCCGAAGAAGGTGGTAAACCAGACGACCACCGTCGAGAGAAGGATGATCGTCCCCGCCTTCTTGATGAAGGACCAGCCGCGTTCCCACATTGAGCGGAGAAGATTTCCCACCGTCGGGAGGCGGTAAGCGGGAAGCTCCATCACGAAGGGCGCGGGGTCGCCGGCGAACATTTTCGTCTTTTTGAGAAGGATTCCCGAGAGGATGATGGCGGCCATGCCGATGAAATACGCGGAGGTCGAAACCAGCGGGGAGCCGCCGAAAAGCGCCCCGGCGATCATCGCTATGAAGGGAACCTTGGCCCCACAGGGGATGAAGGTCGTCGTCATGACCGTCATCCGGCGATCCCGCTCGTTTTCGATGGTACGAGAGGCCATGATGCCGGGAATGCCGCAGCCGGTGCCGATCAGCATCGGAATGAAGGACTTGCCCGACAGGCCGAACTTCCGGAAAATACGGTCAAGGACGAAGGCGATTCTCGCCATATAGCCGCAGGACTCAAGGAAGGCGAGGAGCAGGAAGAGCACCAGCATCTGCGGCACAAAGCCGAGAACCGCACCGACCCCCGCCACAATGCCGTCAAGGATCAGGCCGTTCAGCCATTCCGGCGTCCGGCAGGCGGTAAGAAGATTTTCGACGAGAACCGGAATGCCGGGAACCCAGACGCCGTAGGAGGCAGTGTCGGGCGCGCCGACTTCCCCTTTGTATTCGGTGTTTCGGTATTCCTCCACCGCCGAAAGAAGGGCCCCCTTCCCGGTGTTCGGAACCGGCGTCACCTCCAGCGTCTCCTCGTCGGTGATTTCATAGGTGACGCTTGCGTCCTCCGGCGTCAGGGAAATCAGCTCCTCAAGGGCCGCCACCGCCGACGCAGGGGTAAAGTCCTCGCTTTCGGCGTCAAGCGCCTCTGCCAGCTCCTCGTTTCCGTACTCCGCAAGAAAGGCGCCGATGATCGCGTCGGAATCCCCGTAGCGTTCCGCCGCCTCTTCATAGGAGGAGCTGCCGATGCCGAAGAGATGCCAGCCGTCCCCGAAGAGGCCGTCGTTCGCCCAATCGGTGGCAAAGGCTCCCACCGTCACCATCGAAATATAGTAGACAAGGAACATGACGGCGGCGAAAATCGGGAGTCCGAGAAAGCGGTTCGTCACCACACGGTCGATTTTGTCCGAGGCCGACAGCTTCCCGGCGCCCTTCTTTTTGTAGCAGGAGGCAAGGAGCCCCGCGAGGTAGGAATACCGCTCGTTGGTGATCAGACTCTCGGCGTCGTCATCGGCTTCCTTTTCAGCCGCGGCAATGATGCTTTCCGCCGCAGACTTTTCCCCCTCCGAAAGGGAGAGCTGACCGCACACCTGTTCGTCCCGCTCAAAGAGCTTGACTGTGTACCAGCGCTTCCCTTCCTGCGGAAGCGCCGGGCCGACCGCCTCCGCGAGCTTTTCAAGCGCCTCCTCAACTGGGGAGGAGAATTTCGCGCAGGGAGGCGCCTTCCGGCTCTTCGCCGCTTCGACGGCGGCCTCGGCGGCCTTATCGATGCCGGTGCCCTTCAGGGCGGAAATTTCGACGACCCGACAGCCGAGTCTTGCCGACAGGCCGGAAACATCGATTTTGTCCCCGTTCTTTTTTACGACGTCGGTCATGTTGACGGCAATCACCACGGGAATGCCGAGCTCGATAAGCTGCGTGGTTAGATAAAGGTTGCGCTCAAGGTTCGTACCGTCGACGATGTTCAAAATCGCGTCGGGGCGCTCGCTCACAAGATAGTTTCTCGCCACGACCTCCTCAAGGGTATAAGGAGAGAGGGAATAAATTCCCGGAAGGTCGGTGACCGTCACCCCGCTCTGCTTTTTCAGCTTACCTTCCTTCTTTTCGACCGTGACTCCCGGCCAGTTTCCCACAAACTGATTGGAGCCGGTCAGCGCGTTGAAGAGCGTCGTTTTTCCGCTGTTCGGGTTTCCCGCGAGGGCAATTCTCAGATTCATATGCGATAACTTCCTTTCTCAAATGACAGTAAGGGGCGGGTGGAGACTCACTCCACCTCCACCATTTCGGCGTCCGCCTTGCGGATGGAAAGCTCGTATCCGCGGACGGTAATCTCAATCGGGTCGCCGAGTGGCGCGACCTTCCGGACGTGAACAGGCGTTCCCTTCGTCAGTCCCATGTCCATAATGCGTCTTCTCACCGCGCCCTCGCCATCCACGCGAATCACGGTGACGTCCTCTCCGACCTTGGCGTTTCTCAGAGTATTCATTTCGTTTTCCTCCTTTTCGGTCTCTTTCTATACGGTAATTTTGCAGGCGGTTTCTTTGCTCAGCGCGATGCGGGATTCCATCACGTTGACAATCAGATTTTCCCCGAGGGAATGGATGACGGTCACGGTTCCCCCGACGACAAATCCGAGTGTTTCAAGGTGTTTTTTCAGCTCCGGACTGCCTCCGACCTTCTTTATGACGTTGGCCTTTCCCGGTTCCGCAAAGACAAGCGGCATCACAGTTCCTCCCTTTCCCCTTTTCGGCAGCCGACGAAATTTTTACGCGTGCGCCGAACGAATTCGCCGTGCCGACTCTAATTAGCCTGTGCTAATTTTGATTAGCTTAAACTAATTTTAATTAGCTTATGCTAACCTGCGGGGTTAAAATTTAGTTAGCCTTAACTAACCGATATTATCATACACCTTCTCGCGACGTTTGTCAAGAGCTTTTTCAAAAAAATTTTCATTTTTTTCGGATAAGCTCTCAAAGGCCATGAGGCGGCGCAATTGAAGAGCCGCATTTCCTTTGAAAATTTACTCGGTTTCCCCGGCGGGACAAAAAAGCGTGCGCCGTGCTTGATTTCTTCACATTTTCATGGTAAAATATTCTCAGGCAGAGGAAAACGCCGTGACTTTACGAAAGGGGAAACCGTACCCATGCATCTACTTGAATCGGGAGAAATGTACCTTGAAACCATTTATATTCTGTCGCAGAAGCTTCCCGTCGTCCGCTCTCTTGACGTGGCCGGGTACCGGAATTTTTCCAAGCCGAGCGTCAGCCGCGCCGTCGGCCTTCTGAAGGAAGGCGGCTATATCGCCGTCGACAAGGAGGGCTTTATCACTCTGACCGAGGCCGGAAAGGAAATTGCGGTGAAAATCTACGAGCGGCACACCCTTCTCACCGAGCTTCTTATTCGCCTCGGCGTCAATCCCGAAATCGCCGCCGAGGACGCCTGCCGGATGGAGCACGTCATCAGCGACGAATCCTTCGACGCCGTCAAGCGCCATGCGGCAAAGCTCCTCTCGGAGGAAAAATAGCGTTTTTTCTCCCCCCGCCCCGGCACCGCCGGTATTTCTTGAAGAAAGGATTCCGAATGAAGAAAAAGAACTATTCCGCCATCACGCCGGAGCTCGCCGCACTTGCCGAGCTCTGCCAAAAGAACAATTTCATCGATCCCTCCCTCTACACGGATTATCACGTCTATCGCGGCCTCCGCGACCTCAACGGCAAGGGCGTTCCGACCGGCCTTACCGAAATTTCCGAAATCGTCGCCAAGCGCCCCGGCGAGAACGGGACCGAAATCCCCTGCGCGGGGGAGCTTTATTATCGCGGCTACAACATCGGCGACCTCGTCTCCGGCTTCTCGGGGAAAAAGCGCTTCGGCTTTGAGGAAATCACCTATCTGCTCCTTTTCGGGGAGCTTCCCACCGCCGCTCAGCTCGACGGCTTCGTCACGCTTCTTTCCAGCTACCGCTCCCTGCCGAGCTCCTTTGTCCGGGATATGATTATGAAGGCCCCGAGCACCGATATGATGAATTCGCTGGCCCGCTCGGTTCTCGCCATGTATTCCTACGACTTGAACCCCGACGACACCGGGATTCCCAACGTCCTGCGGCAGTGCATTCAGCTGATCGCCATGTTCCCGATGATGTCTGTCTACGGCTACCACGCCTATAACTATTACCGCAAGGGGAATTCCAGCTTCTTCATCCATGAGCCGAAGCCGGAGCTTTCGACGGCGGAAAATCTCCTTCATATGCTCCGCATCGACAGCAGCTATACGGAGCTTGAGGCGAAAATCCTCGATTTAGCGCTTGTTCTCCACGCCGAACACGGCGGCGGAAACAATTCCTCCTTTACCACCCACGTCGTCACCTCCTCCGGCGCCGACACCTATTCCGTCGTCGCCGCCGCCCTCGGCTCCCTCAAGGGGCCGCGCCACGGAGGCGCCAACATCAAGGTGCGGGGCATGATGAACGATCTGATGGCCACCGTCGCGGACTGGGACGACGAGGAGGAAATCGCGTCCTATTTGAAAAAAATTCTCCACAAAGAGGCCTTCGACAAATCCGGCCTGATCTACGGCATCGGCCATGCAATTTACTCGGTTTCCGACCCACGGGCCGAAATCTTCCGGAGCTTCGTTGAAAAGCTGGCGAAGGAGAAGCGGCTCGAAAGGGAGTATTCCCTCTACGCCGCGGTGGAGAGGCTGGCGCCGCAGGTCATCGCCTCCGAGAGAAAGATTTACAAGGGCGTCAGCGCCAACGTCGACTTCTACAGCGGTTTCGTCTACACCATGCTCGGCCTCCCGGTAGAGCTGTTCACCCCGATTTTCGCCATCGCCCGCATCGCGGGCTGGAGCGCCCACCGGCTGGAGGAGCTGGTCGGCGGCGGGAAAATCATCCGCCCCGCTTACCTCTCCGTCCGTCCCCGTCGGGAATACCTTCCCATCGATGAAAGATAAGTCTGCGGCGCTTCCCTAAAAATGAAGAATCCTCCGGCGGCACTTTTATGAAAAGGAAGAAAGCCCCGGCGGCGCTTCTGCAAAGACGCAGAAGGACACGGCGACGCTTTCACAAAGACATAATGACGCAGAAAGACCCGGCTTCCTCGCTTGAGGGGCCGGGGCTTTTTTTGTTCTCTTCACAGCCCGCACTTAACCTTCACCCTCTCCAAAATGCCTCCGACCGGCTTTCCGAGCGCGAGAAGGAAAATCACGTTCGATACCGCGTAGAGGGCTGTGAACGACAGGGCAGAGAGGAGCGCGGCGCCGTATCTTGAAAGATTAAAGGCCCCGTCGGCCCACAAAACCGTCCAGACGTCCATCACCGCCGAATAGAGCACCCCCGCGAAGGCCCCGTAGAGGGAAAGCAGGATTCGGCTTTTTTTCAGCGGGAAAGACAGCCTCCCGGCGAGCCAGCCCACCATCCCCCAGCTGAACATCTGGAAGGGCGTCCACGGCCCCTGACCGAACCAGAAGTTGGAAATCAACGCCGACAGCGACCCGGTGAGAAATCCCGCCTCCCCTCCGAAGGTAAGCGCGACCAGCACGACGGTCGCCGTCACGGGCTTGAAGCCGGGCAACGGCGTAAAGACGATTCTTCCGAGCACCGAGAGCGCCGTCAGGGAAGAGAGCAGAATCAGCCTCGCCGGTGCGCCCTCTCCCCTCTCAAAGGTGAGAAAAAAGGGCAGGCAGGAGAGCAGAGCCACGCAAAGCGAAATCCACGCGTACTGCCTCGCCGGAAAGAGAAGCGTTCCGCCGAGGGTGACGGCGGGAATCAACAGAAAGAGGATAAAAACTCCGCACCGTTTTTTCATTCGGATCCCCCTTCCCCTCCGTAGGCTTTGGAAGCTTCGCGCTCTTCCGTCTCTTGAGGCGCAAAGCCCCCGTTATCCGAAAATCGCTCGCTTTTTCCCCTTTTTTCCACCGCCCGCCGACAGCCGGAAATCACCTGCTCGCAGGTCACGGCGCGCCTCAGAATCCCCCGCGCCATGCGGTTGGCCGCCGTGGTATAAAAGCTGTTTTCCGAGAAGAAATTCCGCGGCGAATCGACCGACAGAATTTCGCCGTCGAAGAGGAAGGCACAGCGATCCGCCACCTCGGCGGCAAAGGCGGCGTCGTGCGTCACAAGAACCGCCGTCATGCCCTTCTCCTTAAGCGAAACAAGAAGCGCCCGGAGCTCCTCCTTTGCGAAAGCGTCCAGCCCCTTGGTCGGCTCGTCGAGAAGGAGCAGCTTCGGCTCGGAAAGAAGCGCCTTGGCAAGGGCGCATTTCTGCATCTCCCCGCCGCTCAAATCGTAGGGATGCCTGTCAAGGAGTCGGTCGATTCCCATGCTCCGGGAGATTTCCTCCAGCCGTTTCTTTTCCTCCTCCTTCGTGAAATTCATGGTCTGAAGCATTTCGGCAAGGTCGCCCCGCACCGTGGACGCGACAAAAACCGTCTGCGGATTCTGCGGGAGGAGGGCAAGATTCCCTCTGTAGAGACTCCCGCCCCGGTAGGAGGAGACCGGCTTCCCGCCGACAAGAACCTTTCCCCGATAGGCCCTTTCCAGTCCCGCGAAAAGGTTCAGCGCCGTGCTCTTCCCGGCGCCGTTTCCCCCGAGAAGGCAGAGAATTTCCCCGCTTTTTACCGACAGGGAAAGGCCGCGCAGAACATCCTCCCCGTCCCTTTCGTAACGGAAAAAGACGTTTTTCATCTCGGCGGCGACCTCCCCGTCCTCGGAAGGGGTCGGCTTTCCCTCGTCTTTTTCTTTGTCCTCTTCCTCCCTCGCGTCGGGAAAATTTCTCTCAAGAAAGTCCCGTCCCTCCCGCACGGTCAGCGGGCAGACCCCTTCCCCGCCGAGGCTCAGCTGAATCCTTACCGCGGAGGGCAGGGCGCGGAGCATGGGGTGATCCCTCCGAATTTCCGAAAGCGCCGGGCCGATTTCCCTCGGCTCCCCCTCGGCAAGAAGGGCCCCGTCCTCCAGCACCAGCACGCGATCGGCCATCGGGAAAACCTCCTCCAGGCAGTGCTCGGCGAGAAGCACCGTCAACCCGAGCTCCCGGTTGAGCTTTTGAAGCGTCGAAAGAAATTCGGAGGCGGCGATGGGATCGAGCTGCCCGGTCGGCTCGTCGAGAAGGAGCAACTTCGGTTGCATGACAAGCACCGACGCAAGATTTAAAAGCTGCTTCTGCCCGCCCGAAAGGGTGTCGGTTCTCTGCCGGAACAGACCTTGAAGCCCGAAAAAGCTCGCCGTTTCCCCCACCCGTCGGCGGATGACCCCCTGCGGAAGTCCCATGTTTTCCAGTCCAAAGGCCAGCTCGTGCCAGACCTTGTCGGTGACGATCTGACTTTCGGGATCCTGCCGCACAAAGCCGATATCCCCCGGCTCGGAAAGGGTCTTTTGCTCCATTCCCTCAAAGAAAATTTCGCCGCTTTTCTCTCCGACCGGGGAGAGCTCCTTTTTCAAAAGCCGCAAAAGCGTCGTCTTCCCGCACCCCGACGGGCCGCAGAGGAGGATAAATTCCCCCGCGCCGACCGCCAGGTCAATCTTCCGAAGCGCCTCCCGCGGGGCGCCCGGATAGCGGAAGCTCAGATTTTCGACACGTAATATTTCCACAAAATTCTCTCCTTTCCCTCCCAGAGCGCCGGGAGAAGCGATTGAAGGCCGAACGAAAGACAGGCGGCAAAAGAGACGGGGGAAAGCTCCACCCGGCTGACGCGGGGATAAAAGGCAAAATTCTTCATCCCCGCCGCCGCTCCGCAAAGCGTCAGGGCGGTAAGGGACAAAATAAGCGCCAGAAAAACGCCGTCGGCAGAGGTGAATTTAAAGAGGGAAAAATTCGTCCGCCCCTTCTTCCCGTAACCCCTTCCCTTCATCGAGGCCGACACCTCCATCGCGTTTTCCGTCGACCAGGAAACCATGGCGACAAAGACCCGCAGGCGGTTTTTTATCCGGTCGGTAAAGCTCTCCCCCGCATAAAGGCCGACCCCCTTCTGCGCTCTTTCCACCCTTTTCGACTGCGCAAGATAAGCGGGCAGGAAGCGCAGAGCCACCGAAAGAACCAGCGAGAGCCGCGGCGCTACCTTCCCGAACAGATAGAGAAATTTGTCGCTTGTCATCACCCGACTGTAGGCCTTGCACCAGAAGAGAACCCCTGTCACCGAGACGGCGAGGAAAATTCCGTAAAGAAGCGCCTCCCACGTGACGGGATTACCGTTCAGGAAGAAGAGCGGCGTCACGCCGTTGTGCGAAAAGAGGGGATTGGTCAGCGCCACAAGGACGAAAAGCGGCAGATAAAAGCCGAGCTCCCTCAAAAACTCCCCGCCCCACAGAAGGAGGCAGAAGAGAAGCCCGCCGACCAGCGCCTCCGCCTGTAACACCGGATGCGGCAGAAAGACGGTGAGTAAAAGCTCCGACAGGAAAAAGGTCATCAAAACCGCCGGGTGAAGCCTTGAAAAGGCGTTTTCCCTTCCCGCATTTCCCCTCATCTCTGCCCTCCCATCCATTCGGCGCCGATATCTTTTCCCAGCTCGCAGGTATAGATCCACTCAACACACTGCCCGTCGTGCAGAGAATACCGGGAACAGCCGCATTGGGGAAATTCCCCGTCCACCCGGTACATCCAGCCGGAAAGCGGCCCGCAGGAAAATTCGTACAGCCAGTGAATGCCCTGAATATAGACACTCCCGAAGGGGCTTTTGTCGGCCCCCTGAAATTCCATCTGAATTTTCTCGTGCCGCACCGCCCGGGAAAGAATATCGAAAACGGTGTCCCCCTCCCGAAGAACGTATTCGGTGGGCGGCAGAATCACCCCGTCGGAAGGGAGCAGATCCCCCTCCCGAAGCGCCGGGTCGAGCACCTTCTCATGTTCAAAAACCGTCTGACAGGTGATGCTGAGCGTCACCGTCTCGCTCTCGGGGGTAACGTCGTCGAGATGGAGGAGATAGTATTCCTCCACCGACTGAATTTCGGTTCCGTGAATCAGCACCGCAAGGACGAGAATCAGGCCGAAGAGAAGCAAAAAATCCTTTTTCCAAAAGAATTTTTTGCGAAAAGCGCCTCCCTCGGCGCCCCGTTTTCCTTTGAATTTCATTCCGAAGCCCTTCCTTTCCTAACCGTCCCCGTTTTCGGAATCCTCCGGAGCAGACCCCCGCCGCGCGGCCCTTTCCCGTCTTCTCCCTATGAAACGGAGGACGAGGACTCCTGTAAGCATGAGAAAAACGGCGGAAAGAAGGACGCCGAGGACAAGCTCCCGCCGAAGGCTCTTTATCCTTGCCTCCGCTTCCATAAGCTCCGCCAGCCCTTCGATTTTCTCCCGATCGGCCTCGCTCAGCTCCCCGACTCTGTCAAGAAGCTCCTCCACCGCTCTTCCGTCCCGCAGTGTGAGGGTTTCCGGGGAGGGAAGCCTTTCAATCGCGGCGCCGATGGCCTCGATTTCCTCAAAGAGAGCGGCAAGCGCGGCCTTCGCCTCCTCCAGCCTTGCAAGATACGCCTCCCGCCCGGGAAAGTTCGCCGCCCGGTTGAGCTTTTCAAGCAGGGAAAGGACGGTACCGTACTGCGCGGTCGTCAGCCGATCGGGCAGAGCCTCCACCGCCCGCCGGTCCTCCTCGGTAAAAATTGTCCCGGAGGGGACGTCGATCCCCACCGTCCGGAAATCGTAGAGAGAGGTTTTTCCCTCCCCTCTTCTTATCAGCGCCGCCAGCGCAAGGAGCGCCTGTTCCCCCGCCATGCTGTCCGATTGCGCGGGCATGGCGCCGGGATTGTTCGGGTCGGCCTCATAGGAATGGGCAAAGCCGCCGTCGGGGCGGCGATAGAGGAGAAGGCCGTCAAGAAGCGTTTTTCCCTCCTTGACAAAGCGGGAATCGGTCAGCGGGTCGAGGCCGAGACAGCAGAGAGCGATGATCCCCTGCGCGGCGCTTTCACAGTTCCGCGTCCCCCAGCTCTCAAAATCCCCGGTCGGAAGCTGTGCCTCCGAAAGAAAGGTGAGCGCCCTATCCACCGCTTTCTTTACCGCGTCTGCCGTCTCTTCCGAAACCTCCTCTACCCGACTCTCGGCTCCCCTTGCATAGGGCGCCAGCGCTTGAAGGGCCATGGCGGTGAGGTCGGGGTCGGAGTGACTTCCGCTCAGCGCCCAGCCGCCGTCGGGAAGCTGACGGGAAAGGATTTCCTTTATCATATCCTCCCGCCCCGTAAAGGCGCCGTCGGGGACTTCGTACCCCTTCGCGTCGATCGTTATCAGCCCCCAGATCCAGCCGTTGATTCCCTGCTTTCCGAGGGAAGCCGTTCTCCCCCGCTCATAGGTTCCGTCGGCAATCAGGTCGATAAGCTCCCCGTTTTCGTCTCTTCCGAAGGAGGTCGGATCCCCGCCCGCCGCCAGCACCGCAAGAGAAATCCGGTGCCATTCGGTGGCCTTCGCGGAGCTGAGCCGACCGGGCGTGCGATAACGCTTTTCAACGGCCTCCCGCAGGGCCGAAAGGTAGGCGGGAAAATTGTCCTCAAGCCCCAGAAGCGAAAGCGCGATGGGGTACCAGTCCCCCGCCGTACTCCCGGCGAGTGAAAGGAAGCTCCCCTCAAGGAGGCCGCCGTCGGGAGGAAGGCCGAGGTCGCGTTTTTTCCATTCGACAATTCCTCTTGCCACCGCAAGCAGGGAAGGAAGCTCTCCTTCCCCGTCCTCCGGCTCGGAGGAATTGCCTCCCGCCCCGGGTCTGCTCTCCTCGGGTTCCGAAGGAGTTTCCCCTTCCGAAGGGGCATCGGTGTCGTCGGGGGCCGGGCGGCTCCCTTCTCCCGTCTGGCTCTCGAAGGGGGCGGAGGGAAAGGCTCCTGTCGTTTCGCCCTGCCAAGCGTTTCCTTCATTTCCGGCGCTTTCGATAGGCCCGGCGTCTCCGGAAGTCCCGCCCCCGGTATTCCCGGCATTCCCGGAAGGCCCGGTTTCGGTATTTTCGGCGCTTCCGGAGGTGCCGCTTCCGGTAGTTTCGCCGCTTCCGGGGGCTTCGGTCTCCCCGCTTTTTTCAAGAGCTTCCCGCAGGGCACGCTCGGCCCCGTCGACCTCCTCCTGCGAAGCGTTGAGCTTTCCGGCGACGGCCAGCGCCTCCCGCAGGGCCTCCCCTCCCCTGTCGGAAAGCGCGCCGCTCATGGCCTTTTCCAGCGTTTTTGTCAAAGAATCCCGGTTTGCCACCGGATAAAAATCGGCATTCCCACCGGTGCCCAAGGCCTTGCCCCCGCCGATATCGGCCCCGTAGGCGAGGGTAAACTGAACCCTCATCACGTCGCCATCCGAAAGGAAGCTGTCGGAAAGACTGACGTTCGGGAAGCGGTTGTTGAGGCTGTACATCCAACCCGCGCCTCCCGCGAACACGAACTCCCCGAGGAAGCCCTGCCAATTCTTTTCGTAATCGTCGGGGCCGTAAAATTCCCCGCTTTTTTCAAGATACCCGGTAAGATCATCGGGGATCGCGGGGGAAATTTCCAGCGCCCGGGGATTCTTCGGCTCCCGGCTCCGCAAATAGCCGTTGAAGCTCTCCGGCCGTGCTCCTCCGTCGGCTATATAGGCAAGGTAAAAGCCATCCTCTTCTTCGCCGCCGAAGTAGCAGACAAAGCCCTCCTCACAAAGCAGCCTCACCAGCGCCTGCGCGGCGTTTTCCCCCGCTAAAATCGGGAGGGAAACCGGCGGGATGAGATACCCGCACCCGAGGGAAAAGACCTCGACGCTCACCGTCGCGGTACCGATCCTCTCCCCCTTCTTCGCCGGGCGGTAGAAGAGGGTGAAGCTTTTCACCGTCTCTTCCCCTTCGGAGGAAGCGCTTACCGTCACGGTCTGTCTCCCCGCCTCCGAGAAGGCAAGGGTATAACCGGTCTTTTCCCCATCGTCCCACAGACTCCCGACCGGCTCCCCGTTCAGCGTCACGTAAGAGGGGATTTTTTCCCCTTTCTTGCCCCTCGCCGTCACCTCAAAGCTCAGCCGGTCGTTTCTCACCGTCGCCCCGTCGGTAAGCGAAACCTCAAGCGTCGGGGCCGAGGCGGTCTCTTTGAAAGGAGAGCTCCCCGCTTTGAAAATTTCCGCTTCGGAGTCCTCCGACGCAAAAGAATCCTTCCCGGACACCGCCGCTTCAAGTGCGCTTACCGGTCTTTCGGCCGCAAAAGCCGTCTCTGCCCCCGCCGGGGCAAGAATCGCTACCGCAAGAAGCAGGCAGAGAGCCGAAAGCTTCCTTCTTTTCTTCACGTTAATCTCCCTTCCGCCGCTTTGCGGCGGCACCAATCGTCATGAAATTCACCGGGGCTGCGAAGCAAAGTGAATTTTGGCGTGAAATACTCTTACATAAAGCCGGATGTCATCTCATTTTCACGCTGTCCTTCTTCCGAGGATTTCCCCTCCGCAAAAACAAGCCTCCGTTTTCTCTTTTTCCTTTCCCAAGCGCACCTGCGCAAAGGAGGGGAAGAAGGAGAAGGATTCCCGCAAGAATGGGGGCCACATCCCCCGTCGGAGGCGCGGTCTCCTCCGTGATTCCGGGCGTGGACTCTTCCGGCTTTTCCGGATCTCCGGATTCTTCCGGCTTTTTCGATTCTTCCGGATTCTCCGATTCTTCCGGTTTTCCCGATTCTTCCGGATTTTCCGATTCTCCCGGTTTTCCCGATTCTCCCGGATTTTCCGGCTCCTCCGTTCCCCCGGAGGGCGGAAGGGGTTCGGTCGGCGCCGTCTCCTGCCAGAGGAGGAGCGGGAAGCCGCCGTTTTCCCCGTCCTCCCGGTCCTCCTTGAAGGCGCTCCCGAGGAGGGAAAGAAGCGCCCCGCCGGTCATCTCCTCCCGGCTCATCGCCTCCGTGCCGAGAAGATCGGAATCCTTCCCGAGGCCGCCCTGCCTACATGAGCCTGAAAGATAAAAGCAACTCTCTATCCGGTTCTTATACTCCGACGCCGTCCCGGCGATCGCGCCAACCCGTTCGTTCACGTTGGCATTTGAGGAAACGGTTTTCACATTTCCCGTACTGTAGCACCTTATCACGCTGTGCGGGCCGTTTTGCATATTTCCCACAATCCCGCCGATATCAAAGCCGCCCGCGACCTCCCCGAGGTTGACGCAGTCCTCCACCGTCACCGAAACGCCGTCGGCAAGATGGCCGACGATGCCGCCGAGGGCCGAGCTTCCGTCGTTTGAATAGAGGCTTCCCCTGTTCAGACAGCGGGAAATTCTGCTCTCCCCCGCCCGAACCGTGCCGACGATTCCGCCGCTGAAGCTCCCGCAGACGACGGCCCCGTTTGAACAGTTCTCGACGTCGGCGCCGTCGCTCCAGCCGAGGATTCCCCCGCGGAAGGGCCGGTGAAAGCTCTCACACCCGACAGCCCCGCTCGCAAGATGCAGATTCTTTATCACCGCCGCATCGGAGGCATAGCCGAAAAGGCCGCCCTCCTCCGAGACAAGATTCTTTATTTTGTGTCCCTGCCCGTCAAAGACCCCGGAAAAGGTGACCGCAAGACTTCTCCCGACGGGAATCCAAGAAATGCCCGAAAGGTCGATATCCTTTGTCAGCATGGTAAAGGTGCCGCCCGTCCTCCCACCGCCGTTTACAAAGGCCGCGAAGGCGACAAGCTCCTCCGCGCTTCCGATGCGGTAGGGATCCGCCTCGCTTCCGGCTCCCTCCCATGGGAGCTTTTCCCGAACGGTAATTTTCACCGAAGCCCTGAAAACACCGAAAATAAGGAGGATTTCACGGTCGGAGGTGCTCAGCGCCCCGGAGGGAGCCAAGCGGTATTCTTCCCGGGAAAGCTCCCGCGTTTTCCCTTCGCTGTCGGTAAGAAGAAGCTTCATCCCGGTCGGGTCGAAAAATTCCCCTTCCACGTAAACCGTTTTGTCGGGAAGCACGCTCACCTCCATGCCGACCGGGTAGGGCTCGTCCTTGTCGAGCCCTTCCTCCCCGCCGATAAGGTCGAGCGCCCCGGCAAGGGCTCCCCAGTTTCTCACATAGCGCCGCTCTTCTTCGGGAAGGGCCGAAGCCATCTCCCACGCTTCCTTGAGCTTCTCTTTATAGTCGGAAGCGCCGGGCGCCGGGAGGGAAGCAACCGCCTCCGTGACGGCAGAAACCGCGGCCCGCTCGGCCTCGGAAGGCTCGTTCCTCATATCGTAAAAGGCCCGCAGACCGTTTTCAAACCGCCAGTAGGCCACCAGAGCGCAGGTTGCCTGATCGTTGGCCATGGAATTCCAGGCGCCGCCGGGGACATGACAGAAGCCCCCGCCCGGCAGGCAGAAGAGCATCAGCCCGTCGAAAAGCGTTTTCCCGTCCGGTGTGACAAACCGGGAATCGGCGGCAGGATCAATGCCGAGGCTGAGAAGGGCGATCAGGGTCTGACTGATTCCCTCCACGTTTTGCTCCCCCAGGAGGAAAAGCCGCCGGTTTCGTCCATGCGGGAGGAAAGAAGGGCGAGCGCCTCCTCCACACACTGCCGCACCGTCACCTCACGCGTCTCCCCGCTCGCGGTGTTTCGGAAGCTGTAGACCGTCCCGTCGGGATAATAAGGCGCCAGCGCCTGAAGCGCCATGGCGGTGATATCGATATCGGAGCTCTCCCCGTAGCCGCTCAGCGCCCAGCCGCCGTAAAGATTTCCGCCGACGCCGTCGGTCAGCTGTCGGGAAAGAATCTCCGTTATGAACACCTCGCGGGAATAAGACGCCCCCGCCGGAACCTCTGCACAGGAAGCGTCGAGGGAAATCAGACCGAAAATCCAGCCGTTGATTCCCTGCCTGCCGGGGCCGCCGCTCACTACGCATTCGTAGCTTCCGTCGCGGATTAGATCGATAGGCTCCCCGTTTACCTCCCCAAATCGCGCCGGGTTGCCGCCGAGCGCCCTGACGGTCAGCGCCGCGCGGTGCCATTCCGTCGCCTTGATGGTATGGAGAAGCCCTCCCCGCTCCTCATAGGCCTTTTCCACATAGGCCTCAAGGGCCGAGAGATAGGCTCGGTAGCCCTCCCCGTCGTCGATGAAATACGTCCCGCCGTTTGCCCCGTCAAAAAGGGAAAATCTCGCCATGGCAAGCGCCATCCAGTCGGTGTCGGTCGAGCTTGCCCCGCGCCGATAGGCCTCGCTCCCCAAAAGGGAGCCGCCCCCTTCCCCGCCGTGAGCCTTGGCGCTCTCCACCGCCGCCTCGATGAGAGAAACAAGCTCCTTGGCGCGCGGAGTCTGCTCCGGAAGACTTGGGGTCTGCTCCTCGCCGGTTTCCGCCTCTATCTGCCAGAAAAGCACCGGGAAGCCGCCGTTTTTCCCCTTCGCGTCCTCCGCGAAATCCTCTCCCAGCAAAGACAGCAGAAGGCCGCTTTTCATCTCCTCCTCCGAAAGACTCCCGTCGGTGTTTCCGGTACTGCCGACGCCGAAGGGAACGCTTCCGGCAAGGTAGTAGAGCCCACGGCTTCCGTCGGGGGTCTGATCCTGCCCGATCACCGCGCCGACGTTGGTCTTTCCGCTCACCTCCCCGGCGAAATAGAGCCCCTGCACCGAGGCATTCCCACGGTTCTGCCCGATGACGCCTCCCACGTGGGAGCCGGAAGGGCTCTTTATCTCGCCCGTGCTATAACAGCTCTTCACGGTGCCGCCGAGATTGCGCCCGACCACACCGCCGACGGCGCTTCCCCCTTCCTTTTCCAATCTGCCGGTGAAACAGCACCGGAGAACCTCCCCGCTGTTGTCGGCGACCACTCCTCCGCAGAAATGGACGAGGGATCCGCCCGTCGCGACAAGGCGAATCTCCGAGGCGCAGTTCTCCACCCGCCCGGCATTGCTTGCGACGATTCCCGCAAGGGTGGTGCCGGAGCTTGTGATTTCCCCGCGCAACGTCAGATTTTTCACAATTCCTCCCTTTTTCAAGGAGGCAAACAGGGCCTGATTCCCTTTATCCGTGTCGATATAGAGCCCCTCCACGGTATGCCCGCCCCCGTCAAAGGTTCCGTCGAAGGAGGAAACAGGCACCCACGGGCGGCTCTCCCCGCCGAGTGTGACGTCCTTCCCCAGCCGGACGGTTTTCCCTTGATAGGAAGCCCCGCCGTTTGCCTCCTCTGCGAAGGCGTAAAGCTGTTCGGCGCTTGAAATCACGATCTCCTCTGCCGCGAAAACGCCTCCGACAAGAGGGAGGAGCGCCAAAATCAGTGCCGACAGGAAGAGGAGCAAAAAAACTTTTCTTTTCATTTTTATCACGTTTCCTTTCTGTGGTTTTGAGAAGGTTGACAAGGGGCTGTGAAATCACGGTTCCTTTCTGCGGTTTTGGGAAGGTGGGAAAAGCCCTGCGGAATCACGGTTCCTTTCTTCGGTTTTGAGAAGGTTGGCAAAGCCCTGCGGACTCACGATTCCTTTCTGCGGGTTTGAGAAGGTGGACAAGGCCCGGCGGAATCTCCGCTCCCCTCCGTGGGCGGCGGGGGATTCGGCGAACGCTCGGGTTCGGCGGAATTGTGCGCCCCGTCCCGGGGGCCCTTTTTCTTTTTCTCTTTCAGTCCCGCCTCCTCCAGCGCCCGGGGCCAAGGGCCGAGGAAGGCCTTAATGCGGGAGCGCGTCGGCCCGTCGAAGTCCTCCTTTTTCGGGAGCCTTCCCAGCTCCTCGCTTTTTCTTTTCAGGCAGTCCCTCGCCCATTCCCGTTTTTTCTCAGTCATGATCGTCCCTCCCAAGCGCCAAAGCTCCTGCGCGCCCAAAGCTTCCCTCCGCAGACTCCGCAGGGGAAGCAAAACAAAAAAGAGCGCAAACGGGAAGCCGAAAATTTGGCTTCGTTCGGTTGCACTCTTCTCACCCAAGCGGCGATTTACCGGAAAATACGGCAGATGTCCTGACTTATGACGGCGCGGAAATGCCGCAAAAAAGCCGGCCCTCCGGGCAGAGCTCGCCCGTGATTTCCTGCTTTTCCGTCAAATACAGTAATGGCGGTTGTTCCGGATTTGAACCGGATTCCCTTTTAATCTACTCAGCTCACAACTTTTCAAACCGTATTTCACTATTTCGTTTGGGACTATTATAACACGGTTTTAAGAGAAAATCAAGAGGGGAAAAAACAAATTTCCGCTTTTTCCGCATCGGTGGCCCCGCCGGTTATCCCCTCGCCAATGCGCCGCTTTCCTTTTTGCCCGAAAGCTCCTTCAAGGTCAGCAAAATCAAGGAGAAGGAGACCAGCGCCGTCAGAAGATCGGAGACCGGCATCGAATAAAGAACGCCGTCGAGGCCGAAAAACCGCGGCAAAAGGAGGGCGAAGCCGACGCCGAAGACGATTTCTCTCAGCATGGAAAGAAACGTGGAGGAAAAGGCCTTCCCCATCGCCTGAAGAAAAATGAAGGTTGCCTTATTCAGGCAGGCAAAGACGACTGCGGAGAGATACACGCGGAAGGCCCGGACGGCAAAGGCCGTATAATACGCGCTTTCCTTTGCCGAGCCGAAGACACGGATCAGCTGTCGCGGCAGGCATTCCGCCGCAAACAGAGCGACAAAGCCGACGGCGGCCTCCCCGGCGAGGAGAAGGAGAAAGAGCTTTTTCACCCGATCGTCCCTGCCGGCTCCCCGGTTGTATCCCACAAGGGGAATACAGCCCGCCGCCATTCCGACGACGACGGAGATCACAATCTGAAACACCTTCATAACGATTCCGACCACCGCCATCGGAATCTGCGAAAATTCCTCTTGACCGAAAATCGGATCGGCCGCGCCGTACTTCTTTATCATATTGTTGATGGCCGCCATGGCAAAAACCAGCGAAATCTGCGACAGAAAGCTACAGATTCCAAGTGAAAGGATCGCCCCGACAAGCCTGCCGTCGGGGAGAAAATCCCTTTTTGTCAGCTTCACGGACTTCATACGGAAAAGATAATAGAGGGAGAGGAAGGCCGTGGTCATCTGCCCGAGAACCGTCGCCTCCGCCGCTCCCGTCAGAGTCGCCGCCATCGCAAATTTCGGGCTTCCGTCGGCGCGGATGACGGGATTCATGGCCTGACCGAACATATAAAAGGGAAGACCGAGGGTAAGCGGAAGAAAGTATTCCTTTGAAAAGGAAAAGGTTTCTTCGTTCACCGTTCCGCCGAACACTTTTAAAATCGGCTCGGAAAAAGCAAGATAGAGGCCGCAGAGAAGAAGGCTTCCGAAAACCGTCATCAGAACCGCAAGGCCGACGCTGTGCGCCGCTTCCTTTTTCTCGCCCTTTCCCAAATTCAGACTGACAAAGGCACAGCACCCATCCCCTACCATCACGGCGACGGCAAGGGCAATGACCGTCAGAGGAAAAACCACCGTGTTGGCGGCGTTGCCGCAGGAGCCGAGATAGGAAGCGTTGGCGATGAAAATCTGATCGACAATGTTGTAAAGCGCGCCGACAAGAAGGGAAATGACGCAGGGAAGCGCGTAGCTTACCATCAGCCTTCCCACCTTCTCCTCGGCAAGACTACCGGTATTCTTTTTCATAATAAACCTCCAAAAAAGGCCGAAACGGCGCAGGTCCATCGTTGGACTTACGCCGTTTCGGCTACACACTGTCTTTTATTTTACCCGATTTTCCCCTTTTTTGCAAAGGCTGTTTTTCACAAAAAAATAGAGAATTTTGGGAGGAAAATTGAAAAGTTTGGAAAATCATCCTAATTAGACATACTTGACAGGATATTTATTGTCCCTGATATTTTTCATAATGATGGTAAGAGGCCACCTGCATTTCTGTGGGCGTTCTGGCCGGTCCTGTAATTTCATAGATATATTCATCAATACCTTTGACGTTTCTTTTTCCTACATAATAATATTGCTTGCGAACACGGTCAGAGTCCTCCGGAACATCAAAAACAGACATCCCGGCCCATGTGTTTCCGCCAAGGCCCTCCGACTTAAACACGGTAGCCCAAAGATCTTCATGAGACACCTGCGCCTGTGACGTTTTTAAAGGAACGCCGCTACTCCCGGAAGGTTTAACAAACATTGCAGTCAGCTTCGGCGCAAACGGGTCTGAGGGATCTTCTTCTGCCATCGCTTTTCCGTGATCTCCCGTGATTATAATCGTTGCATCCTCATACACACCTAACCGCTTCATTTCCTGTATATACCGGTTGATTATAGAAAAACTGCCTTGCGCCGCAATCGCCAATGCGCTGGGAGAACCGTCGGTTCCGGCCTTCAAATGTTCTTCAAAAAAGATAGAATGAAAACCGTGCATATGAATAAAGCTGAACGTCTTTTCCCCTTGAAGAACAAATTGCCCCTCGGACACTTTTCTCTGTATACCGGCCATTTCCGTTGTATACATGAGATCTTTTCTATATAAAGAATCCACGCCGGAACCCACGTTCCCCAACAATTTTTTTGCCGCAAAGGGCAGGCTTCTGTATAAAGCCACACGTATCATCTTAACGGCTGTCAATACCTTGTTTTTAAAGGAAACTTTTCCCGCTTCCTTTTGCGAAATTAAGTTTCCGATATAATCGGGGAGATAATACCCATCGCTATAAGAATCATAAACATCGCTATATAAATTGATCGTAT
This sequence comes from uncultured Clostridia bacterium, assembly GCA_947626065.1. GTDB lineage: Bacteria > Bacillota > Clostridia > Oscillospirales > CAG-272 > Colimorpha_A. Next base: position 16,326 of record CANQQT010000014.1, on the reverse strand, counting down.
ATCCCGCTTCATGAAGCAAATCAAAAGGGGTATTTCCTCTTTTATATGCGGTATTTAGATATTCTTTTCTGCTCATATCCCCGCTATACGGTGTCTGAGTCAGCATCCATGCAACAGAAGGATACGTTCCCTGAAACCATGCAAGGTTATCCTGAAACCAGGTAAACCCATCCAGTTCATTGTAAATATCAGGCAATTCTTTAAGAGCCGCTTCTGCAAAATCCTCATCAAACCGGTCCACCAAAAAGACAAACACGTTACGTGACGAAGAAAACGATGTAAAATTGTCATAGTAAAGTACTTTTGAGGTATATTCGGGATCGTCCTGACGCATACGCTGTTCTCGCGTCCTGAACAAGTCCCGATTGGTAACAGACAACGCCATCGCGCCGGAAATCTGTGTCCCCAGCACCAGCACCGACAGAATCAAGCATCCCATCCGAACAACATTACGCGTTTTGAAAAAGGCGGTGGCAACCGCAAGCCCCAGCACGACCAACCATACGACCGTATTGACTATAAGCGCCGTTTTCGACGGTGTAAACCCTCCCAATGCATCCCCGGGAAGGCCATTATACTGCAAGTTCAGATAGGACCATTGCAAATATAGAAGAAAGGCCAGTGCCACAGCCAACGGGCAAAACAAGCGATAAAGGCATTTTGGTACAAAATATAAGACGGCAAAAGCCAAAGCGGCTAACCCCAACCCGATTATGAGACAGTACGGGTAAAAATCACGCAAAGAGCAATAAAGCTCCATTTGATTGGCACTGTAAATTTCAAGCGGCGCTTCCAACAGAACGACAGAAACGACCGCCAACGCGGCCAAAATTGACGGAAGAATCCGTTCTTTACGGCTTTTAAAAAAATTAGACAAACGAAACCATCTCCTCATTCATCAGTTAATTAATTAAGGTTATATACCGCTTGAATATAAAAAGAGTTTACAACACAATCCGTATTATGTTGCATACACTTCAAATACTTAATTTCGACTATTATATAACCTTATGTCTGACATTATAACACAAATTATACCTTTTTTCAATGGATTTCAGAAAAAAGTATGATTTGGTTCAAAACAGTCAAAAAGCAGAGAGCAAAAAGCCTTTTCAGAAGGAAAAATGAAAAGGCCTTGTCTCTTTTCCCTTTTTTTCAACTCGTCTTTTCGCTTCCGGTTCCGCCGGAAGCTTTTTTGTATCCGTCGCAACATAATACGGACTATGTAACAACCGGTCGGCTTTTTATAAAATCAGCCTCATACTCTCCATCCGTCTCCGATGCTCCGTCCCCGTGGAAATGATATAAATCCGCGTCGTTTCGATACTGCTGTGACCTAAAATATCCGCCAGCTTGGCGATGTCCTTTTCAATCCCGTAAAATACCCGCGCGAACAGGTGCCGCAGATTGTGGGGAAACACCTTTTGCGGGTTGACGCCCGCTTCGACGCATAGGCCCTTCATCTCTCGCCAGATGTTGGTGCGGCTCATCGGCTTTCCGGTACGGGTGACGAAAACCGGGCCGGATTGGATTTTCTGCTCCGCAAGATAGCGGAGCAATTTCTTTTGCAGGGGTTTGACGAGAAAGACGGTTCTTGTCTTGCCTTTGAGTGAAACGACCGCCTCGCCGCTTTTGACCGCTTCGGCGGTGATAAAGGACAGCTCGCTCACCCGGATTCCCGTCCCGCAGATCGTCTGCAAAATGAGGTTCAACCGCTCGTTGTGTTTCTCCTTTGCCGCCCGACAGAGGCGTTCGTATTCGGCTTTCGTCAGCTCCTTTTCCTCCGGGCAGAAAATCTGCCGTTGGAGCTTCAAGGCTTTCACACGGCAATCATGCCAACCGAGGAAGGCAAACAGGCTGTTGAGGCTTGCCAACACCGAATTGACGCTCCGGGGAGCATAACCGTTTTCAAGAAGACGCTGTTTGTAGGCGATTACGGTTTCTTTTGTCACCTCTTCGCCCTTTAGAAACGCGAAAAACGCCTTTGCGTCCCGCAGATATTTTTCGACCGTGTTCCGGCTCTTTTCCTCGTTTCTCAGGAAATACACGAAGTCTTCCACACTTTTTTCGGTAAGAATCTTTTCCATTTTTCATCCCTCCGGGTCAGAATACCTTTATTTTACCCGGGAATGATGAAAAAATTGGAAACAAATTCTCACACGTTTTTCTCTCAACATATAACAAAACCCGCTCCTCACATTTTTTCGAAGAGCGGGCTTTGTTATGATCTAAAATTTTCAAGACAGGTATGCGGTTGCAAAAATCGCGTGGAGGGAAGAATCCCTCCACGCTTGTGGAAGGGCTTGCCCTCCACGCTTTTCCTTTTTATTTTTCAGCGCCTTCTGTTCAGCACCGTTTTCTTTCCGACATCGATCAGCCTTACGATCGCCGGGCCGAGCACCAGATTGAAAATCAGCTCAAAGATGAAGTTGCCACCCACGTAGAAGACAAGCAGATAGGCAAGAAGGTTCTTCCCCGCGTTCGTCGCCTCCGCCGCCAGCGCCTTGAAGAAAAAGGTGAAACAGCCGAGGAGAAAAATACCGGTATTGACGATCGGGCAAAGGAAGGCCGCCGCCATCACCGCAAGGAAGGCATTCTTCTTTTCAAGAAGCCGATAGACCACTCCGCTGACGAGGCCGGCCAGCATACCCTTCAAAAGGACCGTAACAATCGTTCCGGGTATAGAAATTCCCATAAATACAGAGGCCTCTCCCGAGAGAAGAACCGTCATTCCGAAGGTAAAACCGAGCCAACATCCGGCGAGCGGGCCGAGAAGCGCCGATCCGACGACAATCGGGACAAGGACGAGGGTTACCGCGAATTGCCCGCCGAGGTGGATGAACTGACCCAACAGCTCGAGTACCACGACGAGGGCTGTCATAAGGCCGAGGAGCACGAGGTCCTGTACCTTTGACTGGTTGCTTTTGACTGCTTTTTCCATAAGAAACTCCTTCTGCTGCCGTCCCGCGAAGGCAGGTACGGTGCATAAAAATATATTATGAACGTCCGACGAAAGCGCATTACGCATACGTTCTACACGCGTATACATACGCGTATTACGCACGCGTCAGACGATCATTTCCGGTTTTTCAGACGCAAAAGGCAAGGCCTGCAAGCGTTATCTTCCCGACACACGCGCCAAATTCTCCCGACGCATAGTCAACCGGTCATTTCCGGTTTTTCAGATACAACAGGCGAAGGCCTGTAAGCGTCAGATCCTCCCGACCGACAATCGGTGAGAAACAGAGCGGAAGCACCAGCCCCGCAAGGCCTCCCGTCCCGACAATGCTCATCTTCTCGGCCTTCAGCTCCTCCGCAATGCGGCGAAGGAATCCGTCGATGAGAAAGGCGTGGCCGTAAAGAACCCCCGCGCTCATCGAATCCTCGGTGTTTTTCCCGATCAGCTTCTTCGGCGCGACAAGCGGCGCGTCGGGCAGCTCGGAGGCCGAGGAAGCGAGGGCGTCCATCGAGACGCGCAGGCCGGGGGCGATGATCACGCCGTCGAGAATCCCTTCCTTGTCGATGACCGTAAAGGTAGTGGCGGTTCCGATGTCGACGATGACGGCCGGCGGGGGAAAGGCCGCGACGGTGGCGACGGCGTTGGCGACGATGTCGGCTCCCAGCTGATTCTGCATATCGATCTTGATTTTCAGCCCGGTCTTGACTCCCGGGCCGACCTCCATGGGGGTCACCCCGCAGAGCTTCCTTACCGCGCGGGAGATGGCGGAGGTGACAAGGGGAACGACGGAGGAGAGAATCGCCGCCGAAATTTTCTTCGGATCGACGCCGTTCAGCGGAAGAATCCCGCTCAGAATCGCCGCGTATTCGTCGGTGCTTTTGGTTTTGACCGTCGACAGCTTGCTCTTGGCAAGAAGTCTGCCGTCCTCGCCGAACACACCGAAATCGATGCTGGAATTCCCGATATCCACCGCCAACAGCAACGCGACCACCTCCGTTTTTCAAAAAGGGAAAGCGCCTTCTTGGCCCGCGAAAAATTTCTCTTCCTGCCAAATACTTTCTCGAAGTATTATCGCAAAGAAGCTTCCCGGAGAAGGTTCTCCTTGCGGCTTTTTCCCGCTTTACGCTTCATTATATACCTTCGCGGCAATTTTGTCAAGCCCCGGCGGCAGAAATGTTTCGTCGGCGGCTATCCGAAAACGGTTTCCACCCTTCTCAGACAGGAGGGCGGCGAATAGACCCAGCGGTCGATATGAAGAACCTCCGACCCGTATCCGCAGACGCTCCGGCAGGGCTCCCCCTCTCCCCGGTAGGAATCGATGAGAACCAGCTTCAGCTTCATCCGCTCGGGGATGATGTTCTTGATATAGACCGCCGCCGTCTGCCCCACCGTAACGTCGTCCCGGTATTCGGCAAGCCCGGCGAGATTGGGCGTCAGCTCGACGAAAATTCCGTAATCCTCAATGCTCCGGACGATGCCCGCCACCGTCTGTCCCACGCCGAAGAGGGAGGCGTTCTGCTCCCACGTGCCGAGAAGCTCCTTATGCGTGACGAAAATCCTTCCGTTCTCCTTGTCAATGCTCTTGATCACCACCCGGATCCTGTCGCCGACGCGGAAGCGATCGGAGGGATGCGAAATCCTCGAAACCGAAATGCTGTCGACAGACAGCAGTGAGACCACGCCACACCCGATATCGACAAAGGCCCCGAAATTCTCAAGATGGGTGACCTTGGCCTCAATGATGTCCCCCGGGATCAGCCCGGCGAGGAAGGCCTCCGCGCACTCCCTCTGCGCCTCCTTGCGGGAGAGACGCGCCGCCGTCCTTCCGTTTTCGGTAAAAAAGCCGAGAACCTTGAAGCAGACCGCCTTTCCAACCCGGGTAATGACCGCGATGTCGCGCACCGGCTCGCCCTCCTGCGTAAGCTGTACGTCCTCCCGGTCGATGTATCCCTTCATGCCCCCGAGATCGACGGTCAGACGGAAATTTCCGTCACAGCGCACCGCCATGGCCTCAAGGATCACGCCGTCGTTCGCCGCGCGCCGGAGTCCCTGCTCCGTAGAGAGATATTCGCGGTTGGCGGGAAGCGAGAGAATGCTTCCCTCCGGCCTGTACTCCCCTATCGTCATAAATTCAACCTCCGATTTCCTTCATGTTCAGTCTGTCCTTTTCGACAACCGATACCATTGTATTGCCGGAGAAATTTTTTTATGACACAACCGGCGGTCGACGCCGTGGGAAACCATGGCGCGAAAAAAACGCGACCGGGAGCCGCTCCCGCTCAAAATACTTCCGCCCCGGCACGCCGAGGCAACGCACGGAAAAATCCGCCGAAAGCGCAAAAAGGCCGGGGCAAAACCCCGGCCAAGACAAAGACACGTTATTTTATGATCACCTGCACCGGCAACCCGTCCCGATACGCGGGGTAGCTCTCCCCGCGAATCAGCGGAAGGAGATAGCTCACGCCCTCGTCGGTAATGCCGTTGCCCCTCTCGTTGATAAACCGGTCGGGCACCGTTTTTACCCGGTTGGCGATCTTTTCGATATCCTCCCAGCCCGGCTCCGTCTGGTAAGGGGAATCGCTGACGCGGCGGATGGTCATCATCTTTCCGGTCAGTCCCGAGACGGCGGCGGATACGGCGGCCTTTCCCACCTCCACCGATTCCGCGATGTCGGTCGCCGAGGCGACGTGAGAGGCGCACCGCTGAAGAATATTCAGCTCCACCGAGCGCACCTTACAGCCGATTCTTTCCTTGACGGCGTTTTCCAGCGCCTTTCCGGTTCCGGCAAGATATTTATGCCCGAAGACGTCGGAAACGCCGCTCTGCGAGGCCTCTCCCACGTATCTTCCGTCGGCGAGGCGAAGCCCCTCGGAGACGGCGACGACGACGCTCGGATGCCTCTTGAGCGCCTCCGTCACGTCTGCGAAGAACTGCTCATAATCGAAGACGCGCTCCGGCAGGTATATGAGGTCGGGCCCGACGCCGTTCACGCGCGGCAAAGCCGCAGCCGCCGTCAGCCACCCGGCGTCCCGGCCCATGATTTCCACGACCGTCACGGCCTTCACGGTGTACACCGCGCAGTCGCGGAGAATTTCCGACACCGACACGGCTATGTACTTCGCCGCCGAGCCAAAGCCGGGGGTATGGTCGGTTCCCATGACGTCGTTGTCAATCGTCTTCGGCACGCCCATGATTCTCATCGCATACCCGCATTTCCCGGCGTAAACCGAGAGCTTCGCGACGGTATCCATCGAATCGTTGCCGCCGATATAGAAGAAATAACGGATATCCCGGGAGCGGAAGAAGGAAAAGAGCCTTTCGTAGACCGCTTTCCCCTCCGGGCTGTCGTCGTTCGGGTCGGGAAGCCGCATCCGGCAGGAGCCGAGGGCAGCCGCCGGCGTCTTTTCAAGGGCGCTCAGCTTTTCCTCCTCGTGAAAAAGCGCGGAAAGGTCGCACACCGTCCCGGCAAGCATTCCCTCCACCCCGTGAAGGGCCCCGTAGAGAGTCCCGATTTCCCGGCAGGAAAGCGCGCCGCGAATCACGCCCGCAAGGGTGGCGTTGATGGCCGCGGTGGGGCCTCCCGACTGTCCGACGATTGCGTTGCCTTTGAACTGTTCCATACCCGAAATCCCCTTTTTTACGTTAAATTCTTTGAAAAGCGCGTCGCTTTCCCGGTTGACGGCGAGGTCTACCGGCCCGATGCCCGGCCTGCTGAATCGACTTTACAGCCCGGCACAGCACCCGGTTCTTCCGAGCCGACCCTGACACGGCACAGCACCGGCCTCTCCGAATCGACTCCAGCGCCCAGCCTGCCAAATTGACCTTGGCACCCGGGTCTGCCGAACCAACTCCGGCGCCCGGTCTTCTAACCGGCTCCGACACTCAGCTCAGCGCCCGGCCTTCCGGCCCCGGCGTCGCCGGGCTCTCAAATACCAAAAAACAAAACACGCACGGACGATTGCCCGCGCGCGTTCTGGTGACCCGTAGGGGAATCGAACCCCTGTTTCCGCCGTGAGAGGGCGGCGTCTTAGCCTCTTGACCAACAGGCCGTATGAAAAGCGGCGTCACGCGGGAAAGGGTTCGGAAGCTCCGTCCGCCCGTCACGCTCGCTCTACAGCTTTTCTATTATATCATATCTTTTTTGAAATTGCAATAGGAAAATGAATTTTTTTTGAAATTTCGGGGGAGTAAATTTGAAAGCCGCTTCTCAAGGGAAGTCCCGCCGCCTTTCGCCCGGGAAAAAGCGGCTGTCTTTCGCCCCAAACGGGCATTTTTTAATACTGAGTATCCCGCCGACCGTTTTCCGGGAATTTTTCAGTAGAGAATCACCGACAGAAGATAGAGAATCAGGAGGTGAACCGGGTAGAACCAGTAGAAGCCCCATTTCATCAGATTGCTCTTCCTTCCGCGCTTTCCGCTGTAGAAGGGGAGGAGAAGGAAGACAAGGAAAATCCCGAAGCGCCAGAAGAAGGGGCCCGCCATATGGTGATGAAACGCCTGCAAAAGATAAAGGGCGCTGACGGCGGAAAAGACCGCCATCTGCTTCCCCATCTTTCCGTGAAAGAGGCCGAAGCCGACAATCCAGAGCACGGCAATGTAGTTCCAATCGGAGGAATAGGCCAACAGACAGCAGACGATGACGGCAAAACATCGCTTCCACGTCGAAAGCCCCTCCGTCTTCACCGCCGCCAGCGCGACAAGGCCGAAGAAGAGGGAGAACATCACGTCGGTGCCCTTCCAGAATTCAAGAAGCGGCAGACGGAACAGCAGGTTATAGGGAACATGGGAAATCACGGCCATCAATAAGAGCCGACCCATGTATTTTTTCAGATTCGAGGTATGGTAAAAGCCCTCCGCAATGAAAAAGCACATCATCGGCGCGGCCATGCGTCCGAAGAACCGCAGAATCCAAAGGGCGGAATGGGTAGCGGGCAGAAAGGTGACGGCGGTATGGTCGATCACCATGGCAAGGATAGCGACGGCCTTGAGCTGATTCGACGTCAAGCATCGGTATCGAGAAAGTCCTTCCGTCATCGTCCCGTCTTTCTGAGCCAACGTACCTCTTTTCTCCTTTCTCCCGAAGCCTATCCTTTTCGGTTATTTTGGTAATCAATTCATGATACTCCATAAATATATCCTGAAAATGAACCATATGTGTACGTTTAATTAACATACGAATTTTTGAGGCGAAAAAGACAACTTTTTTTCAAAATCCCGGAAAAGAATCTGAGAAGCGCCGTCGGCGGGAAGAAAAAGTCTCTCATTTTCTGACCAGAAATGCGCTCTCCCCTTTCTTCTTTTTCCTCCGCGCCCTTCCAACATCTTACGATTTGTTCACAAAAAGTGATATATTTTTCCCCCGCTCTCTGTTATAATAAGAAGAAAGCTTCAGGTGAGGGAAGCCTCGCCTCATGAGAAAACGGACAAATCACAAATCCGGAAAGGGTATGGCGTGCTTGGCCATATCGTAGGGACTGAATGATGAGTAAACACCAAAATACCAATCCCCGCCTCGGAACCGTCGGCGGACAGGCGGTTCTTGAGGGCGTAATGATGAAGGGAAAGGAAGACTATGCCATCGCCGTCCGCCGCGAGGACGGAAGCATCAGCCTGACCAAGCACCGCTTCGTCTCGGTGAGGAGCCGCCACAAGCTCCTCCGACTCCCGATCATCCGCGGCATCGTCGGCTTTGCCGAGTCGATGATTCTCAGCTTCAAAACGCTCAGCGTTTCCGCCGAGGAATACGGCCTTACCGACGAGGAGCCGGAGGGCAAGGTCGACAAGTGGATCACCGAGCATCTCGGCGACAAGCTCATGAGCATCATCATGGGGATCAGCACCGTGCTCGGCGTCGCGCTCGCCGTCGGACTCTTCCTCTTTCTCCCCGCGCAGATCACCAAGTGGATCGAACAGCTCGGAGGGATTTCCCTCGGCCCGCTGAAAAACCTCGTCGAGGGCCTGCTCAAAATCGCCCTCTTTATCGGCTATATTCTTCTTGTCTCCCTGATGAAGGACATCCGCCGCACCTTTGAGTATCACGGAGCCGAGCACAAATCGATTTTCTGCTACGAAAGCGGGGAGGAGCTGACGGTTCAGAACGTGAAAAAACAGCGGCGTTTTCACCCCCGCTGCGGTACCAGCTTCATTTTCGTGATTCTCATCGTCAGTATTCTGGTCAATTCCCTTCCCTTCGTCAGCTGGGACAATATGCTTCTGCGCGTTGCGACGAAGCTCCTTCTTCTCCCGCTGATCGTCGGCATCGGCTTTGAGTTCATTATGTACGCAGGAAAGCACGAAAATCTCTTCACGAAAATCTGCTCCGCCCCCGGGCTCTGGATGCAGAGAATCACCACGCGGGAGCCCGACGAGAAACAGATCGAATGCGCGATTCTCGCCTTGAAGGCGGCCCTGCCCGACGTCTTCCCGCCCGCCGCGGAGGAGTCGGAGACCGGCGCGGACGCCGACGGCGCTTCCCATACGGACACGGCCTCGGACACCGACATCGTTTCCGGCACGGACGAAGTTTCCGGAACCGACACAGTTTCCGGAACCGAAGCCGCCGATACCGACACGGTTTCCGATGCGGACACTGTTGTCAACGCTGACTCTCTTTCGGACGCCGTTTCCGGCACCGACGACGGGGCCGAAAAGACTTCTAACGAGGGCGCCGCCCCGGTAGAAGAAGCTCCTACGAACCCTTCCCCCGCGCCCGACGGGCCCTCGGAGGAATCCGGGAAGCCGACCGAGGCTTCGGACTTATGACCGACCTCTCCCTCTTTGAAAAAAGCCTCTCCTTTCGCGACCGGGCGCTTTTACGTGAAAAATTCCCGGAGGAGACCTCCTATCGCGCCGCGCTGTCGCGGCTTGCTTCTCACGAGCCGCTGGCCTATCTCCTCGGGGAGTGGTATTTCTATGAAGAGGTCTACCGCGTCTCCCCTGCCTGTCTGATTCCCCGGCCGGAAACCGAGCATCTGGTGGAGGAGGCCATCCGCCTTCTGCCGCCCGGAGGCCGTTTTGCCGACCTCTGCACCGGAAGCGGCTGTATCGCTGTCTCGGTTCTTGCCCATCGGCCCGACGTCTCTGCTCTTGCCGTCGACCTCTCGAAGGAGGCGCTGGCGCTGGCTGCTGAAAACGCCTCCCGCAACGGCGTCGGCGACCGGATCTCCTTCCTCGCCGCCGACCTGCTCAAAGAAAATCCGCTGGGCGAGCAGACCTTCGATCTCATTGTCTCCAATCCCCCTTATATCCGTAGCGATATCCTCCCGACCCTTGACAAGGAGGTTCTCGCCGAGCCCTCCATCGCCCTTGACGGCGGGCCCGACGGCCTTGTTTTCTACCGCGCCCTGCTCGGAAGATTCTTGAAAAACATAAAGCCGGGCGGCGCTCTTCTCTGCGAAATCGGCTACGATCAGGGGGAGGCGCTCCGCGCCCTCTGCCCCTGTGAAATCCAAAAGGACTATGCAGGGCTTGACCGGGTCATGCTCCTTCGCGTCTGACCTTCCCCTCCGCGCATCTGCGGAGGGATTTTTTATCCCTTCGCGGAGGATCCGTTTCCCTTCTCCTTTGCCCCCTGTCCGCCCGGCGCCTTCCCTCTTTCTTCCCTTTCCCGTCGGCCCTTCCGGCTCTTCATCCTTTTCAGCGCCCGGATGGCGGGGGAAAGCCCCCCGACCTCGTCGATCAGGCCGATGGCCGCCGCCTCCTCCCCGTTGAGAATCGTTCCGGTGTCGTTTGCCAGCTCGTCGGTTTTCATCAGAAGCTCCCGCAGGGTCTCCTCCCTCACGCGGGAATTTCTTTTGATAAACTCTATGATGCGATCCTGCATCTTCTTCATATAATCAAAGCTCTGCGGGACGCCGAGCACCAGCCCGTTGATCCGGACGGGGTGAAGCGTCATCGTCGCCGACGGCACGATAAAGGAGCGCTTCGCCGCCACGGCAAGGGGAATCCCTATCGAATGCCCGCCGCCCAGCACCAGCGAAACGGTCGGCTTTTCCATGCTTGCAATCATTTCGGAAAGGGCAAGTCCCGCCTCCACGTCCCCGCCCACGGTATTCAGCACAAGCAGAAGCCCGTCGATATCCTCCCGCTCCTCCACCTCCGCGAGCGCCGGAATCATATGCTCGTATTTGGTGACCTTCTGATTTTCCGGGAGCAGATAATGCCCCTCCACCTGCCCGATCACCGTCATGCAGTGGAGCCGGAAGCCGTCCCTATCGGAAGAAGAAAGCGCCCCGTCGTGCGCCTCCTCCGGAAAATCCTTCTCCTCTTCCTTTCCCATTTTCGCCTCCTTACCCTTTCCGCCCCTCAGGGGAAGAAAAAAATCTGTTTTTTCTTCGGTTTTTTTGAAAATTGCCTTTACTTTTTCCTTTTCGTATAGTATAATATTTTTCGGTGAAATTATTATTTTCATTCAGAAGGAGAAAAGAAAATGGCAAAAAAAGTTCTCGTGGAAACCTCGGCAAGACACATTCATCTTACCGAAGCCGATATTGAAGCCCTTTACGGAAAGGGCGCGACCCTCACCAAGAAAAAGGATCTGAGCCAGCCCGGCCAATTCGCCTGCGAGGAGCGGGCGACGATCGTCGGCCCGAAGAAATCGATTCCCAACGTCATCATCCTCGGTCCGGCCCGGCCCGCCTCTCAGGTGGAGATTTCCTTCACCGACGCCCGCACCCTCGGCATCACGGCTCCCGTCCGCGAGAGTGGCGACCTTGCCGGAACGCCGGGCTGCAAGCTGGTCGGCCCCTGCGGAGAAATCGATCTTGACAGCGGCGTCATCATCGCCAAGCGCCACATCCATATGACGCCGGAGGACGCCGCGGCGGCGGGCGTCAAGGATAAGGACATCGTTTCCGTCCGCATCGAGTCGGAGAGAAGCGCCATTCTCGGCGACGTCGTCATCCGGGTCAGCCCGAAATTCGCCACCGCCATGCACATCGACACCGACGAAGCCAACGCGACCTGCGCCTTCGGCGAGTGCTACGGAGAAATCGTCAAATAAAAAAACCGGCGGCGGGGCCGTCGGCATGGGCGTGCGTTCTTGAAGCGTGCGCCCTTTTTGCAAACGAAATTTGTTTTCAGGCAGGCAAAAGCCGCCCGGCGCCGAAAAAGCGCGCGGGCGGCTCCCTTTTTGAATTTTCCGGCCCGTTCCGGGGCCGTTTTCGCGTATAAAACCCCGCCGTCAGTCGGCGTCGAGCTTCATATACCCGTCCTTCACCCAGCCGAGCTTTCTCAGCAGCTCGTTGATCAAGAAGGAGAGAAGCGCGGGGAGAACAAAGCAGACAAGCACCAGTCCGACCCAGTTCAGCGCCGTGACGGGGACCGGATAGCCGTTTTCCTTATCCAGCCAGCCGAGAATCAACCCGATCGGGCCGAGGAGGCCGCAGGTTCCCATGCCGGAATTGATGGCCGCTCCGTACATTCTCAGCCCGAAGACACAGACGGCGAGCGGCCCGGTAATCGCCGAGGCCAGCGTCGGGGCAATCCAGATCTGCGGATGGCGGACGATGTTCGGCATCTGGAGCATACTGGTACCGATTCCCTGCGACAAAAGTCCGCCCCAGCGATTCTCCCGGAAGCTGATGACCGCGAAGCCCACCATCTGCGCACAGCATCCGGCGACGGCAGCCGCTCCCGCGATGGCGAGCCCCTCCGAGCTTCCCTCCACGGCAAGGCTCCCCGTCAAAAGAAGTCCCGCACAGATGGCGGCGCTTGAAATCGGAAGGGTCAGACAAATGCCGATGACGACCGAGACAATGATCCCGGCGACAAGCGGCGCCTGAAGCGAAGCCCAGCCGATGAAATCGCTGATATAGCCGACGAGAATATCAATATAGGGGGCGACAAGAATGGAGAGGAGGCCGCCGACAAGGATTGTGACGAAGGGCGTGACGATGATGTCGACTCGCGTCTTTTTCGACACGAGCATCCCGACCTCCGCCGCGGCAATCGCGATGAGGAAGACCGCGAAGGGCCCACCCTTTCCCCCGAGAAGGTTGGCCGCGTATCCCACCGCCGCCGAGGAGAAAATCACCAGCGGATGCGCCTTTAAGGAAGCGGCGATCGCGGCGGCCATGGCGGGGCCCGCCATCGCCTGCGCATATCCGCCGATTTCGGCGAGAAAACCGAGCTTCGGGATCATGCCGAGCGCTTTGAAAATGGTCCCGATGAGGAGGGAAGCGAAAAGCCCCTGCGCCATCGCGCCCATCGCGTCAATGAAATACCGTTTGAAAAGTTTTTTTAAGAGCTGCATGGTGTAATAACCTTTCCTGATGCCTGCGCACTTCCGTGCGAAAAATAACGCCCGCCCGTTTCCCGGGCTTTTTTCATGCCGACCCTTGCCTCGATCGGAAGCCGTAGGAAGCGGGGCCCGCATGGGATTTGAAAGCGGAAAAAGGGCCCGGAAAATTCCGGAGTCCCCTTTTCCCCCGCTTCCCTATTTTCTTATTTGAGAACCTTCAGATAGTCAAGGACAGAGAGAACGATTCCGATGAGGCAATAGAGATCGACCACACCGCCCAGAATGCCGATGATGATTCCCACCACCGGAATCTTGGCAAGCAGACCGATAACAAGCCCGATAACGGCACCCGCGACAATGTAGACGATGATCTGAATGACCAGAGCCACGGCACCGTCCTTCTCCTTAAAGGAATACGGGAACAGTTTTTTCAGCATATCCATACTTCTTTTTCTCCTCTCATAGTCTTTCCTACAGTGTATCATACTTTTTACTTAATTGCAAGTTTTTTTAAAAATTCTTTCACTTTTTTTCAAAAAAATCCGTGCTGACCTCTCGAACGGCATGACCGGGGAGAAGATAACGGTAAGGCGCCCCCGCGAGGGCGCCCTGTTCCGTTCTTGGCCGCGCACGGTTCCCGCGCGGTTACGCGATTACTTTCACGTGTTGTTTCTGCTCGTTACTTCCGCGTGTTGTTTCTACGTGTTGTTCCGCGCATTGCTCCTGCGTGTTATTCCCGCGTATTTTCCCGTGCGTCATTGTGCGCCGCTTTCGCGCGTTATTCCACCGCCCGGAAGGCCTCCTCCAGCGCCGCGATCAGATCGGCGGAATTTTCGATTCCCACCGAGAGGCGAATGGTGTTCGGCTTTATCCCCTGGTCGGCAAGCTCATCCTCCGTCAGCTGGGAGTGGGTGGTACTCGCCGGATGAATCACCAGCGATTTTACGTCGGCGACGTTGGCAAGCAACGAGAAAATCGCCAGATGGTCGATGAATTTCTTCGCTTTTTCGGCGTCACCCTTGATCTCAAAGGTGAAGATGGATCCGCCGCCCTTCGGGAAATACTTTTCGTAGAGCCGATGGCTCGGCTCGGTGGGGAGAGAGGGATGGTGAACCGCCTCCACCTGCGGATGGGCATTCAGATAGTTCACGAGCTTCAGCGCGTTTTCAACGTGTCTCTCTACCCGAAGGGACAGCGTCTCCAGCCCCTGCAAAAAGAGGAAGGCGTGGAAGGGGGAGAGCGTCGCGCCGGTATCGCGTAGCAGGATGGCCCTTATATAGGTGACGAAGGCGGCGGGTCCCGCGGCCTCCGCAAAGGAGACGCCGTGATAGCTCGGATTCGGCGCGGAAATCCACGGGTATTTTCCGGAGCCCTTCCAGTCGAAGGTTCCGCCGTCGACGATAACACCGCCGATGGCGGTTCCGTGTCCGCCGATGAATTTGGTAGCGGAATGGACGACGATATCGGCGCCGTGCTCGATGGGGCGGATGAGGTAAGGCGTGGCGAAGGTGGAATCGACCACCAGCGGGATTCCATGCCGATGCGCGACGGCGGCGACGGCCTCAAGGTCGATGACGTTGGAATTGGGGTTGCCGAGCGTCTCGACGAAGATCGCCTTGGTATTCTCCTTCACAGCGGCCTCGAAGGAGCCCTCCTCCTCCGGATCCGCGAAGGTCGTCGTCACACCCGCCGACAGCGGAAGGGTATGCGCCAGCAGATTGTAGGTGCCGCCGTAGATGGTTTTGGACGCGACGATATGCTCCCCGGATCTTGCAAGTGCGCTTAACGTATAGAAGATCGCCGCCGCGCCGGAGGCTGTCGCCAGTGCCGCCGCGCCGCCCTCCAGCGCCGCGATCCGCTTTTCAAAGACCTCCTGCGTCGGATTGGTCAGTCTTCCGTAGATGTTCCCGGCGTCCCGCAGGCCGAAGCGGTCGGCGGCGTGCTGGGAATTGTGGAAAACGAAGGAGGTAGAGGCGTAAATCGGCACCGCTCTTGCGTCGGTGGCGGGGTCGGCCTGCTCCTGTCCGATATGAACCTGCTTGGTTTCAAAGCTCCAGTTCAAGGGATTTTCAATCTTGCTCATTTTCTTTTTCTCCTGTTTTTCATAAATTTTTCGGTGCGGCAAGAAGCGCCGCTCACAAGGCGTAAATTCTCAGGTGAAAGGCCGATTTAAACCGCGCCTTCCCTTTCCTTTGAGAATTTACTTTCGGAACAAATTTTCCGGAAATTGCTTTCCCCTCTTGAAAATCGGCCCAATGTGCGGTATAATGGAATTATAAGGCTTCAAAGGAGGACTTCCGGAATGAAAATTTCCACAAAGGGGCGTTACGCCCTGCGGATGCTTTTGGATCTGGCGGAACATCGGGAAGGATACATCGCTCTCAAGGATATTGCGCTTCGTCAGTCGATCTCCAAAAAATACCTTGAGCAGATTCTCCCTCTTCTCAACAAGTCCGACCTTCTGAAAACCAACCGCGGCTATCAGGGAGGCTACAAGCTTGCGAAGGATCCTTCGCTTATCACAGTCGGGGAAATTCTCCGCCTGACCGAGGGGAGCCTCGCGCCGGTCGCCTGCGTGGGGGAAAATCCCGCCGACTGCCCGCGCCGGGCCGACTGCCTCACCCTGCCCGTCTGGCAGGGGCTCTATCGGGTCATCGTCGAATACCTCGACGGCATCACCCTTCAGGACTTGTTGAACGGTGGACGGGAGCTCGGGGCCGACAGCTACAGCATTTAAGGGCGGGACAAATTTTTCGGTACCGATACGCCGCTTTCGGCTCCACAAGCGTCCAGCCCCGAGGCGTTCGGCTCTCAAAGGCCGGCTTGGGTTCGGCTTCCACGGGTTGGCTCAAAGAATCCGGCTTCAAAGGGCTCGCTCAAAAGAGCTTATTTAAAAGTCGGCTCCGGGCGTTCGGCCCGTCGGAATTTCGTGACCCCGGCTTCCGGAAGCTTTTGCGCCGGGGGCGCCGCGTTTTCCGTCAATCGGAAAACATCGGGGTGGAAAGGTAGCGCTCGCCGGTGTCGGGAAGAAGGGCGACGATGAGCTTGCCCTTGTTTTCCTGCCGCTTGGCAAGAACCGTCGCCGCATAGACAGCGGCCCCGGAGGAGATGCCGACGAGAAGGCCTT
>CANQQT010000013.1 GCA_947626065.1 uncultured Clostridia bacterium | reverse complement strand
AAGAACCGAACCGCCGTATGCCGAACGGCACGTACGGTGGTGTGAGAGGGCGGAGCTATTCCGCCCTACTCGATTGCAATCAGATGCGTTCCTTGACCTTGGAGCTCTTTCCGACGCGGTCGCGCAGGTAGTAGAGCTTCGCGCGGCGGACTTTACCGATACGGGTAACCTCTACCTTTTCGACGTTCGGGGAATGAAGCGGGAAGGTCTTCTCAACGCCGACACCGTAGGAAATACGGCGGACGGTGAAGGTTTCGGAGATCCCGCCGCCGTTCTTCGCGATGACGGTTCCCTCAAAAACCTGAGTACGGGTACGCTCGCCCTCGACGATGCGGCAATAGACCTTTACGTCATTACCGATATCGAAGGAGGGAACGTCCTTTTTCAGCTGCTCACTTGTAAAAGCCTTGATGAGATCCATGAAAGCTCCTCCTTAAACCGGGTGTTCGTGCAGAGCACAGCAGAGGACCACCCGCAAAATCAACAGAAAGATTATACCACACCGCTTTTCAATTTGCAAGGGAAATTTTAAATGTTTACATAAAATTCACACGTTTACCCTGCGGCGTTTCCGGTGGGCGTTTTTCCGGTAAGATGCTTTGGCGCGGACGGATTCGGCGGAGCGTTTCCGGCTCCGGCAGGTACTGCCGCGGGTATTTCCGGCGGGTGTTCCCGCTTCCGTCACCGCTTCCCGTTTTCGAGGATCCAGTTTTTCCAGAGGGCATAGGCGCTTGCCTTGAAGTGAACGCCGTCCCCGGAATACTCGCTCTTCATACATCCCTTTTCATCGTCGAAGACAGCGGCAAAATCGAGGAAGAAGATCTTTTCTCCGTCGGCGAGGCCCGCGAGGCGGCGGTTCAGCTCGTTGATGCGGTCGTTGTTGAAGGTCGTCGGGTTGGCGTCGGATTTTGCCTTCGTCACGTGCATATTCGACTGAATCAACAGGATGGCGTCGGGCTGCAGCTCCTGGATTTTTTGCAAAAGCGTCTGATAGCGGGAGATAATCCAGTTGTAGGAATATCCGATTTCGTTGATTCCGAGCAAGATATAGATCTTCCCGAATTTGTTGGCTTTCAGATACTCCTCCAGATTCAGATCCCCCGTTCCGGTCTCGGATTTTTTATCGGCGAAGCAATTCGATACGTTCATCGAGGTTCTGGCAAAATAGGAGGCACCGGGGATCTTCGCGTAGATATAGAGGCCAACCGTTCGGGAATCCCCGATGAAGAGCGCGTCCTTGAAATAGTCGGGATCGTCGGCCCTCGGCGGCTCGGTGACGGGGGCCTCCGTGACCGTCGGCGCGGTTTGCTCCGGCTCGGTGGAGGGGGGAACCGTTGCGGGCGAGTCGGTCTGCGGGATCTGACTTCCGGTATCGGCGGGGGTTGTCCCGGTCGGGGATGATGGCCGCGATTCGCTCGGCTCGCTTTCGTCCGGCTCCTCGGTCTCCTCCTCCTCCTCCTTTTCCCCGTTTCCGTTCATAAAGACGTCGACGGCCGCCGGTGGGAGCTTAAAGCCTCTTCCCCGTAGGCAACCGACGAAGACGACGGCGAGGGTGGAGAGAAGCAGTGCCAACAGGAGCGCGCAGCCTTTCCATTGAGATTTAGAAGAGGATTTCATAGGGATAACCGGCTTTCACAGAAATGAGAATTATGAAAAGAAACAGAAAATGAGGGAATCTATAAAATGTGGAATAGTCAAGGCCTTTCGAGGCGTCGACCTTCCGGCAGCGGCGGGGCTTGTCCAGTCGTTGCGGACGTCATAAAAATATTCCGTGGGGCGGAAAACTATGACTCGGTACGAGGGCGTCGGCGTTGCGCGTTCGGTCAGAGCGTGACGGCGGCGCAGGACGCTTAACGGGTATAGCGGCTTTGCGTCGGTCTCTCGGCGGCGCGGCGGGGCTTGTCCGATTGCTGAGGAAGTCCTAAAAATATGACATTATAATAATATTCCGTAGGGCGGGAAAATATGACTGTTCCCTTGATGGATTTCCTACTGTGGAATCTTCTCGCGAAGACAATTCTCACGGTGGTTTTTTTCCACGTGGATTTTTCCACGTGGATTTTTCCACTTGGGCTCTTCCCTTTTGGCTCCTCTTCCCTTGCGCGGTTCCTCCCTCCGCGCGTGGAAACGCAGAGAACGAGGCCACGGAGCGGCGGGTTCCCCGGTCGTCCGGGGCTTCTGTCATCGCTTGCCGTTTTCGAGAATCCAGTCGCGCCAGAGCGGGTAGGTTTTCGCGTAGAAATGAATGCCGTCCCTTGAATATTCCGTTTTGAGGCACCCGTCTTCCCCGTCGAAGGCCGCGGCAAAGTCGAGGAAGAAGATTTTTTCCCCGTCGGCGAGGGCCGCGAGGCGGCGGTTCAGCTCGTTGATGCGGTCGTTATTGAAGGTCGTCGGGTTGGCGTCGGATTTTGCCTTCGTCACGTGCATATTCGACTGAATCAGCAGGATGGCGTCGGGCTGTAGCTCCTGAATTTTTTGCAAAAGCGTCTGATAGCGGGAGATAATCCAACTGTAGGAATAGCCGATTTCGTTGATTCCGAGCAGAATGTAGATTTTCCCGAATTTGTTGGCTTTGAGATACTCCTCCAGATTCAGATCCCCCGTTCCGGTCTCAGATTTTTTATCGGCGAAGCAGTTTGAGACGTTCATCGAGGTTCTGGCAAAATAGGAGGCTCCGGGGATCTTCGCGTAGAGATAAAAGCCCACCGTCCGGGAGTCCCCGATGAAGAGCGCGTCCTTGAAATAATCGGGATCGTTTATCCGGTCGGGATCGCCTTGTGGCTGAGTGACGGGGGGATCCGTCACCGGCGGATCGGTCTGCGGCGGGTCGGTTTCCGGCGGTTCCGTTGCCGGTGGGTCGGTCTGCGTCTGCGGCGGCTCCGTCGTTGACGGCTCCGTAGTCGGCGGTTCCGACGTTGACGGATTGGTTACCGGCGGTTTCGTCGTTTCCGGCTTCGTCGTTCCGGGTTTCGTTGTGGACGGCTTTGTCGTTTGCGGTTTCGTCGTCGTCGGCTCCGTCACTTCCGGCTCGGTGGCGGGCAGCGCGGTTCCGGTGGGTTCGTCGGTCGGGCCTTCCGTGGCTTGCGCATCGGTGGGAGCGTCGGAGGCGCTCTCGGATCCTTCGGTGTTCTTTCCTGTCCCCTCCCCGGTCGGGGGCGTGCTTTCCCGGTCGGAGGAAATCCCGGGGACGCTCTGTCCCTCGGACGGCTCGGTTTCCGGCGAGGCAGAGCCGCGTCTCATCAGCGTTCCGATATAGAGGATGAAAAGAACTGAAAGGCAGACGCAGAGGAGCGTTCCGAGGGCTTTTAACAGGGCAAGAAGTATTCTTTGCGTTTTCACCGCCGCACGGTGCGGCTTTCTCGGTCGGTTCATTCTCATTCCTCCTTTAACGTCTTTTGGACGGAAATTTTGTGGAAAATCGCGGCGCCCTGCCGCTGAGCGGATGTTTTCGGCGCGGGCTTTCGGATTCCCGTCATGCGCCGAATCAGTAATTCATATACAAGAACGGATCGTTGGCCCCGCGTGCGGAGCAGTAGACGGAATACCAGAAAATCAACAGCAGGAGCGGGACGGCGAGGATGGCCTTATTCTTGATTTTCAGATAGAGCCTCCTCGGCAGCGGCGTGCAGAAGAGAACTCCGGCGGCGAGGAGAAGCCCCGTGCTGTTCATATACCTTACCCAATCCTGCCGGAAGACGTACTCCGGCGTTTTCGTGAAGAAGGGGAAAAGCCGCGAGAGGTAGGTCGGGACGTCCGCGAGAGTGGGAAGCCGGAAGAGGAGCCACGAGAAGAGGATCACCGTCAGCACGTAAACGTGGGAGAGTACCTTATGATTCAGTAGCGCGTCAAGGAATCCGAACTTTTCAAGGACAATGAAAAAGAAGAGGAAGAGGCCCCACACCATGAAATTCAGGGTGTTTCCGTGCCAGATTCCGGTGAGAAACCAGACGACGAAGAGATTCCGGAGCAGAATTCCCTTCCCGCGTCGGTTGCCTCCCAACGGAATATAGACGTTTTCCTTGAACCAATCCCCGAGGGTGATGTGCCAGCGGCGCCAGAAATCCGACACCGAGCCCGACAGATAGGGATAATTAAAGTTTTTCGGCGTATAATAGCCGAGCATTCCGCCCAGCCCCGACGCCATCAAGGAATATCCGTAAAAATCGAAGTAGAGTTGCAGGGCGTAGGCCAGCAGTCCCATCCACGCAAGCGGCGTGGAAATTCCGTCATACCCGATGGTATCGATGCCGTTCCAGATGGCTCCGATACGGTTGGCAAAGATCATTTTCAGCCCGAAGCCGAGGATAAATTCCGCCATACCGGCGTTAATTTTTTTCAGCGTCACGGTACGGCGTTTCAGCGCCGCCCGGAAGTCTGCGTAGGTCATAATCGGCCCCATCGATATCTGTGGAAAGAGGGCCAGATACGCGCCGTAATCGACAAGAGACCGCTCGGCGGGAGCCCGCCCGGCGCTGACCTCGTGGAGATAGGAAATGTTCTTGAAGGTATAAAAGCTGAGTCCGAGCGGGAGCAGCAGATCGGTTTGAGTCAGTCGATTTTCCCCGAAGAGCGGGATGAAGAACTCCGCCACCGCGCAGGCGTATTTATAGAAGAGGAGAATCCCGGCGTCAAGGACGACTCCGAAGAGGAGAAGGCTCCTGCGAGCGCTTCCCTTCGTCTCGGCGATCAGGCGTCCGAGGAAATAGTTGAACAGGAGGGAAAAAATCAGCAGGAGCAGGAAGCCGAGGCTCTTTCCGGAGGCGAAAAAGTAAAAGAGGAGGCTTCCTCCGAGGAGGACGGCGTTTCTCGTCTTCCCCCTTGTCACGCCGTGCAGGACAAGAAAAATCGGGAGAAACAGAAAGAGAAAGTCCAAGCTGCAAAAAGTCATTTCTGTCTCCTCCTTTTCCTCTGCTGTCATACGTTTCCTGTCGGGAAAAACCAAATTTCCGAAGCCTTTTCACTCTTTTATTATAGCAGTGATTCGGTCAGTTTGCAACAAGAAAACACGAAAATTTCTTTTTTTCTAAAAAAATTCACGGTTCATTCAACTGTAAATTATTCCCTTTTTCGGCGCACCGAAAAGAAAAGAACCGGACAGGAAAAACTTCCCTGCCCGGCTCATAAACGGTCGGATTTACTCTCTTTTTCTCTTGAGATAAGCGCGCAGAACCGCCGCCTGCGTTTTGGCGTCCGGCACGTTTCCCTGCATGATTTCATCGACCAGCTTCTCCAGCGGCACCAGCTCCACGCTGAGAAATTCGTCCTCGTCGGGGTGGGATTCCCCGAAGCTCAGCCCCTCGGCGACGAACATATGAATCACCTCGTCGGAATAGGCGGCCAGCGGATAAAATTCCCCCAAATAGGTCATCGTTTCGGCCTTCGCTCCCGTCTCCTCCAAAAGCTCCCGCCGGGCGGCCTCTTCGGGATTTCCGTCGGTGGGGCTCATCTTCCCCGCCGGGATTTCCAGCGTTTCCTTTCCGATGGGATAGCGGTACTGCCGCACCATGACGACGTCTCCGCTTTCGGTAATCGGCACGACGCAGGCGGCCCCCATATGCTGAATGTATTCGCGGGAGGCCTCGTTCCCGTCGGGGAGCGCGACGATGTCGCGGTAGACCTGCAGGAAGCTCCCGGAATACACCTTTTCGCCCCTCAGCTTTTTTTCTGTCAGCTTGCTGAATTCCATCTGTTCTCCCTCTTTCATGACCGGTATTGTTTTATCTTACGACGCCCTTTTTATAGTAGCGGATAATGGCGTAGAAGAAGACCACCGAATGCAGCAGCAGGATGAGTCCCCACGTCACGGGATAGCAGATATAGAGCATATGAAGCGAGGGAGCTTTCGGGTAAATCAGCTGCATCCATATCGTCCGGAAAACGCAGACCCCGAAAATCGAATTGAGCATAATCGGGAAAGAATACCCCAGCGCCTGCGCCGCTCCTCCGATGACCCCGTAGGCCGCGGGAACCCAATAAAAGATCAGGAGGTAATAGGTACGAACAATCGCGATCCGGACGGCCTCCGCGTCCTTCGGCAGGTAGACCGCCCTGAAAATCGGGCCTCCGAAGGTGAAGAAGACAAGTCCGAAAAAGGCGGTGAAGGTGACGGAGCAAAGAAGGCAGCATAGGATAATTTTTTTGATTCTCGCCTTCTTCCCCGCACCGACGTTCTGCCCGAGAAAGGCGACGATCGCCGCGTTAAAGGCACTGTTTCCGGCGGCGGCAAAGCCCTCGATGCTTGCGCAGGCGGCGTTCCCCGCCACGGCGCTGTCGCCGTAGGAATTGACCGCCGACTGAATCTGGAGGTTGGAAATGCTGAACATGGCGTTGGTGACGGAGGAGGCGAGCCCGTACCGGATGATATCCCTCAGCTCTTTGGCATGAATCCGCGTTTCCCTCGGTATAAACCGGCAGGCGTCGGTTTCCTTCGTCAATCGGTAGATGGTCATTCCCGCCGCCATATACTGGGAAACGGCGGTGGCAATCGCGACGCCGAGGGCGTCAAGGTGAAAGATCGCGACGAAAATCAGATTCAATCCGATGTTGGCCACGCCGGAGGCGATCAGATAATAAAGCGGTCGGCGGGTATCCCCCTTTGAGCGGAGGATCGCGCTTGCGAAGTTATAGGCGAGAATGCCCGGGGCGCCGAGAAAATAGATTCTCATATATCCCACCGCTCCGGCAAAGGCGTTTTCGGGGCATTTTGTGAGAATCATGAGTCCTTCCGCAAGGAAGAAGCCGACTCCGGCAAGAACAAGACCCGCCACAAGGGAAAAGGCGATGGAGGTATGTACGACCTTTTGCGCTCTTTTCTCGTCTCCGGATCCGAGGGCGCGTCCCAACACGACGTTGATTCCGACCGACAGGCCCAAAATCGTATTGACGACGAGGCTGATGCTGGAGGAGGTCGCCCCGACCGACGCCGTGGCAATCGAGTTTGCGAAATGCCCGACGACGGCAAGATCGGCGGCGTTGAAGAAAATCTGAATCATTCCCCCGAGAATGATGGGAATCGAATAGACGATAACCGACCGGAGAATCGGTCCCTCCGTCATATTGACGGTCTTGTTTTGCTGCATGACTACCTCTTAACAAAATTCAAAGAAATTTTTCGGGATGGCGGTGGCGCGACAGCTTATCCGCCGTATTCCTCCAGCGTCAGTCCCTCGTTGTGCTCAAGGGTATAGCGAAGGCTCCACTCGCTGGAAAAGAGCAGGTAATTGTTCTCCCTGACGTCCTTTACCCACTTGACCTCGTACAGATAGAGCTTTTCGGGGTCGATTCCAGCCGGGATCTTCTTTATCAGCTGATACGGGAGCGGGCTCTGGCGGTATTCGACACCGTATTCGTTCTTCATTCTCGATTCAAGGACGTCGAACTGGAGCTGTCCGACGACGCCGACGTAGACCTTTTCCATGCCGGAATTCGGCTCGAAGAAGATCCGGATGGCGCCCTCCTGCGCGATCTGGTTGACCCCTTTGGCGAACTGCTTTCGCTTCATGCTGTCGATCTGCTCGACGAGGGCGAAGCATTCCGGCGCGAAGGTGGGAATCCCCTCGAAGCGGACGCCGAGCGACTTTTCACAGACGGTATCCCCGATCGAGAAGATCCCGGGATCGAAGACCCCGATGATGTCCCCCGCGTAGGCCTCGTCGACGATCGAGCGCTCCTGCGCCATCATCTGCTGAGGCTGGGAGAGCTTGATTTCCTTTCCCTGCTGAACGTGATAGTATTCGTTCCCCCGCTCGAATTTTCCCGAAACGATGCGCAAAAACGCGATACGGTCGCGGTGGGCCTTATTCATGTTGGCCTGAATCTTGAAGACGAAGGCCGAGAAGCGATCGTCGCAGGGATCGACCGTCATTTCCTCGGTTTTCCGGGGGAGCGGCGGCGTCGTCATCGAAAGGAAGCTTTCAAGGAAGGTTTCTACGCCGAAATTGTTGAGCGCCGAGCCGAAGAAAACCGGGCTCAGCTTCCCTTCCCGCACAGCCTCGACGTCAAGGTCGAAGGAGGCTCCGTCGAGGAGCTCCACCTGCTCGGTGAGTATCTGCCGCATATCCTCTCCGATGAGGGAATCGAGCTTTTCCGTGTCGGTGAGGTCGCAGGAGACGGCGGCCAGCCGGTCTCTTCCCCGATGGGCGTCCGCATAGGTGAGAATCCTCCGGTTGACCCGGTCATAGACGCCCTTGAAGCCGATGCCGCATCCGATCGGCCAGTTCATACAGTAGGTGCCGATGCCGAATTCATGCTCCAGCTCGTCGACAAGGTCGAAGGGATCCCGCGCCTCGTGGTCGAGCTTATTGATAAAGGTGAAAATCGGAATATGCCGCATGGCGCAGACCCGGAAGAGCTTGCGCGTCTGCGGTTCGATTCCCTTTGCGGCGTCAATCACCATCACGGCGCTGTCCGCCGCCATCAGCGTGCGGTAGGTATCCTCCGAAAAGTCCTGATGCCCCGGGGTGTCGAGGATGTTGATACAATAGCCCTCGTACTCAAACTGCATGACGGAGGAGGTGATGGAGATTCCTCTTTTCTTCTCCATCTCCATCCAGTCGGAAACGGCGTGACGGTCGGAGGCCTTTCCCTTCACCGCGCCCGCCGTCTGAATGACGCCTCCGTAAAGCAAAAGCTTTTCGGTCAGCGTCGTTTTCCCGGCGTCGGGGTGGGAAATGATGGCGAAGGTTCGCCGTCTGTTGATTTCCTTTTCGTACCGATTCATAGTGTCCTCCGGCGCGGCCCAGCGGAACCGCAACATTATTTTATCATATTTTCCCCATTCTTACAAGACGAAAAAGCAAAAAAAGGGACCAATTCGGCCGTCCGATTTTACTCCTTTTTTGTCCATCGTAAAAAGTCGCGTGGGAAAGCCGCGCTTTTTCGGGCAAATCGCGTCATTATCCCCGAAAAAAATTCGCCCGCAAAAAATCGGCATCCGGTCGGGCGGATGCCGCGTTCAGTTGACGGTATTTTTCACCTTCAGCCGTGCCATGGCGCGGTTGAGGGCAATCTGCGTCTGCCGGTATTCGATGAGGCTCTGCTTCTGGCGGAGCTTTTCCAGCTCCCGCTCCCGCTCCTCCTCGGCGCGGGCGGCGTCAATCTCCTCCGGCCATTCGCAGTTCTGCGTGAAGACGAGAACCTCGTCGGGGCGCACCTCGATAAAGCCCTCGGAGGAGAAGGCGGTTCTCCAGCTCCCGCCGGTCTTGATTTTGAGAACCCCGATTTCAAGCGCGGCGAGCATCGGGCGGTGGGATTTCAGCACGGTAAGCTGGCCGTCGGGGAGCGTGCAGGTCAGGGCCTCCACCTCTCCCTTGAAAAACTGTTTTTTCGGCGTCAGAACCTCCAGCATAAATTCCGCCACAATGCTCACCCCTTGCTCACTGAGAATAATTTTCTTTAGGCCTCAGGTCATGGTCTCGGCCTTTTTCCGCGCCTCGTCGATGTTTCCGACCATAAAGAAGGCGTTTTCCGGGAGGTCGTCGGCCTCGCCGTCGAGGATCTGCCGGAAGCTTTCAATCGTTTCGGCAAGCGGCACAAACCGCCCCTCCTCGCCGGTGAAGGCGGTCGCCACCGACATGGGCTGGGAGAGGAATTTTTGCAGCTTTCTCGCCCGGTAGACCGTCTGTTTGTCCTCGGCGGACAGCTCCTCCATCCCTAAAATGGCGATGATATCCTTCAGCTCCGCATAGCGCTGGAGGCATTCCTGCACCCCGCGCGCCACCCGGTAATGAAGCTCCCCGACGATATCGGGCTCCAGAACCCGGCTGGAGGAGGCCAGTGGGTCGACGGCGGGATAAATGCCGAGCTCCGAAATGCTCCTCGACAGCACCGTCGTCGCGTCAAGATGCGTGAAAATCGTTGCGGGGGCCGGGTCGGTGAGGTCGTCGGCGGGAACGTAAATCGCCTGCACGGAGGTGATCGATCCGTCCTTCGTCGAGGCGATCCTCTCCTCCAGCTCTCCCAGCTCGTTGGCCAGCGTCGGCTGATATCCGACCGCCGAGGGCAGGCGTCCGAGCAGGGCGCTGACCTCGTTTCCCGCCTGAACGTAGCGGTAGATGTTGTCGATGAAGAAGAGGACGTCCTGTTTCTTTTCGTCCCGAAGATACTCGGCGACGGTCAGTCCGGTGAGCGCCACCCGCATTCTCGATCCCGACGGCTCGTTCATCTGTCCGAAGGCCAGCACCGCCTTGTTGATGACGCCGCTCTCCATCATATCCCGCATCAGCTCGTTTCCCTCGCGGGAACGCTCTCCGACGCCGGCAAAGACCGAGAATCCGCCGTGATTGGTCGCGATGTTATGAATCATCTCCATGATCAGCACGGTTTTCCCGACACCGGCGCCTCCGAAGAGGCCGATTTTTCCGCCCTTGGCATAGGGCGCGAGAAGATCGATGACCTTGATCCCCGTTTCGAGAATATCGCAGACCGGGCGCTGATCGCTGAGCGTGGGGGGCTCCCGGTGAATCGGGAGCCTCTTTTCGGCCTCAATTTCCCCTTTTCCATCGATCGGACGACCGAGGACGTCGATGACGCGGCCCGGGAGCTTTTCCCCCACCGGAACCGTGATTCCCTCCCCGCTTCCGTGGACGCGGGCGCCACAGCGGAGGCCGTCGGTGGCCTCAAGCGCGATACAGCGGAGGGTATCGTTTCCCAGCTGGGCCGCGACCTCCATATGATGCTCCGACCCGTCGCAGGCAATCAGCGAATTGATGGGGAGCATATTTCCGTTTTCCATCCGTATATCGATCACGGGGCCGCAGATGCGGATGATCGTCCCTTTTACCGTTTCCATTCTTTCCTCCAACTATGCAAGAAAGGCCGAAAGCTCCGGTCTTCCCTTCCCGTCCCTTTTCTCCGCCATTTTCACGGGTACGCAATCCTCAAAGCGCGGACCCGCTTCGGCGGGAAAAATCAAATCGCCTTCTCGGCCACGGTCTGCGCGGCGGCGGCAATTTCCGACAGCTCGTTCGTGATGGCCAGCTGCCGTCCGGCGTTATACTCGGCCTGCAATCTCGCAATCATCTCGTCGGCGTTCTGCGTGGCGGTCTGCATGGCGTTCATGCGCGCCGCGTGCTCCGAAATCGACGACTGCGTGATGGCGTTGAAGAGCGAGGCGACGATGAACTGCGGCACGACCCGCTCGAAGACCGTCTCGGGGGAGGGATCGAAGAGCATATCGCCGCGGTAATGGTATTCCACGCCGACGTCCTTCAGGTTTTCGACCGACAGGGGAAGCAACTTGATCATCGTCGGCTCCTGCAGCGTGGCGTTTTCGTAGTGGGTATAAATGACGTAGACCTTATCCAGCCGCCCGGCCTGATATTCCTCCAGCACCGTGTCGGTGATTATCCGCACCTGATAGAGCGTCGGCTTCTGAATCACGCCCCGCCATGAGTAGTCGGGCTCGACGCCTCCGTGGCGGAAATATTCCTCGGCGGCGATGCCGATGACGCCGATCCGGCTGTTGGCGGAGGCGTGCTTCCTCAGCTTCTCCTCCGTGAAGGAAAAGAGGCTGCTGTGATAGCTTCCGCACAGGCCCTTATCCCCCGAAATCACGATGAAAAGGGAGCTTTTCACCTCGGGATGGCCGTTCAGATAGGGATGATTGACCGGGATTTCGGTATGAAGGAAGATGTCCTTCATCGTCGCGCGGAGCCGCACCATATAGCTGACGTTATAATCGATCATCTTCATCGTCTTCCGCATCCGGGAGGTCGAAAGAAGATACATCGCGTTTGTGATCTGCCGGGTCTGCTCGATGGCCCGGATATGGTCCTTGATTTCAGCGGGATTCAACGAGCTCAGCCCACCTTCCGAAATGCCCCTTCATCGTCTCCTCGGTTTCGGAGTCGAAGTCGTGCCTCCGTTCGATATGAGAGAAAAATTCCGGGCAGACCGATTTCAGGTACTGGAGCAGCTCGGGAATCCGCTTTTTCATCTCCTTGGGGGGAACGCCGTCAAAGGCGCCGTCCCGGAAGGCGAGAAGAAGCGCCGTCTCCTCTCCGAGGGAATAGGGCTTGTTTTTATCCTGATTGAAGAGCGCCGTCAGCTT
Organism: uncultured Clostridia bacterium; assembly: GCA_947626065.1. GTDB lineage: Bacteria > Bacillota > Clostridia > Oscillospirales > CAG-272 > Colimorpha_A. The sequence continues at coordinate 32,146 of CANQQT010000013.1, read as the reverse complement.
TTCCCCGCGCTCCAGCGTCTGCCGGGTTCCGGCATCGAGATCGGAGCCGAAGCGGGCGAAAATCGCCATTTCCTTATATTGGGCAAGCTCGATCCGGAGCAGTCCCGACACCTTCTGCATCGCCTTATACTGGGCGGCCCGTCCGACACGGGAGACCGACAGGCCGTTGTTGATGGCCGGTCGAATGCCGGAATGAAACAGCTCCGCTTCGAGATAAATCTGTCCGTCGGTGATGGAAATCACGTTGGTGGGGATATAGGCGGAAATGTTTCCCCCCGTCGTTTCGATGATAGGCAGCGCCGTCATCGTTCCTCCGCCCTCACTGTCGGCCATGCAGGCCGAGCGCTCGAGCAGACGGGAATGCAGATAAAAGACGTCGCCGGGGTAGGCCTCACGCCCGGGCGGCCGATGGAGAAGCAACGACATGGTGCGGTAGGCGACGGCGTGCTTCGACAGGTCGTCGTAGACGACGAGGACGTCGCGGCCCTGCTCCATGAACCATTCCGCCATCGAACAGGCGGCATAAGGGGCCAGATACTGCATCGCCGGGCTGTCGGCCGCCGTCGCGGCGACGACCGCCGTATACTTCATCGCTCCGGCCTTGCTCAGCGTCATGACGACGGAGGAGACGGTGGAGGCCTTCTGCCCGATGGCGCAGTAAATGCAGATGACGTTTTTATCGGCCTGATTGAGAATCGTATCGACGGCCAGCGTCGTTTTCCCGGTCTGGCGGTCACCGATGATCAGCTCTCTCTGCCCTTTTCCGATCGGAATCATGCTGTCAATCGGCAGAATGCCGGTGACAAGCGGCCGACAGACCGGCTTCCGGGCAAGGATGGCGGGGGCCGGCTTTTCCATCGGCGCATAGGCCTTGGGCTTGAAGGGCTTCCCGTCAAGCGGGGCACCTATCGGGCTGAGAACCCGTCCGATGACGTTTTCCGAGACCGGCGTATCGACGGGATGCCCGGTTCCGCTCACGTTGTCCCCGATATTCACCGCCGCCCCGGCGTTCAGAAGCACCGCTCCCACGCCGTTTTCCTCAAGGTCGAGGGCGATGCCCCACACGCCGTTTCCAAAGCGGAGAAGCTCGCCGTAACAGCATCCGGGCAGATTGTCGACCCGCGCCACGCCGTCGCTGACCTTGGTCACCGCGCCGCAGGTCGTGACAAAACCGCTCGGGGTGAATTCTTCGACTCTTTTTTTCAGTATGTCATTGAGGGATTCCGTCACAAATTCCATCCAATCCCACTCCTTCCTTCGGTAACGTGAAGAGACGCGCTCTCCTTTAGCCCCTCAGCATATGCTTCCGGAGCTCTTCCAGCTTGGAGGACAGGGAGGAATCGAAGATGCTGTCGTCGATTTCGGCAACAAATCCCCCGAGAAGAGAGGAATCCTCCGTCACGTCAAAATCCAGACTGCGGCCGAACAGCTCCTCGAAGGAGCGGATGATATACTCCGCCGTCTCCCGGTCGGTTCCGGGCGGAAGCTGAAGTTTCGCTCTTTTCATGGCATCTCCTCATCCGCGGCGCATTCCGCCCAGCTCCTTCTCGAAGAAGTCGGAGGCCAGACGGCGGTTGTCCTCGCTGTCGATGTTGCGGGAAATCAGCTTGGAGGCGATGTTTACCGAAAGCTCGACCACGTCGTCCTGCATTGTTCCGAGCGCTTCCTTTTCCCGCGCGGCAATTCCTGCGTTTGCGTCGGCCAGCATCTTCGCGGCGTCGGCACGGGCGGCGTCAAGGATTTCGGCGGCCTTCCGGTCGGCCTCCTCCCGGCTCTTACTGAGTAGCTCGCGGCTTTGCTTTTCGCTTTCGGCAAGGAGCGCCTCGTACTTCGCCTTTTCGCCCTCCGCCTCGGCCTCGGCGGCCTTGAGCGCTTCCTGCTCCTGCGCAAGCTTCTCTTTTCTTGCGCTCAGGAATTTCTTTACCGGCTTATAGACAAGGCACCGGATAATCAGATAGAAGACGGCGATGTTCAGAATATTGATGATTAAATCAAAGGGTATGTTTGACAGGTCAAGACCGTCCAACGACTTCCCCTCCTTTTGGCTGTCCGGGAGAAAATTCCCCCGTCTCAGATTTTGGTTGCGATGATCAGCGCGATAACGAAGGCGTAAATCGCCGTCGATTCGGCAAGGGCAAGGCCCATCAGCAGAATCGAGTTGATTTTTCCCGACGCCTCCGGCTGCCGTGCCACCGCCTCCGTCGCCTTGGCGGTCGCAAATCCCATCATGATACCCGCTCCGAGCGCGGGAAGAAGCGCAAGCGCTGCACCGATTGCTGTCATTGTTGTTTACCTGAACCGCGTACCGTGGTACGCGCCTTTCGTTGGATTTTTATACTTTATTCGCACGCCTCATTGATGAAGGTCAGGGAAAGCGTGACGAAAATGTAGATTTGAATCAGCGGGTGGAAAAGGTTGAAATAGAGTCCGGCGACCGGCGCGATTCCGAAGGCGTAGCCTCCCGCCGCTCCCTTCAAAAGCTCCATAACGATCATTCCGCCCAGCATATTTCCGAAGAGCCGGCAGGCGAGGGAGACCGGCACCGCGACGTCCGAGACAATCCGCATCGGGAAAATGACCGGCGAGGGGGAAGCAAGCCCCTTTAGTCTCCCCGAAACCCTCTTGTTTTTGATTCCGTACCAGTTGATGAGGAAGAAGGTGATCAGGCTCATCGAGAAGGTGACGGCGATATCGGAGGTCGGCGCCCGTAGGCCGAACAGCTCGGCACAGGCGCAGCCGAACATCAGGATGGCGAGGGAGAAGAGGTAACAGCTGAGGCTTCCGGTTTTGCCGTGTACGTTGGTCTTCGTGTGATTTTCGACGAACTCCACCGCAATTTCAAAGACGTTCTGAATCCCGGTGGGGGCGTCGACCTTGAATTTCGGGACGGCGAACAGCCGGAAGAGGAGAGCTAAAATCAGCACGACGCCGGTCACGCCCCACATGATCACCGACGTTATGGCGAAGGAGACACCGAAGAGGGTGATCCGTTCCGGGAACATCTCAAATTCGACGACGATTCCCTTCGATCCGCCAATGAGAATATGGAGGACGGTGCCGGTAAAGAACCACGCCGCCGCGATCACGAGGAAGAAAAAGAGCTTTTTTCGTTTTTTGATTTTTTTGTTGTCCGGCTCAGCCGCGGCCTTGGCGCGAAGGACGAGAAAGCCGATCAGCGCTCCAGCCGAAAGCAGGGCTGACGCCGCTAACTTGATAATATCGATTGTACCCATTTTCGTTCATCCCCTATCGTTCCGGCTTCCGCCGGAGAAAAAGGTTCTATTTTAAAGAGTTTGGCCGCCGGTCTTTGGCTTGTGCGCTTCTCGCACGGCGTTCTACGCGCTTCCCGTCTGGTGTGCTTGCACTTTCGGTCGGCGTTTCGTGCGTTTCCCGTCCGGCGTTCTTGCGCTTCCTCTCCGGTTTTCCACGCGCTTTCCGTCGGTGTTCTGCGCACTTCCCATCCGGTTTTTTTGCGCTTCCGGTCGGCGTTTTGCACGTTTCACGTCTGACGCTTGGCGCTTCCAGTCGGCGTTCTGTACGCTTCCCTTCCGGCGTTCTGCGCGTTTCCCTCTTACTTTTTGTTCATCCGGAGGGCGAAGACGGCAAGCGCCGTCAGCATCATTCCCGCGCCGTAGCCGAGGGCGCAGAAGAGGGGCACCTCGCGAAAGAAAAAGAAGAGCGTGAAAACGGCCAGCAGATAAATGCCAAGCTTCGCCGCGACAAAGGGGAGGATTTTTCCCTTTTTGACGCCGGTCATCCGTTCGGTCAGGCAGGAGAGCAGCAGGTATTCGGACACTCCGACGGCAAGGCCGAAGAGCGCTCCGAGGATTTTCAGCAGCATCTTGCTTTCTCCCTTCTTTTCCGACGAATCGCACGGTATTTTTTCAATAATAAGAGATTATACCACATTTCCTTTTCAACGTCAAGCTTTTTCATGAACAAATTTCACGGAAGCTGTGAATTTTCAGCCTGTTCCCGGTGAATTTTTTGTGCGCTTGGGACAGGTGTTGGCGGTGCGGCCATGCGGGAGGGGCTTCCCGGAGCGGGCCTTCCGAGAGTTGGCCTCTCGGGTACGGCTCTCGGGGGTGGTTTCCGGTGCGTGTCTCTCGGGGACGGCTCTGGCGTGCGGGGCTCTCGGCGCGTGTTCACGGGGTGGCCACGTCAACGGGCACCTATCAATGGAAAATTATTCATACCTCCGGCGTTTCTCCAAAAAGACTGCCGCGCAAGCGTTTTTCTCGCTCGCGCGGCTGGCGCTTTCGGATTTTAATGGGCTTCCTCCCGGCTTACCCGGTCGGACGGTGCGGCGCTTCCCTTCCGACTCTGGGTCACGGCCTTGTAGAGCTCGCAAATCAGCGTCATCAGAATCGGGACAGCGGCGACGCCTCCGACGGCATAGAGGGAGAGGTTGCTGATCGAGAAGCACATCCCGACGGCCTCGGTTTTAAAGGCGAGGAAGAAGAAGGCCGCGAGGGCCGCGAGCATGGCGAGGTAGGCTCCGTTTATCCGGACGTTGCGGTCAAAGACGCTCTGCTCCCTCTTGCACTCGTTGAGCATGGCGAGCTGTGTCAGAATGAAGCTGACAAAGAGGCAACAGGAGATCTGATTGTCGGCGATGATTCCGTACCGGTTCATAAGAAAAACCGACAGGAAGGCCGCCGTCGCCCAGAAGACGCCGAGGAGCAGATAAAGCGGATTTCCGGCGAGGGGCCTGTCCAGCCTTTCCCCGACGTTTGACGGCATTTTGAGGATCGGCGGCCCCGACCGCTCGAAGGCGATGACGATCAGAGCGGCGAAATCGACCGCCAGCCCGCAGAAGAGAATCTGCACCGGGGAGAGGGCGGTGATTCCGAAGACCATGGAGAGAATGACGAGGGCCAGCCTTGCCGTCTGGGAGACGATGGCGTATTTCAGCATCCGGTAGAGGTTATAATAGACCGATTTGGAGCAGAGGATCGCGTCGACCATGGCGTTGAAGCCGCCGGTTCCCGCCCGGTCGGCCTCCGACACGATGACGTCGGAGACGAATTTCAGCGCCTCACAGCCGTATCCCCCCGCGCCGTCCACCTCCTTGGCGAACACCGGCACGTTTCTTCCGACAAGGTCGATCCCGGCCTTCCCGGCCTTATCCGAAATGGTGATGCTCTCGGAAAAGCCGACGTCGGCGTCCTTCATCAGAATGATTTCGTCAAGGTCGGAGCAGAGCACCCCCACCTTTTCGCCCTTCTCCTGCAGGAAGCGGACAAGCAGTCGCTTCTGCGCCAGATTCAGGCCCTGATAGACGGTATAAATGTCGAGATTCGCCCGGAAGAGGCCCTCTTTCATCTTTTTGAGCTCCTCCCCGCTGACGATTTTTTCGGGGGAGGAGGCGATTCCGAGGGAATCGGCGAGGATGGCGTTGCTTTCGCTGACGTCGGGACAGAGCATCAGCACCTTAATCCCCGCGTTTCGACAGCGAAGGACATTTTTCGCCGCTCCGGGAAGCGTCGGCTCCCGAATGGCGAGAAAGCCCTCCAGCGTCATATCGCTCTGGCAGGCGGAAAGCCTTTTTAAATTGTTATAAATCGTATCCTTCGAGGCGACGGCGATCACGCGGTAGGATTCCCTCGCCAGCTGTTCCGCCGCAATCTGAAATTCGTTTCGCTTCTCCGGCGTCATCTCGTAGGTTCTGCTGTCCTCGGTATAATACCGGCAGAGCGGGAGAATCGCGCGATATTCCCCGCGCAGAGCCGTGAAAAATCCGTTTTCGTAGCGAACAAGAGAGGTTTCAAAGCGGTTATCGGCGTTTTTCCCGAGGTGCTGGAGAAGCGGATAGCGCTTTTCCAGCCCGATGTTGTATTCCCCGCAGTCCTCCGCCGCCTTGAGAATCGCTTCCTCCTCGGGTGAGTAGATGTTCTCGCCTCTTCGGTTGTTTTCAATCAGCTTCCCCGCCCCGTAAAGGCCGGTGGACAACAGCGCGTAGCGCAGGACGCGGGAGGCGTTCCTCTGATAGCCGTGCTCCCCGGGGATGAAGGAATCTCCGTTTGCGTAGACCTTCCCGAGGCGCATATCCCGGACGTTGAAAGCGGCCTCCTTCGGGACGATGAGGCAGGTGAGGCTCTTGATTTCCTCCAGCTTGGCGGTATTCTTCACCAACGCGCCTCGGTTGACGTCCTTCCGCTTATTGACGGCGGCATAGACTCCGCAGGCGAGAACGACGGTGGCAAAGGCGGTATAAAATTCGCTCATCGAGGCGACCGACAGGCAGATTCCCGTCATGAAGCTCCCGAAAATCCCGCGCCCTCCGTCCCGGACGAAGAGGATATCGGCGACGGTAAGGAGGAGAATCAGCGCCGTCATCACCAGCGACCATCTTTTGCAAAAGCTCCCAATGCGGTCAAGAATCTCCGCCCGCTCCTGCGACACCGCCGGCAGGTTCTTTTTTAAGAGGCAAACCTGAGTATCCTTCCCGATTTCACAGCAAACCGCCTTTCCGTGTCCCCTCGTGACGATGGAGGAGGCGAAGACCATGTTTTTCTGCCGCGCCGGTTCGAGGTCGTGGTAATCGATGAAGCTCGCGTCCTTCCGCACCGCGTGGGTGACGGAGGTCACGCTGACCTCCAGCACCTCAAGCTCCTCGCTTTCGACGAGGCGTGCGTCGCAGGGGACGATATCCCCCGCCGCAAGGTAAATGACGTCTCCCCGCACCAGCTGAAGCTGCTTCATCATCCGCAGCTTCCCTCCGCGCAGTACCTTGGCGTTGGGAAGCGCGTAGGTTCCCATTCCCTCAAGGAGCCGCTGGGAGCGGACGTAGAGAAAGAGGCTGATTCCGTAGTAGATAACGGTGATCAGAAACATGGCAAGGAGGTTTTCGGTCTCCTCAAACACCGCGGCGATGAGGAGCGTCACCAGCATTAAAATGGAAGTATAATCGGTAAGCAGGTGGCGCAGATAGGTGAGGAAGGAGGTCTGGGTCACGGGATAGACGTCGTTTGGCCCGTCGACCTTCCGGCGCTTCTCCACCGCCTCCCTTCGGAGGCCGAGGGACAGGTCGGTGTCGAGCCTTTCCTCAATCTGCTTGATGCTTTTGTCGTACCAGTTTTCCGCCATAAGCTCCCCCGGTAAAATAGGCGCCTAAAGTACGGCGACCGTAAGATTTTCTCCGTCGGTATCGAGAGCGACCGCCGTAATTCCGCTCGCATATCCGGCAATCAGGCGGTCGGCGATGACGTCGTCGACCTCTTTCTGGATATAGCGGCGCATATTGCGCGCTCCGTATTTTTCGCTGTAGGATCTCTCCGCAATCAGCGCGGCGGCGCTGTCGGTAAAGGAAAAACGGATATCCTTTTCGGCAAGGGCGTCGGCCAGATCCCTCAGCATGATTTTCGCGATTTCCGCGAAGTTTTCCTTCGTCAGCCGGTTGAAGACGATGATTTCATCCACCCGATTCAAAAACTCCGGCCGGAGGAACTGGGCAAGCGCCTTCTGCGTCCTCTCGGCGTCGGCCTCATGGAGAGTGGAGCCGAAGCCGGCGGCCGTTCCTCCGATATCGGATCCGGCGTTGGTCGTCATTACGAGAATCGTGTTTTCAAAATTCACCGTCCGGCCCTGCGCGTCGGTGATTCTTCCGTCGTCGAGAATCTGCAGCAGGATGTTCATCACGTCGGGATGGGCCTTTTCGATTTCGTCGAAGAGGACGATGCTGTAGGGCTTACGCCGAATCTTCTCGGTAAGCTGTCCCGCCTCGTCGTAGCCGACGTATCCGGGAGGGGCTCCGATGATTCTCGACACCGAGAATTTCTCCATAAATTCCGACATATCGAGCCGGATCAGCGTCTCGGGCGTATCGAAGAGCTCCTTGGCGAGGGTTTTGACAAGCTCAGTCTTTCCGACGCCGGTCGGCCCCGCGAAGATGAAGGAAACCGGCTTCCGCTTGGCCGATACCCCGGCGCGGCTCCTCTTGATGGCGCGGACGACCGCCGCCACGGCGTGATCCTGTCCGATGATACGGCCCTTGACGTTTTTTTCCAGCTTCTCAATCTTGGAGAAGTCGTTCTCCATGATCTTGCTCGCCGGAATGCCGGTCCAGATTTCAATCACCTTGGCAAGCTCCGCCGAGGTGAGGGTGATCTTGCGCTTTTCCACCGCGAGGGCGTCGAGCTCTCCCTTGAGCTTCAGCTCCTGCACCCGCATTTCGGCGACGGTGCGGTATTTTTCCTCTTCCTTGTCGGGGTCGGTCTCCTCCTGCGTTTCAAGCTCGGTGCGCTTGGCGGCAAGAGCCTTCATATCGCTCTCCACCCGGCTGTAGCGGTCGAGAACGTCGGAATTGAGCACGACGTGGGCGAGCGATTCGTCGAGCAGGTCGATGGCCTTATCGGGGAGGAAGCGGTCGGTGATATAGCGCTCCGACAAAAGGACGGCCCTCCGCAGTACCTCGTCGGGAATCAACACCTTATGGAAGGATTCGTAATAGGTCTTGATGCCCCTCAGAATCTCCACGCAGTCGTCAATCGACGGCTCCTCGACAATCACCGGCTGAAACCGTCTCTCAAGCGCCGCGTCCTTTTCGATATACTTACGGTATTCGGTCATGGTGGTGGCTCCGATGACCTGAATTTCCCCACGGGAAAGCGCCGGTTTCAGGATGTTGGCGGCGTTCATGCTCCCCTCGGCGTCACCGGCGGAGGCGATGGTATGCACCTCGTCGATGACAAGAATCACGTTTCCGAGCGCCTTGACCTCGTCGATCAGGCCCTTCATCCGCGTTTCAAACTGCCCCCGGAACTGGGTTCCCGCGACAAGGGCGGTCATATCGACCAGATGAACCTCCTTCCCTTGCAGGCGGAAGGGCACCTTCCCCGCGGCAATTCTCTGCGCCAGTCCCTCCGCCACGGCGGTTTTTCCGACGCCCGGTTCTCCAATGAGGCAGGGGTTATTCTTCTGCCGACGGCAGAGAATCTGCATGACGCGGGACAGCTCCTTGTCCCGTCCGACGACGGTATCAAGCTCTCCCTTCGCCGCCCGGGCGGTGAGGTCTGTACAGTACATTCCGAGGAACTTCTTTTTCGGGTCGGGGCGCTTTCCCGGCGCTCCCTTCCGGTCGGTCTGTTCCCTCGGGAAGGGCGGCATTCCGCCCTGACCAAAAATCCGCATAAAGTTGATGGGCGGCGCCTTGCCCTCGTCCTCCCCGTCGGGGGAATCGACGGTGGCGGGGAGCTCGTCGGCGTTTTCAATCTCCGGCTCCAGCCGGTCGAGGTCGTCGTCGGTAATCCCGTACTGCTTCATCACGGCGTCGACCTGCGTAAACCCGAGCTCCCGGGCGCATTTCAGGCAATAGCCCTCGTTTTCTACTTTATTGTTGATGAATTTGCTGATGAAAACCACCGCAAGGCGCTTGTGGCATTTGGTACAAAGCTGCATGAATCTGAACCATCTCCGACTTCCCCCGCCGGAGCACGTCCTTTCTGGATAAGATGGCGATACGGGCGAAAAGTGTGCCCGCGTTCGGCTTCCTCAGAAGAAACGGAGGGAGCCGAGAAATTTTACGACAACGGTATGCTCAATGACCGCCTCGGAAATCTTCCCGTTCATCATGACGGCAAGGTGCGGCAACAGCGCGGCGATGACAAGGCTGAGGCCCCACGCGTAAAGCGCACCCTTCAAAATTCCGAAGATGAGTCCGAGGCTCTTGTTCATCCCGTTCAGTCCCGGGATTTTCACAAAGAGGTTGATAAGGAGCATGACCACCGTCAGGACAATGAGGAGTCCGAGGAAGAGAATGGCGAAAGCGGCGGCGTCGGAAATCTTTTCGGCAAGCGGCTCGGCGATATAGTGCGCCAGCTCCCGTGCGGAATCGGCGGCTCCTGAGAGGCGGTTTTCAAAATGCTCCTTCACCTCTTCGTAATCGACGCCGAATTTTTCGATGACGTTGACAAAGGCCTCGGGGCTTTCGGAAAAGAGCCGGTCAAGGTCCATCGAATCGACGCCGGAAATCAGCGCCTCCACCGATTTTTCCGCCTGCTTCGTCACCGCCGGTTCAATATGATTGACCTGCAGATAGTCCGACAGCGCGGGGGAAAAATGAATGCTCCCGAGGAGGGAAAGCACAAGGACGACGATGCTCATCACCGAGCGGATAAATCCGTAGCGGACGCCGGTATAGACGCAGAGGGCAAACACGGCAATGACAAGAAAATCGAGAAACAGAGACACGGTTCATTCCTTCTTTCATTGAATAATTTTGTGGTTACTCGGTATCGGCGGAGGTTTGCCCTTCCCCATCCTCCCAGAGGACGGGGACGGCGTTCCCCGCGAAGCAGACAAGCGGCGTGCCTGAACCCGGAAAGACGACGTCCCGGGCGTTCGGCCCGATGGCGCATTCCTTCTTCTCTCCGGTCAGGACATTTTCCATTTGCAGTCTTCCCTCAAGGAGGAGATAGACGGAATCTCCCGAAACGGCGATTTTGATCAGCTCCCCGGAGCATTCCGACTCGTGGATTTTCCTTCCCATCCCGTCGTAAACCGTGACCGTCTTATCATTTCCGATGACGGTTTTGTTATACACGGTGCAGACGAAGGAATCCCCGATGACGGCCTGCTGAGACGGGGCGGAGCCGAGGGAAATTTCGGTGCGTTTTTCGAGGGCGGCGTCATAAAAGGCGATGCGGTCGGTATAGAGCACGGCGACGCTTCCGTCGGACAGAAAGCGCACCGACATCGGCATTCCGCCGCTCTCAATTACCGTCGCTTGGGGGTTCTCCTCGCCCGGGGCAAGGAGCATCAGCTCGGTGTAGGCGCTTCCGCCGCTGTCATAGACCGAGGCGACGGCGACGGCATCTCCCGCGTCGGTGAGATCGACCGAGACGATATATTTATCCTTCTTCACCTCGGAAATGCGGTTGAAATCCCGGTCGTAGAGCAGGAGCACGCCCCGGTAGGTTCCGTCCCTCGTGACGATGGCGTAGCTTCCGCTGTCGGAGAGGGCGGCTCCGGTGATGGGGAAATCGAGCTTTTCGCTTTTCAGCTCGGCAAAGGAATTGTAGACCGCATAGGAGCAGGTCGTCTCCCCCCGGTCATAGACCAGCATATACTTTTCGGAGGAAAGCAGTGCCGGGCTGTAGAAAACATTGGTTTTGCTGAAGGAAAAGGAGCCCGCCGAGCTGTAGAGAGAGGTCTGCCCGGGACTTACCACGGCCAGCTCTCCCCGGTAGATTCCGAACACCGCGCTGCTTCCTCCGCTGTAGACGATGGAGTCAAAGTCTCCGAAGGAGGTAAGGCCCGACAGGTCGAGATCCTTGATCAGGTACTGAAAATTTTCCACCGTGATATCGGCGCTGAAAACCGTCAGCATCACGACCGAGAAGATCAAGAGACAGGCGACGGTCAGATATTTGAGAACCCGGAAGCGGTCGGCGATCCGGAGATAATAGGGGTTTTCCTTGAAAATGCTGTCGGGATCCCATCGGATCTGCTGCATTCTCGTCCGGGAGATCCTTTTTTTGGCCTTTAGGGCGTTCTGCGTCTTTCCCTGCCCCTCGGCGGCTTCCTTTCCGGGAGACCCTACGGAGGAGGCGGCCACGCTTCCGCCGGTATTTCCGGCGCTTGCGGAGGATTTTTCCGGCTCCCTTTTCCCGGCGCCGTTTCCTTGATTTTTCCCGGTTTTATCGGCGTCAACGCCGTTTCCTTTTCCGTTCAAGCCTCTTCTCCTTTCCGGTATTCCACCCGATTCAAATAGAGCCCGCAGGCCGGCGCCGTAAAGCCCGCCGCTCCCCGGTCGCGGGCCTCAAGGATTCCCGGCAGGTCGGCGGGGGCAATTTTCCCCTCCGAAATCTCAATCAGCGTCCCGACCGCCGTTCTCACCATGTGGTACAAAAAGCCGTTTCCCGCGATCCGAAAAGACACCATCTTCCCTTCCCGGGAAACCGAGGCCGAAAAGACTTTGCGCACCCGGTCGGCGACCTCGCACCCGGCGGAGGTGAAGGAGGAAAAATCGTGCGTCCCGACCAGCGCCTGCGCCGCCTCGTGCATCCTTTCGACGTCGAGCGGGGTCGGCCAGAGAAAGGCCCTTCCGGCGTAAAAGGGGTCGCGCACCCGGCTGTTCAGGACAAGATATTCGTATTCCTTAAGAACGACCGCGTAGCGGGGATGAAAGCCGTCGGGGACGGCCTCCGCCTCAAGCACCGCCACGTCCTCCGGCAGAAAGCGGTTGAGGGCGAGCGGGAGGCGTTCGGGCGGGATGACGGAAGCCCTTTCGTCGGTTTTCAGCAGGGCCTTGTAGTCCCTTGCGTGAACGCCGCTGTCGGTCCGACTGCATCCGGTCAGCGGATAGCGGGAGCCGAAGAGCGCCTCGACGGCGTTTTGCAGAACCTCCTGCACCGACAGGCCGTTTTTCTGCACCTGATAGCCGCAATAAGCGCGGCCGTCGTAGGACAACGTCAGCAGATAATTCATTCTTTTCCCGCCTTTGCGCTTATTTTCGTGTTTTTGTGACTCAGACCGAGAAGCCGGGGGAATAGAGGTTGATGATTACCACGGCTCCCCCGCAGAGCAGGACGGTGAACAGCATCGTCCAGTCGATCGCGTGCAGTCTCAGCTGCGTCATTCTCGTTCTTCCGTTTCCTCCCCGGTAGCACCGGCATTCCATTGCGACGGCGAGATCGTTTGCCCGGCGGAAGGCCGAGACAAAGAGGGGAATCAGAATCGGAATCAGGGCCTTGGCACGCCGAATCAGTCCCCCGCTCGACAGATCCGAGCCTCTCGCCTTCTGCGCGTTCATGATTTTGTCGGTCTCCTCAATCAGCGTCGGGATGAAGCGGAGGGCAATCGTCATCATCATGGCAAATTCATGCACCGGAACGTGAATTTTCCGGAGCGGAGAAAGCAGGCGCTCCAGCCCGTCGGTCAGCATGATCGGCGAGGTGGTATAGGTGAGAATCACACTGCTTCCGACGAGGAGGCAGACAATCCGCACCGCCATCAGCAGGGCGAACATCACGCCCTCAAAATAGATTTTGACGATTTTCAGATCGGCAAGCAGATGCTCTCCCTGATAGAAGAACACGTTATAGACCGTGGTGAAAATCAGGATGAAGAGGAGCGGCTTGACGCCCTTTAGAATCACCTTCATCGGAATGCGGGAAAGCAGGACGAGGGCGACGGTAAAGAGGGTGATAAAGAGAAAGCTGAAAAGATTCTTGCAGAGGAAGACGGCGACGATATAGAGAATCGAGGCGATGATTTTCATCCGGGGATCCTGCCGGTGAAGGAAGGAATTTCCCGGGAAATACTGTCCGAGGGTGATGTCCTTAAGCATGGCGCGGCCCTCCCGTCAGCCTCAGGATTTCCTCTTTCGCCTGTTCGACCGTGAAGATATCGGTTCTCACCGGCACGCCGCGCCTTTTCAGGGCTCCCATCAGCCGGGTGATCTGCGGGACGTCGAGGCCGACGGCGGTAAGTCTTTCGGCCTGCGCGAAGACCTCGGCGCAGCTTCCCTGCATTTCCAGCTTCCCTTCCCGCATGACGACAAGGTCGTCCGCATAGCGCGCCATGTCCTCCATGCTGTGGCTGACAAGAATGACGGTGTTTTTCTTCTCCCTCTGATAGGCGCGGATTCCTCCGAGGATCTCCTCCCTTCCGGAGGGGTCGAGCCCCGCCGCCGGTTCGTCGAGGATCAGCACCTCGGGATCCATCGCCAGAATTCCGGCAATGGCGACGCGTCGCTTCTGTCCTCCCGAGAGATCGAAGGGAGAGACCTTTTTTAAGCTTCCGTCAAGCCCGACGAAATGCAGGGCCATTTCAATCCGCCGTTCGATCTCCTCCTTGTCAAGCCCCATATTTTTCGGGCCGTAGGCGATATCCTCCGCGACGGTCTCCTCAAAGAGCTGATATTCCGGGTACTGAAAGACAAGCCCCACCCGAAAGCGGAGCTTTCGCATATCGTTTCCCTTGCGGTTGACGTCCTCTCCGTCGAGAAAAACCGTCCCGGCGGTGGGGGTGAGCAGTCCGTTCAGGAGCTGTACCAGCGTCGATTTTCCGCATCCGGTATGCCCGATGAGCCCGGTGATTTTATTTTCTTCAAAGGCGACGCTGATCCCGTCGAGCGCCGTCTTGCAGAAGGGGGTTCCGGGGCTGTACCGGTAGGTAACCCCGTCAAGTTCTATCTTCTTCATTGGCTTTTTTCGTTTTCTTTCAGATATCGGGAAAGCAGGTCGGCGCCTTCCTCTTCACTCAGCACGTCGCCCGGCAGATCAAATCCTTCCTCCCGCAGAAGGGAGAAAAGCTCGGTGACCTGCGGCACGTCAAGTCCCACCGTGCGGAGGCGCCTGACGGAGGAAAAGACCTGTCTCGGCGTTCCGTCGAGGACAAGCTCTCCGCCGTCGATGACGAGAACCCGGTCGGCAAGGGTTGCCTCGTCCATATTATGGGTAATGTGCAGAACGGTGATTCCCTTTTCCCGATTGAGCGCCTGTATGGTATTCATGACCTCCCGCCGTCCCTGCGGGTCGAGCATGGCGGTCGATTCGTCGAATATGATGCAGTCGGGAAGCATGGCGATGATTCCGGCGATGGCGACGCGCTGTTTCTGCCCTCCCGAAAGCTGGTGTGGGGAGTGGCGGGCATACTCCGTCATTCCGACGGCGGCCAGCGCTCCGTCCACTCTTTTCCGGATTTCCTCCGGCGGCACGCCGAGGTTTTCGGGTCCGAAGGCGACGTCCTCCTCGACAATCGTCGCGACAAGCTGATTGTCGGGATTCTGGAAGACCATTCCGATGCTTCTCCGCACCTCGAACATATCGTCCTCCGTCATCGCGGGGTCGGTAACATCCTTTCCCTTTATGAAAATTTTTCCCGACGTCGGGGTGAGAATCATGTTGAGGAGCTTGGCAAGCGTCGACTTTCCGGAGCCGTTCCGGCCGAGGATACAGACGAAGGAGCCCTTTTCTACGTCAAGGCTGATTCCCTTCAGCACGGCCGGGGCGTCGCCCTCAACCCCCTCCTGCCGGTCCTCCCCGGCATAGGAAAAGGTGAGATCCCGTACCGAAATCAGTGGTTGTGCCATAAAATCCTGTCCTTTTTTCTTTGCTGTAAAATGTCGGCCATCAATTCGGCGTCCAGCGCGCCGAGGAGCCGCAGGGGAGAAAGCCTCCGCTCTCCGTCACCGGCAGGCCGATTTCGTCGCAGGACGTCGCTCCGCCGTATTTCGGGGTCAGCGTGGCGTTCAGGATATACCCCATCGCGGAGGGGGAAAGGCCGGTGGTATAGGAATTGACGAGGAAGAAGAGCGGGCGGTCGCTGAGCAGTGAGGCGGTGAGGGTAATCAGGCCGTCGATGCAGTCCTCAAGCGTCCATTTTTCCCCGCCGGGGCCTCTTCCGTAGGAGGGCGGATCCATAATCACGGCGTCGTATCGGTTTCCTCTCCGCAGCTCCCGCTCGCAGAATTTCACGCAATCGTCGACGATATACCGGATGGGGGCCTTTTCCAGCTCCGACAGCGCCGCGTTTTCCTTTGCCCGCGCCGTCATTCCCTTCGAGGCGTCGACGTGACAGACCGACGCTCCCGCCGCCGCCGCGGCCACCGTCGCGCCTCCCGTATAGGCGAAGAGGTTCAGCAGGCGGATAGGCCGACCAGCCGAGGCGATTTTTTCGGAAAACCAATCCCAATTGACGGCCTGCTCCGGAAAGAGTCCGGTGTGCTTGAAGCCCATCGGGCTGAGGGAAAAGCGCAGGTTACGATAGCCGACCTGCCATGATTCCGGCAAGCGGTTCCTTTCCCACGCCCCTCCGCCGCTTGAGGAGCGGAGGTAGACGCCGTCGGCTCTCTTCCATGCCGGATGAGATTTCCGGTTTTTCCAGATGACCTGCGGGTCGGGGCGAATCAGCGTATAGCTTCCCCACCGCTCAAGGCGCTGTCCGTCGGAGCAGTCGAGCAGCTCGTAATCCTTCCATTGGTCGGCGGCCCACATTACAAGACCGCCTCTATCCCGTCCCTGAGAAGGAGCGCATACCGGTTGAGCTCCTCGGTATCGTCCCCTTCCAGCATGATGCGAACCAGCGCCTCGGTGCCCGACGGGCGAAGAAGCACCCGTCCCCGGCCCTCCAGCTTCTGTTCCACCGACCGGCGGAGGGCCTCCACCTCCCGGCTCTCCATGACGGTCGCCTTCTTTGCCGAGGGAACCGCCACGTTCAGGGAAACCTGCGGCAGACGCCGCATGGCTCCGAAAATCTCGGAGGCCGAAAGCTCGGGATAGCGCGCCAGAAGATTCAGCGCGAAGGCCGCCGTCAGCTGTCCGTCCCCCGTCGTCGCCTGACTCCGGAGAATGATATGCCCCGACTGTTCCCCGCCGATCGCGGCTCCGCACCGGATCATTTCCTCAAGGACACAGCGGTCGCCGACGTCGGTCGTGATCACCCGGATTCCCTCCCGGTTCATCAGCTGATGAAAGCCGAGGTTGGTGAGCTTCGTCACCACGGCGGTATTTTCGGCGAGGATTCCGTCCTTCTTCATTTCGATGGCAAAGCAGGAAATAATTTGGTCGCCGTCGATGACGTTTCCGTGCTCGTCGCACATCAGGCATCGGTCGGCGTCTCCGTCAAAGGCGATTCCGACGTCATAGCCTCCGTCGACGACGAAGCGGCAGAGGGCGTTCATCTGCGTGGAGCCGCAGTTCCGGTTGATATTGACGCCGTCGGGATCATAGGCGATGAAATCGCAGAGAAAGCCGTTCGCCGTTTTGGGGGAGAAGACGGTCTTGGCCGTCGTGCTGGCGGAGCCGTTTGAGAGGTCGAAGAGAACCTTCCGCGCCTTCGTTCCCGGGTGCTTTTCAATGGCGGAAATCAGGTGGGCCTCATATTCCGCGACCAGCCGGTCGCCGCCCTTGACCCGTCCGATTTCCCTTTCCCCTCCCTTTCCGAGGCTCTCGTCTCCGAGGATCAGCGCCTCGACCTTTTCCTCCAGCTCGTCGGAGAGCTTATAGCCCTCCCCGCCGAAGACCTTGATTCCGTTATATTCGCTCGGATTATGGGAGGCCGAAATCATCACTCCGGCGTCGGCTCCGATTTTGCGCACAAGATGAGCCACCGCCGGGGTCGGCACGACGCCGACAAGATACACGTCGCTTCCCATGGCGGAAAGTCCCGCCGTGATGGCCGCCTCGAACATATCGCCCGACAGGCGGGTATCCTTCCCGATAATAACCTTGGTCTTTTCCTTTTCCTTTTCGGTCAGTACCCGCGAAACCGCCAGGCCGAGCCGGAAGGCAAGCTCTGCCGTCAGCTCCTCCCCCGCGATGCCGCGAATTCCGTCTGTCCCGAATAACTTACCCATTCGCTGTCTCCTTTACTCTTCGGATTTTTCGGAGAAAAACTCCATCTGTTCCCCCGCCGGGGCCTGCCCGGGACAGGGAATGCCGAGGTGATCGTAGGCGAGCCGCGTGACACAGCGTCCCCTCGGCGTGCGGCTCAGAAAACCGATTTGCATAAGATAAGGCTCATATACGTCCTCAATGGTGACGGCCTCCTCGCCGACCGTCGCGGCCAGCGTTTCCAGCCCGACCGGGCCTCCGCCGTAGAATCGGATGATGACCTCCAGCATCCGCCGGTCGACAGCGTCGAGGCCGAGGCGGTCAATCTCCAGCTTGGTCAGGGCATAGTCGGCGATTTCCCGATCGATGACGCCCTTCCCGCAGACCTGCGCGAAGTCCCGCACCCGCTTGAGCAGGCGGTTGGCAATCCGGGGAGTTCCGCGCGAGCGGGCCGCGATTTCCCTCGCTCCGTACTCGTCGACGGGAATTCCGAGGATTCCGGCGCTCCGTTTGACGATGGTCGTCAGATCCTCCACGCCGTAGAGCTCGAGCTTTAAAACCACGCCGAAGCGGTCGCGCAGCGGGGTGGAAATCTGTCCCGCCCGCGTCGTCGCTCCGATGAGCGTAAAGCGGGAAAGGCTGAGGGGAATGCTACGGGCCGAAGGCCCTTTTCCGATAATCAGCGTGACGACGCGATCCTCCATGGCCGGGTATAGGATTTCCTCCACGGTCTTCGGGAGACGGTGAATTTCGTCGATGAAGAGAATGTCGTTCTCCCCGAGATTGGTGAGAAGCGCGACGAGGTCGCCGCTCTTTTCGATGGCCGGGCCCGAGGTGACGCGGATATTCACGCCCATTTCGTTTGCGATAACGGCGGAGAGCGTCGTTTTTCCGAGACCGGGAGGGCCGTAGAGCAGTACGTGGTCGAGGACGTCTCCTCTCTGCTTCGCCGCGTCGATATAGACCTTCAGATTTTCCTTGACCTTATCCTGCCCGATGTATTCGTCGAGCGTGCGGGGACGCAGGCTCGGCTCGATCTCGGTGTCCTCCTTCTTATCGAAGGACGAGGAGACGATGCGCGATTCAAAGTCGTATTCAAATTCGTTTTCGTTCGCCATAGATCACGCCTCCTCCCCGGCACAAACGCCGCGGAAGGCTCCTTCTGTCATTTTTGCGCCCGTCGGGCGGTTTTACGCTGCCTCCGCAATCGGCATTTGCCGATTATTTTATCAGCCGGGAGAGCGCCGCGCGGATCAGCGCCTCAAGCTCGGTGTCGGGTGACATTCCTTTCAGCGCGTAGGCCGCCTCGGCGCGGGAATAACCGAGAACCGCGAGGGCGTCGGCCGCCTCGGCCAGTCTTCCGCCGATCGTGAGAGGCTCTTCCTCCCCCGTCTCGTCCTCCGGCAACTCCGACAGCTCTTTTTTGACCTTATCCTTCAGCTCGAGGATCACCCGCGCGGCGGTCTTCGCGCCGATTCCCTGCGCCTTGGAAATGGCCTTGGAATCGCCGGTCATCACGGCGGCGGCGAAGCGCTCCGGGGACATGAGGGAGAGAATCGAGACGGCGGACTTGGCGCCGACGCCGGAAACCGAAATGAGAAGCCGGAAGGCCGAAAGCTCCTCCTCCTCGGCAAAGCCGAAGAGCTCCACCGCGTCCTCCCGGACGGCGAGATGGGTATAGAGCTTTACGCGGGAGCCGACCTTTCCGGCCAGCTTTCCGAGGGTTGTGCCGCTCACCGTCAGCTTATAGCCGACGCCTCCGGCGTCGACGACGGCAAAATTCGGCTCGGCGAGAACCAGCTCGCCACTGATGTAATAGTACACGGGATCTCCCTCCTATCGGATATTGTAAAAATCCCGGATGCGGGAACAGCCGGTATGGGCATGGCAGACGGCAATGGCGAGGGCGTCGGCGGTATCGTCGAGCTTGGGGAGGGCTTTCAGATTCAGAATCGTCTGAATCATCGTCTGCACCTGCTTCTTCTCCGCCCGTCCGTAGCCGACCACCGCCTGCTTGACCTGCAGCGGGGTATACTCGAAAATCCGGACCTTCTGCCTTCTCGCGGCGAGCAGGGCCACGCCTCTTGCCTCCGCCACCGTAATCCCCGTCGTGGTATTGGTGTTGAAGAAAAGCTCCTCAATCGCCATATCGGCGGGGTGATACATTTCGATGAGCTCGGTCATTCCGTCAAAAATTTCGCTGAGTCGGTCCTCGACCGGGGTATGCGCCGGGGTAGTGATCGCCCCGTAGGCGAGCGTTTTGAAGCTCGGCGCCTGATATTCGATGACTCCGTAGCCGACAATCGCCAGCCCGGGGTCGATTCCCAGAATAATCATGAATGCTCCGTTCGGCGGCGGTTTCTTCCCCGCAAAAAGCGGAGCATTGCCGCATATGCGTTTATTATATCATAAACCGGGGCAATAGTCAAAAGATAATTGTAAATTTTTTATCAAAAGGAAAAAAGCTGAAAAAACGCAGGCTTCGGAGGGATGATTTTCAAAAGGCGGGGCTTGATTTGTCGTTTTCTTTGTGATATAATAATCGGTACCGCCGGAAAGCTTTTTTGACGGCGCGTTATATCCGCCGCCCAAATCCGGGAAGCTTGAAACGCGCCCGGCGCGGATATTTTGACGGAATAAAGGCTTAAACGATTCTGCAAAAATGGATTGCCCGCCGATACTGCCGTGAAAGACCGAAAGCTGTGCCCGCACGGCGGGGTGGCGGAATAAAAACGCGAACGATTCTGCAAAATGGACTGCCCGCCGATACTGCCGCGAAAACCGCAAGCTGTGCCCGCGCGGCGGGGGGGCGGAATAAAAACGCGGCGATTACATAAAATAGAGCGGAAAGATCTCTAAAAGAGAGCGAAACGATCGCTAAACAAGAGAAAAACAACCGGAAGGGACGCCGGAAACGAAGGCTTCCGCCGCTCGGCGGGAATGCCCACTTTTTCCAATATATGAGCGCGGTGGGCCGTTTATATCGGACAGAAGGGAGAAAACATGGGAAGCGAAACAAAGAAACGCGGGGCTGAAAAAGGCCGCCTTGCCGTCTTTCGGAGAGTTTTGAAAATTCTTATTCTCGTCGCGCTTATCGGGGGACTTCTCGGAGGGATTTTCCTCTTTTGCATCAACGCCGCCGTCAAGGGCGCGGCCTCCGGCTCAATTCTCACCCCGGAGGAGGCCGAGGAGCTGAGAGACGTCGACTGCATTCTCGTCCTCGGCTGTATGGTGAAAAAGGACGGCACGCCCTCCCCCATGCTTGAGGATCGGATTCTGCAAGGCGTCGACCTTTACCTGCGGGGCGTCTCGGACACCCTTCTTCTCAGCGGAGACAGCCGGATGGCCTCCTACGACGAGGTAGGGGCCATGAAGCGCGTTTCGGAGGAAAACGGCGTACTTTCCACCGCCATTCTGACCGACGGGTACGGCCTTTCGACCTACGACAGCCTTTTCCGTGCCGCGAGGCAATACGGCTTCCAAAAAATCGTCATCGTGACGCAGAAATATCACCTCTACCGGGCGATTTACATTGCGAAGAGCTTCGGAATGGAGGCCTACGGCGTGGCGTCGGATCCCCGTCCCTACCGTGGGCAATGGATACGCGACCTGCGCGAGGTGGCGGCGCGGGCGAAGGATTTTCTCTACTGTAGACTCAAGCCCTCCGCCGAAATGGGCGTTCAGGTGTGGCTTCCGTTTGAAGAAAGAGAGCCATGAGCAATAGCTCCGCCCGCGCATCCCGTGCGCGAAAGAGGCCAACCGTGGGGGCCTCGACGCATTCGTCATGAAGGCGGAATTTTAAAACATTGAAAAAACATTGAAATAAGGAAACAACCGGGCGGGCAGAAAGCCCGTCGGAGCCGGAGAGAAGCGTTTTCACCTTTTCTCCGGCCTTTTTATTGCCTGTTTTCCCCGGCATTTCGGCATCCCATCAGCCAGAGAAAGCCCTTGGCGACCCGGCCCTCGGGGTCGGTGAAGTGTCCGCCGGGGTTCCATTCAAGTATTTTTCTTCGGACGGAGGCGCTGTTACAAGCCGCTTCGTACTGTTCCCGCAAGCATTCTCCCACCCGCGAAAGCACCGGATGACGGGTCTTTTCCTCCTTGGTGCCGAGGCTGAGATAGACCTTCTCGGCGAGGAGCTCCCGGGTGCGGCAGTAGTCGGTCCATCCGGGATACCAGACCGAGGGCGAAACGGCGGCGATTCCCGCGAAACGGGGCGACACGGTCGCGGCGTAGAGGGAAAACAGCCCGGCGAGGGAATAGCCGCCGAGGAAAAACCTTGCGCCCTTCCCGTACCGGTTCTCCAGCGCCGGGAGCAGGGCTTCGGTGAGAAAGGCAAGCGTCTTTTTTGCCTCGCCGCCGAAGGGGATCTTTCCCGCGACCGGCGGGGCCTCCCACGGCGTCAGCTCCTTATCCCAGTCGGAGAGCGAAAAGGCGACCATCGAAAAGGGTACGCCCTTCGCCGTTTCCCAGATGGCCGCGGCCTCCCGGTCGAGCGTTTCCCCCCGCTCCTCCTCGAGCGGTTGAAGCAGAACCGGGCCGCCGTTCCCTTCCTCCCGGAAGCGGCAGAGCCTTCCGCCGATTTTTTCCTCAAAGGAAACCATTTTCGCACTCCTTCCGTCACATTTCGCGCTTTTGCGGCCCCAATCATCTCCGGTTCTTGGGTTGCCCGCTTTACCGGATTTTTTTCCAGCGGCTCCGCCGCGCTTTTCCTCCGCGCCTCCGGTCAGAGCGGCTCCTTTCTGAAAAGAGAAATCAGAAAATCAAGCTCGGTGAAAAAGCCGCCGCAGGCAAAGAAGCGTTCGGCGTCCTCCTTGGCCGTTTTGTAGCAATAGGGGGTCATGTAAAAGAGGTTTTTCATATCGTCCTTCCCGATATCGGCCCGGTAGAAAATCCGTTCCTCCGAGAGGAGGCGGAAGCCGGGAAAGGAAAGCGGCTTTTCGGGGTTGTCGTAGGGCGCTTTATAGAGAATTTCCTTCATTCCGGAGAGGTGCCGAGCCCCCGGCCGGGCGACGAGAAGCACCCCGGTTTCCCCTAGCACTCGCCGCGCCTCCTCTGCCGGAACCGGGGCGAAGACCGAAGTCACCGCCGCGCAGGAGGCGTCTGGAAGCGGCATATCGAAAATCCCGGCGACGGCGAAAAAGGCGGCGTCCTCCCGTCCCCGCTCGGCCTTGGCGGCGAAGCGGATAGAATCCTTGGCCAGATCAAAGCCGATAAAGGAACAGGTTGGCAGAAATTCCCTTGCCGCCCGGAGATAATAGCCCTCCCCGCATCCGGCGTCACAGACGACGCCCGGCGTAGCCATCGCGGCGGCAAGCGCTCTTCCGATCCCCTCGGCAAAGGGGCGGTAATATCCCGCCACGAGAAAATCCCGCCTCGCCCGGCACATGGCGCGGTTATCCCCCGCGCCGCTTTTTCCGACGGCAAGATTGACGTACCCCTCCGCCGAGAGGTCGAAGCGGTGCGCCTTCCCGCAGACCAGCGAGCCGCCTTCCCGCGACAGAACGCCCTTGCAGAGGGGACAGAGAAGGCCTTCCCCTCCCCGCCCGGTCACAGCTTCTTCCCTTCTTTCCGCCGGGCGGTCTCTTTTTCCTCCCGTCTGCGGAAGCGCCTTAAAATCGGCTTTTCCAGCGCTCGCTTGAAGCGGAACAGAAGCGTTTTTTTGTCGCGGATCGGCTTCACGAGAAGGGCCGGGACGCCGAGGCGCTTGGCCGACCAGACGTCTGTGAAAATCTGATCCCCGATGACGGCGGTCCCTTCCCTTCCGACGCCGTTTTTCTCCATCGCCTTCCGGTAGTAACGCACCGAGGGCTTTTTGCTTTTCCACGAGGCGTAATACTGCAAGCCCCGGTTGAAGGTCTCGACGCGCTCCCTTTCGTTGTTGGAAATGAAGGCCGCCGCGATTCCCTTTTCATCAAGTCCTGCGAGCCACTTGAGCACCGGTGCGGTGGGAAGGGGCTCCTCGTAGGGAACGAGGGTATTGTCGATATCGAGCAGAACCAGCTTGACGCCGAGGCTCACAAGGAACTCCGGCGTGATGGCGTAGATATCGTCGAAGCAATAATCGGGCATAAAAAATCGGTTAATCAAGGAAAATTTCTCCGGATATTAAGATTTTTTTCATTATATCATAAAGCGCGAAAAAAATCAATCGTTCGGGGAAAATTCGACTCTCCGGCCTATTGAGGGCCGCCCGCAAAGGGGCGAGGAGGCTACGCGCGGTAATTTTTCCGCCTTTTTCGCGCCTTGCCCGTAAAAAATTCTTACGCCCACACGGAATTTTTCCGTCAGTATTGACTTTTTCGCGAATATCTGTTATAATAAAATCGTTTTCGGCGGGAAAATTCCCCGCCGTACCGTCCGCCGGGCATTCTTCGCCTGAGCGCCCGCGATTCTTTTGAGGAGGCATTTTTATGTCAAAGAAATTTCTTTCGCAAATTTTTTCTTTCGCTCTTGCCCTACTTTTATGCGTTTCCTTTTCCCTTTCGCTGATTTCCTGTAAAAACGGCGGCACCCCGCCCTTCCAGTTCCAGACGGGAGCCGACGGCACACAGGCCCCCTCCGACGGAAGCGAATCCGATGCGTCGAAGCCCTCCGATTCCGAGGCGGCCCCCGTCGACTCTGGAACGCAGGCCACTCCCGGCTCTGAAACGACGCCGGCCGTCACCGAGCCCGCCGCCACCGCACCGGCTGTTACCGAGCCCGAAGTGCCCGATACCACCGCCTCGGCGACCGCTTCCGTTGACGAAAAAATCGACGCCTATCTGAAATCGATCGATTCCTCCTTCGACGCGGTGCGCGAATCTCTCGGCGATACGATGTCCTTCGATATCTTCGGTCGGGATGGATCGCTTGTCTATTCCTACCGCTACAAAATCGACCTTCCCACCTCGAATGCCGAAGTGAAAGCCACCCTTGACGCCGATATAAAAAAGAACGTCTCTTCCCTCCGCGCCGCTCTCACGGCCATTCGCGCGGAGGTTCCTGAAACGACTTCGGTGATCGTCGAATACCTCGACAAAAACGGAACGCTGATTACCGCGATCATCATCAACGACGGCGGAGAAACCATCATCGGCCCGCAAGCGGGAGGCACGACGGGCGCGGAGGGCTCGGTGGACGACAGAATCAACGCCTACCTGCAGTCGATTTCCTCCTCCTTCGATGAGATCCGCGAGTCGCTCGGCGACATGATGGACTTTGACATTTTCGGTCAGAACGGTTCGCTCGTCTATTCCTACCGCTACAAAATCGACCTTCCCTCCTCGAATGCCGAGATGAAGGTCGCCCTTGACCAGGCGATGGTCGAAAGCGCCGACTCCTTCCACGCCTCCCTCACGGCCATTCGCGGGGTGGTTCCCGAGACGAAGTCGGTGATTGTCGAATACCTTGACAAGAACGGGACGCGGATCACCGCGGTCGAATTCGACGAAAACGGAGAAGCTCCGCTTTGACAAAAAGCGCGACGCTTTCCGCGTGCCGGACTTCGCCGGGATAATACGGTAGATTCTGCCGAAGCGGCGGACTCTTCCCTTCCGCGTGGCGGCGCTTACAGTGCGGCGCAAAATTGCATAAGATAGAAAATGGCCCCGCCGGAACAATCCCCGGCGGGGTTACGTTGTTTCGTTATACGGTGCGCTTGCGGCTTCGCGCTTGTGCGCCCGGCATTTGGGGCGTCGGGCCCGGCTTTGTGTTTGCGGGTTGTGTTTTTGCGGGCCTTTTTCGCTCTCGTTATCCCTTTTTCACACAGCGAACCGTGATTCTTGACCGTCCGCTCGCGTTGCAGGTGAAGAGCGTCAGATCCCAGTCCCCGGTTTTCATTTCCTCCACCGCTTTTCCGGCCAGCGTTTCGACCTTTGACACGGTATAGGAGAAAACATTTCCGTCCATGTCAGTAAAAATCACTTCATCGCCGGGGGCAAGATTCTTTAGCCTCCCGAAGTGAGAGACGTAATTATGCGCGCAGATCACCATGTTGTCGAGATAAACCGACCCGGCATAGCGGCAGGGCGCCTTCTTCATCTGTTTCAGGCTGTAGGTCTCCATCACCGGCAGCTCCCGGCTGATGGAAGGAATATTGACCGTTCCGATATACCGGTATCCGTCGATTTCCACCGCCGGCATCTCGCGGTTGGGATCGAGCTGCCAGTCAGGGAGCGTCTGCTCCTGCCCTCCCGAGGGGGTGGAAACGGGAGGATTTGACGGTGTGGAGGGGGCGGTCGGCGCGTCGGGAATCTTTTCAAGAAGCTGGTCGAGGACTCCCTCCACCGACGCCTCCGCCCGGCGGTCGTCCCACAGATTATATCCTACAAAGAGAAACGCGGCAAGCACGAGAAGCAGTCCGAGGCTGAGCAGAATCACGCCTACCCGCTTACTCATCCCGTTTCCCCTTTTTACTGCAAACGGCGTAAATTCCGACTCCCATAAAGAGGATTCCTCCGCCGAGCAGGATAGGCACCGGCCACCAGAGCATACCGGTTTGCGGGAGATCCGGCTCGGTATCCTTTCCGGTTGTCGTGGAGGAGGGAGGCGGCGGCTCGTGGGTGTTGGTCATCACAAAGGTGACCCCCTCCCGCTCAACCTTGACGGTATAGCCGTCCGGCACGTCCTTCTCGATGATCTGCCAATCGTGGGAAGCGTCAAGCTCTTCCCAGACGTAGCGCCAATTGTTATCCGGGCCCAGAGTCTGCTCATCGTAGGGCTCCCCGTCGCAGAGAAGCACTACCGTGATGCTTTTCGGTTGCTTCTTATCCTGTCCGTTATTCTCCCAAACCTTCAGGACACGGCGCTCCAGAGTCTTTCCCTCCGGCTCCCGGAAGTCGTATTTCACCTCGGCGACGATATCCCGCGTCGGCTCTCTTTCCTCTCCCTCATAGGGAATGGGAATCAGCATCGGCTGCGGCAGAAAGAGGGTTTCCCCCACCGTTACCGGTCTTCCGACAGCCAGATAAAGTCCGTCGGCAAGGCCTTCCCAGCTGACCCTTCCGAGCTCGTCGGTAAGGCCGTGTCCGACCGCCGTCGGATCGTCGCTCAGCGTATAGGCGGCGAGGGTTGAGGCGGCGGCCATCCACTCCTCCCCGTCGTTTTCGTCGGGAAGCAGAATCGGATAGTCGGCAAACTCACCGGTCAGAACGTAGCCGCCGTTTTTCCACTCGGCGACGCGGTACAGAAAAAATTCCGCTCCGGTGATTTCGGTATTTTCATGCTTGAAGGAAAGCTCAATTCTTCCCTCCTCCTCCGCCAGAAGCGGAAAAGAAAGCAGAACGGCAAGACAGAGCGTCGCCAAAAGAACCGGCACAAAACGCGTAAGAAACGAAGACTTCTTTCTATTGTTCATAGATCCTTTTCCTTTCCTGAAAGGCTCCTCATCCTTCTTTTCACCAAAATCAAGGACGTGGGAATGAAAAAGACGGCGGCGGTAATGATAATGATCGGCGGAATGAGCTGTGTATAGTCCCACTGCGCGGCGATCGGAATCGACGGCTTTTCCCCGACCTCGGGCTTTTCCTGCTCCGGCGTCTCAATCCGGAAGCCCGTCAGCACAAGGCGGTGGGAATTGACCCCGTAAGGGGTACAGGTCATCAGCGTGCAGAGCTCCCTTCCCTCCTCAATCTGGAGATCCTGAAGCTCGTCGGGCAGAACTTTGCGCACCGTTTCAATTTCATAGGTCAGCGTCTCGTTCAGCACGTGCACCACAAAGGTATCGCCGACCTTGAGCTGGTCGATATCGGTAAAGAGGCGTGCGGAGGGCAAGCCGGTATGGCCGGAAATCACGGCATGGACGCTTTCTCCCTCCACCGGGAAGGAGGAGCCCTCCAGATGCCCGATGGCCTTTTGCAGAATATCGTTTCCGGTTCCGTGATAGATGGGGAGATACACGTGAATCTTATCAATTTCCACATATCCGATTACCCCGGTTCCCGAGACGTCGAGGAGGCTTTTATATTCCTCCCGCTTTTCCTCGGTAAGCTCCGCGATGAAGGGGCTTTGCAGAAAGAGATTGGCGTTGTATTCCTCGGCGGCGGCGAGGATATCTCCGTAATCCTCCGGCGCCATCTCTTCGACGCTGTCCCGATACCCGCCGATGGTCTTTCGGTTATCGGAGGTATTGATATAGTCGGCAAGCGGCGGATAAATCAAAAAAAACAGCCCGGCAACCAGAAGAAAAATCACAAGCAGAACGGAAGACAGCTTCCCGCCGGTCTTTTTTTCGGCTCGGTTTTTGTTTCCCATACGGTTTCTCCCGCGTAAGGCTCCGTCAGTCAGTCAACCCGGATTCCCCGCACCAGAAGCCGGTGTGTATTGACGCCGTAGGGCGTGCAGGTCATCAGGGTACAGATGTCCTTATCTTCTTCTATGAGGAGCTTTTCCGCCTCCTCGGGAAGCACCTTCACCTTCGATTCCACCCGGTAGGTAAGCTCCTCTCCGAGAATATGCAGAACGAAGGTATCCCCCGCCTCCAGCCGGTCGATGTTGGTAAAGAGCTTGGAGGACGGCAAGCCGCTGTGTCCCGACAGCAGGGCGTGGGTTCCGGCTCCCCCGACCGGGAGAGAGGATCCCTCAAGATGACCGATCCCGCTGTGCAGAACATTCTCTCCCGTACCGTGATAGATCGGGAGATAGATGTGAATCGATTCGATCTCGATATACCCGATGACGCCGTTTCCGAAGGGATTGAGAATGCGGTTGTACTCTTCCCTCTGCTCATCCCTCAGGGCGCGGAGCTTCGGGCTTTCGGCGTAGAGCGCGGCGTTCCACGCGTAGGCTTCCGCCAGCATCGCATTCCGCTCGGTATCGTCGAGGGCCTGAACCTCTTCTTCGTATTGACGAATCACCCGTTTATAGCCGAGAGAATTGACGTAATCGGCTACCGTCGGATACAGCAGGAGGGAAAGTCCAAGAACAAGAACAACAAGCGCCAGAAGGATGGGAAGGACGCGGCGGCGGCTTTTCGGTTTGTCCT
Organism: uncultured Clostridia bacterium; assembly: GCA_947626065.1. GTDB lineage: Bacteria > Bacillota > Clostridia > Oscillospirales > CAG-272 > Colimorpha_A. Next base: position 3,904 of record CANQQT010000013.1, on the reverse strand, counting down.
TTTTTTCTGTCGGATTCATAAGGCTCTCCCTACCGCCGTATCCGGGGCGGCGGAAAACCGCCCCGGGCACGGTGGAAAAAGTTCAGTGGCTCTTTTTACCGCTTCTCACCGTCATCATGACAAGGAAGATAGCGGCGCCGGCGATCATCAGTCCGCCCACGGTATAGAAGATCACGGTACCGATGCCTCCGGTGAAGGGCAGGAAGGGCGCTTTCACGTTTACGAGAGTGGCGCCGACCTTACCTTCCGGCACGCTCGAAGGATCAAAAGCTACGTCGTTGCGATTGTCGCCCTCTTTCAAGCTAGCCTTAAGACCGGTCAGATCAAGGGGCTGATCCTCAGACGGAGCAGTAAGGGTCGCCGTGATGGTGAATTCCACGGGATCGATCGTATTGTATCCGTCGGGAGTCTTGGTCTCGGTGAGGGTATAGGTTCCTTCGTCAAGGCCGTTCAGCTTCGGGAATTTTCCGTCCGGCGCGGAGCTTTCAAATTCCGTTGCCTTGGAAAGATCCTCTACCCATCCGGAGAGGATCAAGTCGGTGGTGTCCTCGGTCGTGCTCTTGTCGTCTTCAAAGGTGGCGTAGAGGATCTTCGTGGATCCACCCTCCTGCAGGACCTCTTTGGACAGAACAAACTTCGCCCCGGACAGACCGTTCAGATGATCCTTGTCGTTTCCGACCTTTTTCAGATCCAACACGAAGGAATACACCTTGACTTTGCGCTCGGTGGTGATACCCGACGAGTCGCTGTTGGGGTCGTTGGAATAGGTCAGCGTGACGTCGTTCGGGTTGCCCGCAGAACCGATAACGGCTTTATTATTCACCTTTGCCGTGTAGGTAACCGTAATTTCGACATTGTCGCTGTCGAAGGACGCCTCTTCGGTGTTCCACGGAATCGGGGTCTCATCGGTGGCCCAGTCGGTGCCTTCCCACTTCTTACCGGTCAGCTGCATGAGGTCGGCAAACTTGAAGGTCAGCTTATGATAGGCTCCGTAACCGGGCTTTGCGCTATCGGCAACGTCCTTTCCCGTGTTGGCGAAGAAATAACCGGTGGCGGTTGCCGCGTCTGTGACAGGAGGAATCAGGTACTTGTCGGCGCCGATGGTAACAACCACTTCGACCCTATTGGCATAGGTCAAACCTTCGCTCAGAGTATCGTTGAAGATATACTCATAGGTGAGATAGTCCATGAAGTTCTTCGGCAGTGTGCCGGAGAGGCGGAAGGTGACAACGTCGGTAACGCCGACGGTATCGCCCTTCACCAGAGGCTTATCAACATCCCCGGTGACAATGTTCTTGTCCACGTCGGGCAGGTCGGCCTTGATGTTGATGGTCTGATTTCCGAGGACGGCGAGGATGTACTCCGATTTGACCTTTTCGGTGTTGTCGGTCTCGGCAATCAGGTAGTATCCGGCGGAGCCAACGGTAATCTTCGAATAGTCATCCACCGACACGTCCTTCGTGCCATTATCATAAGCCGTCGAGGTTACCGGCTTGCCGGTAAGGTAAAGATAAGGAGCATCGCCCTTCGTAGCCGGGTCCTCATTTTCGGTCATCACGAAGGAGGAGAAGCTCTGCAGAAAGTAGTTGCTCTTGTCGACAAGGACTCTGGCAAAGCTCTCGGCGTCGGTCACGTCGGCAAAGACGTTGCTTTCCCCGCCATCCATAACCCAGCCGGAGTCCAGCGCCTTCAGCGCGGTGAGAAGCTTCGGCACGTCGTCATCCATGGCAAGGTTTTCGCCCCATTCGATGTCGGCAAGCGTGTAGTTGTTCCAGCTGGTCGCGCCCCAGTCGTTGTCACCGGCGTCGCCTTCGGAATGCGCGGTGCCTTTGAAGAGCTGGAAGGCGGAGAACTGGCCTTCCACCATCCCCGGAAGACCTTCGGCATTCTTGATGGTAATGGTGGGTTTGTCCGGATCCGCAGCGAAAGCCAGCGGCGCGGCGAGGAGCGTCAGCATCAAGACGCTGACCAATGCCGCGAAGAGCCTGTAAACGGATTTTTTGTTGATTTTCACTTTCTTCTTTCCTTTCGTTCGGTTTTTAACCGGAATTTGGATTTTTTCTATGTTGAAACGCCATCGGCGCGATGCTTTCGCAGGGCACCGTGGGACGGGATTTTCATGAACGATTGCCCGGGGAAGTTCTTCAAGCGGATTCCACAAGCGGGCGCTTACCGGGGTTCGATTTTCGGGGCGGGTTATCGCAGACCGCTCCCCTTCCCCTCCGCTGAGGGAAACAGCTCCTTCAATGCGCCGTAAACCTTCCGGAAGGCAAATTCCGAAAAGCTGGCGCTGTCGGGAGTTCTGCCGGAGCAGATGGGATAGAGCGCCGTGAGCGTCTGCTCAACGGCGGTTCCGACCAGACAATCGGCGTCGACGCTCGGGAAGAGCTCTTTCAGCTTTTCGGCAAGCGTTCGCCAGATTTTCCGGTTTTCCTCCTCCGCGTGGGCATCGTAACTGGCGGAATAGTAATACCGGACGGCGAAGCAAACCTCTGCGCGGTGCTCGGTGACCCATGTCCAGACCGAATGCCAGAGAAAGCGGAGCCGGTTTTCGGTGGGCAACTCCTTCTCCCAAAGGACGTCGCACATCTTCTCGATCTGCTCGTACAGCATCGCGTCGACGCGGAGAAACGCCTGCAACAAAAGCTCATCCTTCCCGCTGAAATGACGGTAAATCACGGCGTCGGTGATGGTGGGGGACGCCTCGGCGGCGATCGCTCGCACCGACGCGCCTTCGATGCCGCTTTTCGCGATGACGGAAACGGCGGCGTCAAGGAGCAAAAGCCGCTGGTCGGGTCTTTCGGCCTTTGGTAAAACCTGTTTTCTTCGTTTTGCCATGGGGCTACCTCCGAAAGGCGTTCGCCGCATTTTTTACCTCCGAGATGTAAGCGTTTTGCCCGCTTTTGCGGTGGAAAAAAGGCAGATGCCTGTTTCTACCGCGCTATTTAAAAACCTGTGTCATTATACCACCATTTCCCCAGTAATTGCAAGAGGAAACGACGATTATTTACATTTTAACACAAAAAAATTAACCGTTTAGGCAATATCCAATTAAAGTTGTTCAACCGGGCGCCCTGCACCGGGAATTTTTTTGTAAGCATTCGCCATCATGTGAGGGGATAGAAGTCTTGACGGCACTTTCACAAAGAAAAAAGTGGTCGCCGCGCGGCGGATATAGAATAAAGCGCAAAAAAAGAGAGAAAAGCGGCGGGGCAGCGAAGAGGCGCGGAGCCGATTGCGTGGAATAATATATAAGGAAGGCCACGGAATCGGCGGGCCGCGCTTCCCTGCCCGGCGGTGGTGTCGCCGAATGGGGTAAAACAGCCACGCGGCGCGATTCCCACCAGAAACGAGTAGGGCGGAATAGCTCCGCCCTCTCACACCACCGTACGTGCCGTTCGGCATACGGCGGTTCGGTTCTTCTCCTCGTTTTCTTCAACGCTTTTGCGTTTTTCCCTAGGGCTTCCTTTGTTTTGCCTCATATACGTTTCGGCTACTCCTCATATCGGGCATACGCATTACATCTTTTTAACGATAAGTTGAACCGTTCAGCCCTTCCCGATTCCTCGGTACTATGGCTTCTGCTGACTTCTCACAATTCGTTGTTACTGCGGATTTCTCCGTTTGTGAGACCTCACGGGATAAGTCCTCGGTCTTTCCTCGTCTACCTTCCTGATTTACGCCTACGGGTTACGGTTGCCTTTTGGACTTCGTGACTTCATGCCCACTTATCCGCCGTATTCGCCTTTGTATCAGGTTCCTGTTCGTAAGGCTACGATTTCGCTATCCCTTCTTCTCGCCTGCTCCTCACGAAGCAAACCTTGGGAGTCGCTCTTGGGTTCGTCGACAACTACGCCCCTTCTGGACTTCCACCACAGACCGACGACATGCCCGTCATACAAAA
>CANQQT010000012.1 GCA_947626065.1 uncultured Clostridia bacterium | reverse complement strand
CCAAAAAGTTCCCCCAACGCATCCCCTTACTCCGCGGGGAAGCCGGCGTCTTCGCCGTCGAGGTAGCGGACGGTGATTTTGACGACGGTGCCGCGGGTAGCGAGGGTGCCGGGCTCGATCGATTGGGCGACGACGTAGGCCTCGGTGGAGGAGGAGGCGACGGTCGCGCCGTCGATGAGGACGTTGAAACCGGCGTTTGTCAGAATGCGATTGGCGGCGGAAACCGTGCGGTCGACGACGTTCGGAACCGTGAGATTTGCAACGGGGGTTTCGGAGCCGGTGTAGTAGTAGACCTTGCCCTCGCCCTTCATGATGACTTCGCCCTTCGCGGGGACCTGATAGCGAATCACGTTGCCGTCGCCAATGACCTCAAAGTTGTAGCCGCGGTTGGTGGCGGCCTTCAAAGCGTCGGCGACGGGCCAGCCGACGTAGCCGGTCACAGTCGTCTTCAGACGCTTGAATTCCGATTCCGTGTAGTTCCGCTGAATGCCAACGTAGGGAAGAATCTCTTCCATGAGATTCGCGATGTAGGGAGCGGCAACGGCGGAGCCGTATTTGTTCTTGCACATGGGAGTGTCAACAACAATGATGGCGGCGACTTGAGGATCGTCGGAGGGAGCGTAGGCGAGGGTGGAGCCGACGCGGTAGGAGTATTTCCCGTTGGGGTCGGCCTGGTCGCGAACCTCGGAGGTGCCGGTCTTCGCGGCGATCTTGTAACCGGCGACGTAGGCGTTCTTCGCACCGCCGTCGCCCGAAACGCCGCGCTCAAGAACGGCGCTCAGTGTGCGGCTCACTTCGGTGCTGATCACTTGACGGCGGATCTCCGTTTCGCGCTGCATGAGAATGTTGCCGTCGTCGTCAATGATGCGATCGACGACGTAGGGAGTCACAAGATAACCGCCGTTCGCGACGGCACAGGCGGCGGTGAGCTGGAGAAGAGGAGTCACCTTGAAGGTCTGACCGAAGGAGTAGACGGCGAGGGAAACGAGACCGAAATTGTTGTAGGAGGAGTAGATCGTGCGGGCCTCGCCGGGGAGATCGATGCCGGTTAAGGAGGTGTAGCCGAAGGCCTCAAAGTAGCGATAGAAGGTCTCGCGGCCAATGCGCATCGAAAGGGCCATGAGGGTCGGATTGCAGGACTGCTGAAGACCGCGCTCAAAGGTCACGGAGCCGTGGCCGGAATGCTTGTAGCAGTAGATGCGGCGACCGTAGCCCTCCACCATGTAGTAGCCGGGGCAGTAGAATTTCTCGTCGAGGGTGACAAGCTTCTCTTCAAGACCCATCGAGGAGGTCACGATTTTGAAGGTGGAACCCGGCTCGTAGAGCTCGGAAACCGCCTTGTTCTTCCAAAGGGAATAGAGAAGCTGAGTCGAGTATTCGGAATATTCCTGGGAGGAGGGGTCGAGACCGCTCGAAAGGAGCTTCTCAACCGAATCGGAATCCAACTTAAAGGGATCGTTTAAGTCAAAGGTCGGATAGGTCGCCATCGCGAGGATAGCGCCGGTGTTGCAGTCCATCACAATGCCGGTCACACGGTTCAGGGGATCGGAGTCGAGATAGGTCTGAAGGAGCTGCTTCTCAAGCGCCTGCTGAATCGTAACGTCAAGAGTCGTCACAAGGTTCGCACCGTTGGTGGCGTCAATGTAGGTGTCGTATTTGCTCGGCATCTGACCGCCCTGAGCGTCCTTGGAGGTGATGAATTTGCCCGATTCGCCCGTGAGAAAGCTGTTGTATTGGTATTCAAGGCCGTTCAGACCGCCGTCGGTGCCGACAACGCCGATCACGTTTGCGGCAAGGGAGGAGAAGGGATAGTAGCGGGCGGTGCCGGCCTCAAGATGAATCTTCATCGAGTATTTGTTCTCAAGAATGTAGGAGCGGACAAGATCGGCCTGCTCCTGAGTCGCCTTCTTGAGAACCGTCTCGTCGGCGCGGTATTTCTTCTTCGCCATCGAGAGAATCTTGTCGTAGTCAACGCCGAGCATCTCCGAAAGGTCGCGGGAAATCTTCTCCTCCTCTTCGCCCTCGGAGATGTCGCGAGGGGAGATAAAAATGCGGTAAACGGTGTAGTTGGAGGCGAGCTTGGTCATGTTGGAGTCGTAGATTTCGCCGCGAACGGCGGAGAGGGAGGTGGTGCGCTGGACGTTGTTCAGAACCTTCTGCTGGTAGTAGTTGTAGTCGACGATCTGGAGCTGAAAAAGGCGGAAGATGAGGACGCACCAAAGGGCCATGCAGGCAAGGAGGATAAACATACTGCGGCCGGGGATTCTGCGGTTGGAATCGGATTTCAAAAGGGACACCTCCTATGCCTGAGCGGCGGCACTGCCACTGCCCGGTCTGTCAATGCTTCCGGCGTTTTCGCCGGTGGGAAATTAGTTTTGCTTTGGGAAATTAGCTTTCGTGGACTCTGCACAGGCCGTTTCATTGCCTGAAACCGATTTTTTTCGCATTTCTTTTTGCGAAAAAAGAAACGCTCGCAAAGAAAATCGCCACAGGGGGCCCGGGGAAGTGTCCCCGCCCCCCTTTTGGATTACCCCCCACGCCCCCTCTGCGGCACGAAACGGTCACTTTTTTTGAGGCCCTCCCCTCAATGCCGTCGCGCGCGGAGGCAGTGGGATGTGTCAGAAGCAGCAGCTCCGGCTTGGTTCGGTCCGGGCCTGTTTTACCCGTATTTGCGGCCCGTGGCATTCCTTGCGAGACCTCGCGTATCCCGGCCCTCGATGCCGGGCCGATGGCCCGGCTTGGCTCGGGCCGGGATACTTTGGCTCGGTTCAGTGCGCCTTGATGTTGAAAGCGGTAAGCTGTGGCCGCGCGGTGGCGGGGGAGGTGCGGCTATATACAAAAAAAGTCCCCGAGTTCCCAAAAAGAGACCCCGATCCAGTCCTCGGAAGCTGAAGAATAGGGCTTCCGAGGAATCACGGAGGAAAGAACCGTGGGGCGACGAAAGGGAGACACCCATGGAACGGGGAAGGGAACGGAGGAGGAACGCCGAGGCCAGGGAGGCTGAGACGGAAGGAGACCCGTCCCGAAAGGAGGTAGCCTGAGAGGCCGCCAATGGGAAATAAAACGGCAAAAGGAGGAGCCGTGCCCGACGAAGTAGAACAAGCAACGAGGGGCAAAAACCCAAAGGTGAGCGTCGGCGCCGTCATGGGGAAACGCCCGAGGAAACAGACCGGGCCGCCTCCGTTCCAATACCATTATACTACTTTTCTTTCCGATTTACAATAGGAAAAAGAAAAAAGTCGTAAATATTTTATGTACGGGCGGGGAGGCCCCCGCGGGCAAACAAGGAGGTTCTTCTGCTTTAAAATAATCGAACAGAGATTATGCTTTAGTAAAAGCCGTAGACGAGCCCCCGCGGGCAAACAAGGAGGTTCTTCTGCTTTAAAATAATCGAACAGAGATTATGCTTTAGTAAAAGCCGTAGACGAGCCCCCGCAGGCGTGCAAGGATCCCGGCGGCGTTGAAGAAATCGAACATAGATAACGCCCTACCAAGGAGACTTTCATTTTTTCTGGGAAACACTCTGCCTCGAATGCTCCTCTATAAAAGTTTACGTACTTTTTAACAAAAAAGCGCATAACATTTGCGTTTAAGCAAATTTTTACTATTTTTACTCAAAAGTGTTGACAAAAAGGTGGTGCGGTGATATAATAATGACAGGAGAAAAGCTTTTTGTTACTGTTTTCCCGCTATATCCTGCGTCGTACCCACTTGAAAATTTTACTGTAAAAGAAAGGACACAAAAAAATGGGACTTTACAGAATTTATAAATTTACGAATGTTGCGACCAACAAGGCTTTGACGATAAGCGGCAGTAATATTACCTCTTTAAGCAAACATCAAAACGTCGTCCTCAGCACCTATCGCGGAACCAAAGCGCAAAAATGGATGGTAAATTTTCCGGGATTGGGAGAATATCTGCGTTCAAGAGTCGATCCGTCTTACGCTTTGAACGTCTATCGAACCGGAAGCCCTTACAACTGTGACATTTACCCGATTTCGGGAAACGAGTATGACGCGACCGTTCATCTTATGCCCTTCGATTACGATGAAACAGATGATATTTATCATATTGTTCTCGCTAACTATGATACGCTGTATCTGACAGCGGGCTCCGACGCTGAGGGAGCCAATGTATATTGGTCTGCCTTTACGGATTCCCCCTATCAGCAATGGCGCGGAGAATTTATTTGTTATGAGGGGGAGGACGAAGGAGAGGAACCGGAACCTCCGAATTCCCCCGAATCCAACGCTCTTGTAATGCCGGTAAACCTCAATCAAAAGTACAAAGAGAATACAGATTGGGTACGGAAGTACGGGTGTTCCGCTTGTTGTGTCGCCGACGTTGCCTCCTATTATGATGAGACGAGAAACTACTCAATTCAAGATATGTTTGACGCCGGAGCGGTAAAAGAAGGCGTCGGGGTTGATTGGAAAAAGGTCCCGGGCGTTCGCTTTAATGAAATATCAAGCGGCAATTTCCTTGAAATTATAAAGTCTGAAATTGATCTCGGCCATCCCCTCGTTTTGTATTGCAAAAATGAAACAAAAGGTAGAAAACATTATGTCGTTGCTTTCAAGTACGTAAATTATGTCGCGACAAACAATGATATTTACGTGCTTGAGCCGGTAGGAAAAAAAGATTCCCCGACGGGACAGATTTTGACGCTGGCGGATTCCATTGCAAAAAACAACTCCGGGGCATTAAAAACCGTGAGAAAAACAAGCAAAAAATGATTGGTTTAAACAGATACAGCCGACCCCCTGAAAGAAGGCCTTGTCCATGACGCGTTTCCGTTTACTCCTTTCTTCGCTTCTCGTCCTTCTTCTCCTTTCTTCCTGCGGCGGGAAGGAGCTCTTTTCGAGCATCGGCACCGTCGGCGATTCGCCTCAAAGCGAAGAATCCTTCGGCTCCCCCGAAACCGGGAATCCCGGCCCCGGCGGCCCCTTCATCCCCGGGAACGATCCCACCGGCACCGAGGCTTCCGGAGCCGGAACTTCCGGCGCGAGTTTTCCCCCTCCTTTTGTGCCCTCCGACGACGGGAAGAGCAAGATTCGGTACACCATCGACCTTTCAAAGATTCCCCTCCGGTGCGGCAAAACGAATCCCGACGGATCCTTCGTGAACGATACCGAGGACGTCGAACCTTCCGACCTCGAAGGGAGCCTTTCCCTTGTCCTTCCGGGAAATTTTCACGAGGAATTTAACGGATTTTTGTCCGCCAACGACGACGACACCACCATTTACGCGTGTGTTCTCGTCAAGGTGGAAAGCACGTATACGCTAAATTTAAACGCCTGCCATTACGTCAACCCGCGCTTGGGGGCTGCGGCGCCGATCGGCCAGCCGATTCTTGAGTACGGAACGACGCCGGACGGAATCGACTACCTGATTTTCCATATGTCGGAAGAAGAGCAAAAAGAATGGGTAGATGGATGGGAAGGCGCAGTAGCCGGCATTCACTATTCACGCATGGCCTTCCGCATTTCTCCGACCTATGTACTTTCCTTCGAGATTCTAGTGGAAGGTTCCGATTTTGAGCTATATGAGGCCGCCCTGTCCGCCCTTCGCCAGCTTTCGTGGGCCGAGACGACCTCTTGACGCATCGCGGCTGATTTGACGCTATCTATAATCCCCCTGCCCCCCGGGTCGGCTTTCGTCCTTCCCGGGGGCACCCGTTTTATTGAATTTTAAACGCCAAAGCCACTCCGCACTTGCCGAATGGAACGGAGAAAAACGCTTGAAGAAACCAGCGCCGCGCATCGTTTTGGACAGTCAATTCCTCAATTTTTGCATCGTTTTAGACAGCCAATTCCTCGATTTTTGCATCGTTTTGGACCATCCGAGCCGACATTATTGCATCGTTTTCGACCATCTGTCGGTCGGCTCACCTGAATCTTTCCCACGTTTTGCTCTGTGAATTTGCACTTTTTGATACTGTTTCGCCGCCGCCCGCCTTTTTGCGGCCCCCGGCGTAGCGCGGCGCCCGCCCCCAACGAAGAAAGCGAAATTTTTCAAACCAAACACCCCCACCCAAAGCAATCAGCCCCCCACACCCGCCGCGCTCGGCCATGGCCCGGAATGCCCGTAAGCGTTACAGGGCAACGCGGGCATACAAGGGGCCTCTACACGTTAATGCAGATAGCGCAAACGGCTTTGCAAAGTGCTCCCCCGTCCGCTGGAGCTCAAATAAACGCTTGCGTCTCCCCCACCGCATGGCCCCCTCCCGCGCATACGCGCGGGACCCCGCCGGGGTCCCGCTCACTCCCCTCGAAATTTTTCGTTGCTTCGCCGCCATTATTTTAGAGCATATTATCAAATTTTTCGAATTATTTTTGCTTTTTTCTTGCCGAATGCTATTGACTTTTGTCGAATAACGCGATATAATTACTATATTGACCCCCCGTGGAAAAGAAAAAAGCGCCGCAGGTAAAAGAAGGCGTGAAAAAAGAATGTCCGCCGGTATGCCCGGCCGTTTTGCGATCAACGCCCACCTCATCGGTATCAAGGAGGCTATAAGAGAAAAGTCGGAAGCCGTCTTTTTAGAAAAAGGGATCGCGGGTCAGTATTTCAATATCGAATCCCTGAAAGCGCCGGAGACCGACGATCAAGAGCTCGGCGAGGCGAAGGAACGCAAATCCAAACGATTCGGATAACCATCATTCGGAGAAAAAATACAAAGGAACAGGAGAAAGGGTTATGGCACTCGCTGAAGTAATCAAATTTGAAGGGCCGCAGGATGCGCTGGTGTGGAAGTTCCCGATCGAAGATTTCAATCTGGCGTCGCAATTGATTGTTGACGAAACGCATGAGGCGCTTCTTGTCGTCAACGGAAACGCGGCCGATTTGTTCCTACCGGGAAGAAGAACGCTGTCCGTGCCGAATATTCCGATTGCCCGAAGGCTGATAGAAATTCCGACCGGAGGGAATACGCCCTTCCCGTGCAAGGTTTTTTTCATCAATAAGGTTCATCAGATGGACCTGCTGTGGGGTACGCAGGGGCCGATTGCTCTGGAGGATCCTCTATATGACATCTTCATGCACGTCATGGCGAACGGAAGCATGGCGGTGTCGGTCGATAATTCGCGGAAATTCATGCTCAAAATGGTCGGATTTCGGGACAGCTTCAGCAACGACGAGCTGGTACTGAAGTTCAGAGGAATCATTTCTTCCCACGTGAAGGACTGTATTTCCAAAATCATGATCAACGGAATGCTGAGCTATTTCATGATGAACTCGCACTTGTTTGAACTCAGCGGGGTGATCAAGGAGCGCCTGGACAAAATTTTTGAAGAGTACGGAATCCGAATCCAGTATTTCAATATCGAAACCATTGAGGTGCCCGACGCCGATTATCAAAAGGTGAGCGAAGCGAAGGAACGAAGAACCAGCCGGATGATCGAAGGCTACTCGTGGGTGGAAGAGCGGCAGATGATGATCGCCGAGAAATTTGCCGGAAACGAAGGAACGATGGGAAACGTAGGAGGAGCGGTCGGAGGCTTCATGATGGGCGGAGCCCTGGGCGGATCCATTGTCGATATCGCGAGAAGCGCTCTCGACCCCGAAAGAATCCCGAACGGAACCCCGCCGAAGGACGCAACAGGCACGCATCCCCACCCGGGGAAGGGCCCCCGTCAGGTAAACGTCGAAGAATTTTTCAAGCCGAAAGAAAAAGAAGAAGAAGAGGGTGCGGAGGGGAGCGCAAAATGCCCCCAATGCGGAGCGGAGCTGCCGGAAAACGCGAAATTCTGCCTGAGCTGCGGAGAGCCGATCCGGCGGGACGAAAGCATAGTCGTTTGCCCGAGCTGCGGAAAAAAGGTACGGAAGGGCAAATTCTGCTCCGAGTGCGGCTATAAATTTTCAAAAAGCGTCTGCCCGAAATGCGGAGCGGCATTGCCGGAAGGGGCAAAATTCTGCTTCGAATGCGGGGAGCAGCTTTAAGGAGGGAAACCAATGAAAAGGAATAACGTAAAAGCGAAAAATACCGTCGGAGTGGCCCTGATCTATCTGCTTCTTCTCGGAGTCTTGAACCTTCTCACCTTCCTGATTTTCAAGAAGAGAAATGAAGTCTTCTGGCTCAGCTATGCCTTTGTGACCCTGGCGTTTGCCGTTCAGATCGTCAGTATGCTGCTGGCCTTTAAGACGGCGGACGTGGAAACGGTCTTCTTTGGGATCCCCCTGGTCTCCTTCTCGGTGTACTATTTGTCCGCCGAAATCGTCATAGGAGCCCTGTTTATGATCTTCCAGGTCGCGCCCCTCGCGCTGGCGCTGGTTGTTCAGGCGCTTCTGCTGGCGGCGTTCCTAATAATCGCGATTGTTTCGCTGATGGCGAGGGACACGGTTCAGCAGATCGGGGAAAACGTAAAGGAGAACGTGTTTTCGCTGAAATCGGTGCTTGCCGACGTTGAGGCGATCCGGGGCTCCTGCGCAGATCCCGACTTGAAGGAAACGATCCGAAAGCTTTCGGAAACGATAAAATATTCCGATCCTATGACCAACGAAGCCGTCGCGCCGATTGAGGAAACCATCCGGGAGAAGATTTCCGAGCTGAGAGCTTGCACGACCGACGGCCGGTTGTCGGATGCGAAGCTGAGGTGCGGCGAGCTGGAAGAGCTGTATGCCGAGAGAAACCGAACGCTTGCCCTTTTAAAATAAACGCGGTGGGGTGTCAAAATGTCCGTGAGCTTTGTGGCTCGAAAATGCACACAATGTGCGGGAAAGCTGCAGTATATTAAGGAAAAGAAAATATGGAAATGCCTCTATTGCGGAGCGGAAATTGAGCGGCAGGAGCAATACGACGGGCTGTTTGAGATCAAGAACGTCGTTCGGCAGACCCTGTTGGATACCGCTTACCGACGCCTGGAAAGCGCCTCAAGGAATCTTATCGAATGCGAAAAGATCGATCCCCGTTATGTTGGAACCATCGTTGCCAAGCTGGCGTACGATATGATTCGGGTCACCACGCCGGGAGCCTGCGAGGAAAGAGACGTGAAAGCCGTCTTCACACAGCTGAAAAAGACCTACGAGCAGTTAAAAGCGAACGGGGAGGGAGGCATTACCGACGAAGAAGAAGCGCTGTACGAATTTCTCGAGGAGTCGGATATTTATGCGGTGCTGATTCTCGTCTACGATTCGCTGAACGATGAGGCGCGGAGGGATTATGTCCTTCAGATGCTGGATACCCAAAGCGTTTTTTCAAAGCCCGCCAACAACAATCTGTTAAGCTACGCTCTGAAAAGGGGAAAGGTGGAGCTTGCCGACCGGGTGATTGAAAACCTGGACAACCTGGAGCCCCGAGCCGCGCTGATCGACGTGCTGTTAAAATATCCCGACGGAGACGCCAAAGGCGATAAAATCGCAGCCCTCCTTTCGACGGGGGCGCTGAAGTATGAGGATCGGAGGATTCTTGAAAATTATTTAAGGGAGTCGCAGGACGGAGTCGTCACAAAAAGTAGGGCGAGCGTCGCGGCGTTTCATCAAGGATTGCTCATCGGAACCGATTTGCTGATGGAGCAAGTCGTAAAAAAGGCCGATCCTGTGACCGTGAAAGAGACGTTGACGGCGCTGTGCGAAAGGAAAATCAGCGATGAAGACGTGGTGAAGGTTCTCACCTTCGCCTACGAATGCGGAAATCTCCAGACGGCCCTTCAGGCGCTTGAGTGCCTGAAGGGGAGCGGGCAATTTGTCGTCGTGCCGGCCAAGCTGCTGATCGCCATGCTCTCCGATAGCCGGATGGGAGCGGAAGACAAAAAAGCGCTGCTTGAAAAATCCTTTGAATTCAAGATGGATCACAAATCGGTCGAGACGGTGCTGAAGAATTATTTGTGCCTGAACACGGACCGGGCGGAGGAGAGAAAAACCGTCATCGCCCGCCTCCTTAAGCAGGTGTCAAGCATACCGACCGCAACCGTTGAGAATTATGTGCTGAATTGTTCGACGGACGGGGAAAGCAAGCCCGAAATCGTCGGTATGCTGTTTGAAAAAGGGCTGAACGTCAGCTTCTTTAACGAGCTGTTGTCAAAATACATGAACGGAGCGCCGGATAGCAAAGAGACGAAGGAAGCCGTCGTGGAACTGTTGTCTCAAAAGGGCTTGAGGATCGAGCCGGACGCCTTTATCGACTATATCTGCGCGCCGGAGGACGAGGCGGGGGAAAAGCTCCAATTCGTAAAAAAGATGGTGGCGAACGGGTCGCAGCTGAGAGCCGACGCGGCAAACGCCTATTTGGAGAGAAATGCGCCGGAAAGGTTCAGCTCCGAGCTTTTCTCGCTGATTTTTGCCGAGGGAAGTACCTTTTCTTCGAGGGCCGTGGAAAACTACCTGTTCCGGATTCAGGACAGGGAAGCCGCCAAGGTCGAAAACGCGAAAAAGATCGTGGAGCGCGCCGTTTACGACGTCGGGGGCGCAAGCTGTCAGATTCTGCATCTCGGGAAGAGTGTCCGGTGTAATTTGCTGCAGGCGTATACGCTTGTCACCGTCGATACCCCGACCGTCGCCATCGAAATCGCCGGTTTTCTGTCGTCCTCCCAAAGGATGAAATTCCATGCGGAAATTGCGGTTTCCGGGGCGGAAATGAAATTCCGGAAATACGTGGTGGCAAACAAGAGCCAGCTGAGCGAAGCAACCCATCGAATCTGTGAGAAATTCAAGCTGTATTCCATGCTGTTCTGACGAACGGGAAGGGAGCCGAAATGATCAAGACGTTGGAGCTGGCGAACGGGATGTTTGTCAGTATGGCGATAGCGGAAGTGACTTCCGTTCCGTTCTTTGAGCTCTTTTCAAAGGATCCGGATCGCGCGAATTATATGAATCAGGTTCTGTTTACCCAAATTCTGCAAGCGATGCACAGAAAATCCGACGTGGAAAACACGGCCTTTGAGTTTCTGTTTCAGAGCATAGGGGTCGATAACCAGACGTATAAGGCGCAGGTCCGGCTTTTTATCCTCGTCAGAAGAATCGGAGAGGAAAAAGCCGAAAACGAAGCGTTCATTTTCGATATGACGTCGAGCATAAAGAACGATCTCGAAGATAAGAATTTTTTGGAGCATTATGTGAGCGAAATCCGCTATCGGCAGGGAATCCGGGTCGACGCCAACATACAGGCGGTGGTGGACGCTTACGAATACTATTCGCAGGCCAACAACGAGCGGCTGTTTCTGTACAATTTCGTCGTTTTTTCGGAATACAGCGGGGCGACGGATCTGGCCAATAAGCTGATGGACGCCGTGGAGGCCGAAGGAAAGGCGACGGGGGGAGCGTTGGACGTCGTTGACGTCACGGAATTTCAACTGAACCCCGGGAAAAACCTTTTGGCAAGCCCCTGGATTATCAGCGATATTCTCATCAATCGGGCGCGAGAAGAGCGGTTCTGGAACAGCAAAAGCGCGCCGAGGCAGCTTCTGAGGCTGAAACAGCTGATGACCATCCGCGAATTGCGGGGAGTCTTCAAATTTCCGATTGACGACGGAAGAATCATCGGACTGGACAGCAACAAAATCCTTGCCAACCTGGAAAAGCTCCATAAAAGCATTATCGCGGACGGGAACTTCAAGGTGGGCGTGATACAAAACGCCGGAAGAGGAGGGAAGGACGGAAACGCGCACGCGGGAATCGACCTCAACGATTTCACGAAGCACGGGCTGATTGTCGGAATGCCCGGGTCGGGCAAAACCAATTTTTCGCTGGGATTGCTCCTGCGATTCTGGAAAGAGTTTGATATTCCGTTCCTC
The DNA here is from genome assembly GCA_947626065.1 of uncultured Clostridia bacterium. Classification (GTDB taxonomy): domain Bacteria; phylum Bacillota; class Clostridia; order Oscillospirales; family CAG-272; genus Colimorpha_A. The sequence continues at coordinate 33,616 of CANQQT010000012.1, read as the reverse complement.
GCTATCGAACCGACGAAAAGCGAGTATCGGTCGCTGATCGACGGGATCGAGGAGCTGCAAATTTTTACGCCGGGAAAGAATAACGTCTCGCCGTATATCATCAATCCCTTTCTGCCGCCGACCGGAGTCACGGTCGAAAGCTACGTGCCGAGCCTCATGTCGGCGTTTCGAGCGGCCTTTTCCATGCCGGATCCACTGCCGGATATCTTCCTGTCGGCAATCAACGATTGCTACAACGAATACGGGTGGAAAACCGACAGCACAAAAGACGACCCCGCCGTTCAACCGTTCGGGCTGTACGAGTTTATAAGAGTCTTCAAAAAGAAGATCCGGCACATGGACTATAAAGGCGACGTCAAGGCCAACATGGAAAGCGCCGGAGTCGTGCGATTGGTCAGCCTGATTGAGCAGAACAGCAACATTTACGATACCGTGAACACGATCCCGCTGGAGGATTTGCTCAGTAAACCGACGGTCATTGAATTGAACGCCATCAATAATAAAGAGCAGAAATCGCTGATTATGGCCCTGCTGTTGATTATGATTTGCGTTTATACCAAAAATAACGTTTCGGGCGACGGGAAGCTCAAGAACGTGTTGCTGATCGACGAGGCGCACGTGCTTTTAGCGGGAGGAAGCGCAAGGAAAGATAACGGAGCGGATTCTCAGGGATCCACGGTAGAGGCGCTGGAGGATATGATCGCTGAGATCCGGTCATACGGGACAAGCATCATTATCGCGGATCAGTCGCCGACAAAGGTCGGAAGAAGCGTCGTGGCCAACACCAACGTGAAGGTGATTTTCAAGCTGGTGGAAAAGGAGAACAAGGACGCCATAAGCACGGCGACGAATATGACGGAGGCAGACTACGATCTGCTCGGACGCCTCGGAGTCGGGGAAGCGCTGCTCCATTACGGAAAGGTGCATAGTCCGCTCCATATAAAGACCTATAACGTGCGCGACATCGCGAAAATCCGGCCGGTCGTTTCCGATCGGGAAATCGCGGAGAGGGCAACCTATTGGGAGACCCACAAAAAGCTGCTGATCCCTCACGCGGAGTGCCGGTATAGCGCCTTTTGCGCGGAGGGGTGCGATTTCAGGATTCGCGCCGACGCGGATTATCTTGCGTCGAGGCTGATCCGCGATGTTCTCTATGACCTTCCCGATAAAGCGGCGTTCGTCCGGTTTTTGGTGACGATGGATGGGAATATCGCCAGACTGCTGAAGGAGAATCCGTCGATTCCGTCAAGTAAGAAGTTGATTCATTGCGTGAAGATCAAATTTTTGAGGAAAGCGATGCTCGTGAAGGATTACGGAATGACAAGGGCGGAGTATAAAACCGTGTTGAGTCATCCGAAGGTCCTGAAAAGAGACTGACGTTGAAACGGAAAGGAGACCGATATGGGGGATGAAGATTTTGCCGAATCCGGCGATACCTCCGCATTCGAAGACGTAGGAGCGGATTTCAGCGACGCCGATGACTTCTCAGAGCCGACGGACGCGGAAGACCTGCTGGACGACGTGCCGCCCGAGCCGACGGACGCCGGGGACATTCTGGACGATATCCCACCCGAACCGACGGACGTCGGGGACATTCTGGACGATATCCCACCCGAACCGACGGACGCGGAAGACCTGTTGGACGACGTGCCGCCCGAGCCGACGGACGCCGGGGACATTCTGGACGATATCCCACCCGAACCGACAGACGCGGAAGACCTGCTGGACGACGTCCCGCCGGTGGAGGAGCTTCCAAACGACGTAGCGGAAGCGGAGGAAGTAAACGACGCTGCCGAGGAGAGTGTGGAAGCCCTATTGGAGGAAACGGAGCCGCCAGCGGATGACTTTGAGGAAAGCGAAGAGCAAATAAGCGGAGACGAAGACGGCGACGTTTTGGAAACGGATGAAGGAACCGACGGCGAAGAGCCGACCCAACAGGACGTTGCGGAAGAGGTCGGGGAAGTCAATGAGGAACCGGAGGAAGACGTTTCCGAAGCTCTGAACGTGTTGGAAAATACGGAAGTTGACGATACCGCCGCCGAAAGCGAAGCCGCCGAGGACCTTCCACAGACCGAAGAGACCGAAGAAGCGGCGGAGGGGAGCGATATGGCGGAGGAGGCTTCCCTTGATGCAGAGCCTTCCGCTTATAAGAAGCTGACCGAATACTATTACGAGCACAATTATAAGAGAGAGGATTACGAGGAATATTCCCAAGATCCGGAATGGCAGGAGCTGAATAACGCATACCTGAAGGAAATCGGAAAAGAGCCGATCGATTACGGAAGCGAAGCCGAAGACGCGTCAAACGGGGATATAAACGGAGAAGTCGAGGAAATTTCGCCGCTTGAGAACCTTGATAAATGGTTGAAAGAGATCAATCCCAACTTTGACGTTTTTGATACGGCATCTCCCTATTCGAACAATTGCGGATCCTGTGCTTATGCCGTATACCAACGGTTGGAAGGAAATCCCGACGCTTGCGCCACGGCGGAAAACATCGGATATAACAGTGACATGGAAGCGTTGACGGGAATGAAACAGGTGTCAATGAGCCCGCAGGAAATCGAAGAAAGGCTTCTTGAGCAGGGCGAAGGAGCTCACGCAATCATAGGAGTGGATAGAGCGGAAGGTGTGGGACATTGGTTTAATGCCGCGAATATCGGAGGGAAGGTCGTCGCGATCGACGGACAGGACGGATCCGTGACAGACTGGCCGCCGGATTACGGAGACGTGGTCAATTGGAAAATGAGTGTAAAAGTGTAAAAAGGAGTAGCTAAAAATGGAAGAAAAACTGTTTGAAATTGCCGCGGAGGCCATGAGAACGCCGCTTGAAACCGCAAAAACGCATTTCAAAGAAGTTCCGGAAATTGAAGGATACTATTTCTGGAATCCGGTGCGGGGCGGAATCGCCGTGCTTGTCAGTAAGAACGGAGAAAAACTGGCCGCTACCTCGTCGGTCAGCTTTCAAAGGCATCTGGAAGCGTTTATTAGCGGAAAAAGAAACTAAAAAAGGAGGATAGTCAGCATGACGGAAGAAGAATATCAAGAAGCGAAACGGCTGGAAGGGGAAATAAACAGCGTAGTCGATCAAATCAACCGGCTGAACAGGGAAAACGCGGAGCTGGAGATCGAGCTGGAGAACGCGATACAGAACGTCAACGTCCTCATCGGAAATTGCGGGCAGCTGGATAAAGCGGTATATGAGGATATGGGACAGCTATCCAAAGTAGTCGTGAAGGCCGACGTCAGCACAAAGGAAGTGTTTCAGGCGCTGAACGAGCTTACCGCTCAATATTTCACCTTCAAAAGCATTTCCACAGCGTCGAAAAACGTAACCCAGTACAACGACGAATACTATACGAGATTCTCTTACTATAACGAGCTGAGAAGAATCACTATCGGATACGTCATTGGACTGGACACGCAGATCGTGTCAAGCGAATCGGCGAGAAAAAAAGTCGAAAAAGCCTACTTGCAAAACACGGAATACTGGCTGGCCTATTGCATAGCCGCCGTCATGCTGTGGGCGAGCAACGAGAAGGAAGCCTCGCAGAGAGCCGTGAGCAAGAGCCTGACGATTCGGTATTTCAATTCCTGCCTCTTCTATTTGCTTATCAATCTGCGGTTCAATAGAATCGAAGCCGCAAAAAAGTGGTACGTCAACTACCTGAACCGAGCGGATATGAACAATTTGGGAGACGAGTGGCAGTACTTGCTGCAGGCGTATCTGTTCGGGGTTTTCGGGGCGGACGAGGAGTTTCAGGCGTCGGTCGCGCAGTGCTTCCGGGATATGCTCGCGCAGGTGGAAGTTACCACGGTGGATTTTGCAAAGAAATTTACAAAGAAGGCCGTCGAGTTTGCAGAGCTGTACGTACACAAAACAGGGCATGAATATACCATGCTGGGAAGAACCTGCGAAGAGTACGGAGAAATGAAGGAGCTGCTGTCAACCGCCGAGAAAAACGCCGAAATTGCAAGGTATTATAACGACCTGGCGGAGGCCGAGATCGACGAAGAGCAGGAGCTGCCGCAGAGAATAGAAAACGTCCTCTACGCGCTGGTAAGCGACTATGACGAGGATGAGCTTAAGGTGGTTCAGAAAATCAAATACAACGAGGCCGTCATCGGAGCCAAAGGAGACGTCGCCATCGCACAGGCAAACTATAACGCGCAGTTTGCGGAGAGGGAGAAAAAGAAAAACCTGGGGGATCTTCTCCTTTCGTGGGCGTTTGCGGATAGCGCAAGTCAAGCCGACGTTTCCGTAAAGAGGTTTTCTATCTCCTTTATGAAGGAGGCCATTGTCAAAGGCTTTGAGCAGTTCGCGGAGAAGTACAGAACAAGGGAAAAAGAAAAGTATCGGTTCGATATTGACGAATGCAAAATCGAGTGCGGAGAGGACGGTTATGCCGAAGCCGAAAAAACGCTGGATAAGTTTTATGATAAGCATAAAACGAAAAACACGCTCAACGATAAACAGGTGCTGATCTACATAGGACTGTGCGCCTTGTCCCTGTTGCTTCTTTTGCTGTTGATTCCCTTCTTCTCGCCGGTTCTGCTGACGATCGGAATCCTTATGGGATTGGCCGGAAGCTTCTTGCTTTGGAGAAGAATCGTGGATATGGGAAAAATTCTGAAGGAAAAGAAGCGGAAAGGGAAATTGCAGCTGAAGCAAGCGCTTGAGGAACAGAAGCAATGGAGAGCCGCGTATAAGGAAGCGGACGCAAAGTACGCGGATATACGAAGCGCTCTTGAAAGATTCTGAATGGAGGATGAAACAAAATGTCTTATGCGTCACAAGCGATAAACAGCCTTAACCAAACGATAAACTCGTTCAAATCACGCGTTGACGTAAAGGTCAACGACGTAAACACGTCAACGGAAAATATTCAGGCGACCACAAATCAGATTTATGCGAACATCGAAAAATTCAAGAAGGAGATGCTTCATGGAGAGGAAAAGCAAATCGCCCATGAAAACATTCTGAGAATCGATCAGATTATCAAGGAGCAGTTCAGTAATCATATCGCGATTCGGCGGACGGTGATGGGCGTCGTGCGGGATTTTGACATAAACCTGGTCCGGAACAGCACGATACAGGAGCTGTCGGAGGAGCTGTGGATTACAAGCTCAAGATATTGGCTGTCCTATGCGCTCATCGCCATTACCGCGTGGGTCAACGACTATCCGGAGGTCGCAAGAAACGCGCTGGCCGAAAGCGAAAGGAAGGACGCGATAAAAACGACGCTGTTCTTCTGCCTGGCCAATCTGAGATTCGGAAGAATGGAAGCGGCCAAAAAGTGGTTCTATGAGTATTTCAAAACGCTGGATCCGACGATGCTGCAGCAGGAAACCGCCATACTCCTGCAATCCTTCCTGAACGGAATTTTCGGAAAGGATAAAGAGCTGGAGCATGAGGTGATCGAGCTCATCGACGAGTGGATCTCGATTATCAACGAAAACGAGCAGATTTCAAACGAGCTCCTCGATTCTTATGAGAAGTATATCGCCAATATGAACGCGCCGGTGCAGTTTTCCTACCAGTCGATTCTGCAGTTCTGCAAAAATGCCGCAGAGGTGGAGAAATCGTACAGGGACGTGTCAAAATTCGACGGGCTGCTGGCCTTTGTGGCGTCCTTGGACGTGGAAGCGGAGCCGCAGGACAGCGAAAATTATAAGAGCCGCATAGACGCGATTCTGATCAACCTGATTTCCAATTATGACACGGAAGAGCTGGAGCTGAAGAAACAGCAGGAGTATTACCGGCTCATCGTCGAAAACAACGGAGCGGTGGAAAAGGCGGAAGCGCAGTATCAGGCGATGGAGGAGCTGGAAAACAATCAATTCAACGTCGGAAAGCAGATGATCAAATGGGCAATTTACGACGACAGCGATCAGACCGACGTGCAGGTAAGGAAATTCGGATTCCAGAACACGAAGTCGTGGTTCAAGAAGGCGGTGGAAAATTTCGACGCCAAGCTGAAGGAGAACCTGCCGACGCAGTATGCCCTCCGGATTGACGGATGGGAAGGGATAAGCAACGGAGAAGATCAGGCGGAGCAGGTGCTGAGCCTTAAAAATTACTTCGATAATAACAAGTTCCAGAATATGTTTGTCAATACGCCAAACATCCTGGCGGCCATCCTGTTTGTCGTTTCCGCCGGGTTGGCCTTCCTCACGCTGTATGCGCTGATCGTCACCGCGCTCGCCGCCGGATTCCTGGTGTTCCGGGTGTTAAACGCCCTGAAGGCCTATCCCAAACGCGTACAAGCCGCCGTCGATAGCCTGAACGCGTGCATGGGAGAAATTACGGAGTTCAGAAGGTACTTTGACGAAAAGCGGGAAAAGAAGAACGAGCTTCTCAGTAAAGTGGAGTTCCTTTAACCGTTTTTAAATAAGAAATCAATCAATCGGAAAAAGGGGTAATCAAAATGAGTAACGAAAACAAAGAACAAAACCAAAGCCAAGACACGGAATTTGAGCAGATGATGGAACAGCGTATCCGGGAGAACTTTAACGAGACAAGGGTCGGGAGCGTGGAAATCTCCGACGAAAGACTCAAGGAGATGAGCAAACGCCTGCCCGCATGGAGTCTGGAGCCGCCGTATAGCTTTCTGAAATGAGCGTCGCGGTTGAGAAAGCGACGGGAAACGCACCGACGACGTATCAGGAATGGCTTATCTGCCTGGAAAGAATGAAACGTGGGACCGCTGCCGACGGCGAAGCCTTTGAAGAGGCAAAAAGGGGCGCGTTTGTCGGCAGTGAGCTCACGAAAAACGCACTGCAAAGGCAAATGGTTGAGACCGTGAACGCGGTGCTGAATAAGAGCGTCAAGCGGTTTGCCCGGGGGCTGAACGAAAGCATCGCCTTTGGCGAGCTCGCCGGGACAAGCCTGCTGTTCAAGAGATTAAAAGCGGATATTCACAAATCCCTGTTTTTTACGGAATTGACCTTTCTGCCGGAAGAATTCCGGGGAGAGCTTGAGCGGTCGGTAAAAGAGCAGATGAACGGCTTTTGGGAAGAGACGGTGGCATTTCTGAGAAATCAGCGATTGGATTTTTCAAACGAGGATCTGGAAGACCTCCTCTTCGCGGTGAAAAGGATCCGACTTTTTTGACGGGTGAGCGGTATGGGCAATTACAGTTCGACAAAAACGGAAATAAAAGACTATATTTGCGCGAGAACGCCTTTGATTATTGTGGACTCTCCCGAAAGAGAAAGAGTGGAGAGGATGCTGAAGGAGGTTGCGAAGGAGCTGAATATTGGAATCACGTATTACACCGATTCCAAGCAGGTCTGTACCTTGAACGGAGATGCGTCGGTTGACGTGGACAGCGATCCGCTGCCATACATCGCGACGGCCTTTCGGAAGAACAGAAACGCAACGTTTGCCTTCGGGGACGTAAAAAGAATCGGAGAAGATAATGCGTACAGCCGAGAGGTGCTGAACATTCTCTATTTGGCAAAGGAAACGAACGGAACGCTCCTTCTGATTACCGCGGATCCGGTATGGTCCCGCTTGGCGCAGTTCGGAATGCTGACGACGCTGGATTATCCGGATATGGAGGAGAGAATTTCTCAGATCCGCGCGTTTATCGCCCGATACCGAGGGCAATACCGAATCGAATGGAACGAGGAAGATCTGCGGATGGCCGGGACGCTGTTGAGAGGCTTCTCGGAAATACAAATTGAGAATATTCTGTCAACGGCGCTGGTCTCCAAAAAGCGACTGGGGAGAGAGCATTTATACGAATTGACGGGACAAAAAAGCCGATTGTATTCCACGGTATCGAGCATCCAGACGGTAAAGGTGGATCGACGGTTGACCGTATCGGGACTGGATGCCTTAAAGGAATGGCTTAATGCAAAGAAGAACGTGTTCTTCGCGTCGGATGAAGAGCTGAGCGAGAGGGATCTGACAACGCCGAAGGGAATTTTGCTGGCAGGAGTGCCGGGATGCGGGAAATCCCTGTCCGCCAAAATGGTGGCAAAGGAATGGGAGCTGCCGCTGTTTCGCTTTGATATCGGAACGGTATACGATAAATGGGTGGGAGAAAGCGAAAAGAAAATGAAGGACGCCCTGCGGTTTATCGATAACGTTTCGCCCTGCGTCGTTTGGATTGATGAAATCGAGAAGGCGCTCTCGGTGTCCGATACGGGAAACGATACCGGGAAACGGGTGTTGGGGCAATTCCTGTTCTGGCTGCAGGAGTCGCAAAGCCGCGTGTTTTTGGTCGCAACCGCCAATGACGTTACGGCACTGCCGTCGGAACTGTTCAGAAAAGGCCGGTTTTCGGAGGTGTTCTTCATCGATTTGCCAAACGAAAGCGAACGGAAGGCCGTAATCCGGCAGTATGCCAGTCAATCGTTGCATATTTTCATCGACGACGCCGATATGGAAGAGCTGCTCAAGGCGTCGGAGGGCTTTTCGTATTCGGATATTGAATATGCAATCAAAGAGATTGCACAGCGTGCGCTTCTTGAGGGGCAGGCGGTTATAACGAGGGAATCGCTGCTTGAAACGTTCGGAAAAATCGTGCCGATATCGCAAAGCAATCCGGATATGGTAAAAAGAATACGAAAATGGGGGTCTGAACGGGCGGTTGCCGCGTCGAGTAAATCAGGAGGGAAAATCAATGAGTAATTACGAGCTTCAATCTCAGCTCAGTCGGCTTGAGCAGGAATTAAGACGGGTTGAACGGTATAACGCCGAATTAAGGGGCGAAATGTCTACCGTGGTCAGCGGAGTGAATCGGGCACAGCAGGATCTGGAAGATTACAACACAAAAATCCGGACAATCCTGGAGAACTGTAACGGATCGATGCATTCCTCGCATCAAAGGGTCGTTGACGCAATTGCCCTGCAGGGTGAAATCGAAAGGCTGTATGCGCGGTTCAAAAACGTCGAGCTGGCAAATAAGAAAATCCGGGCGGCCAATAATAAAAAGTATTATGACTTTGCAAATTATAGAACGGTTCGGAAGATTGTTCAGGGTGTGATGGACAACATCGACGTCGAGACGGTGAGCAATCAAGCCATTACAAAGGCGGTGGAGGTACAGCATCTGCAGACGCCGGATTATTGGCTGACCTGCGTGCTGATCAGCGTGATGGCGTGGAGAAGCGACGATAAAGAGCTGGCGGATCGCGCCATGGCCCGCGCCATGAGGCTGGATAAGAAGAACAGCGCCATTTTCTATATGCTCTTTAATATGAGAGTGAAAAGGGAAGAGGCGGCGCTGAAATGGTTTTATACCTATCAGGAGTGCGAGCTGAAGGGAAGCGATCAGAGAACCTTCCTGATGCTCTTCTCCCTGATCAGTAAGACGCTGGCGGATAACGTGGATGAAAGGACAAAAAACGAAATCTTTGCCTTTATTAAAAAGGTCATTGAAGCGAATATGAAGGCGGCCGGATACAGCGAAGAGGAAACCGTGGAGCATATCCGGAACTATTTTAAAAGAATGCAGCCGAACGATCCGCTCCCATATGCCATGCTGAGAAAGTGCTGTGGGGAGGCGGATGCGCTGAACGCGGTGATGATGCAGGCAAAAAATAACGTCAATATTCTCGAGTTTGTCCTGAAAACCGTGAATGTCCCCGTCGAGGAAAAGAATACCTTCCTGAAGAATTACATCGATGAGATCATCGCGGCACCCAATCAAGCGGAAAAAGACGTGTACGATGAGATTGCATATAACGAGCTGGTTATCCGACTGGAGGGAGAGGTGGATACCGCAAAAGAACAATTTGCTGCCGAACAAGAGAAGAAAGCCAAGGAGCTGAATCTGATCGCGGAAATGATCGATTGGATTTATGAGAGAGAGGAGCAGGACGTCAACGGGCAAATAAGACTCAGTATGTTTACCCTGACAAAGGAGCTACAGGAAAAGGCGGTGGAGCGGCACGCGGAAGCCTACAGAAAGCAAAGAAAAACGAGTTATCCGATAAGCATCGGAGAGTATTCCACCGTCGCGGATTTCAAGAGAGAAGAGGAAGAGAACAAAAAAATCGAAGCCTTCTATACCGAAAAGAAGAGGGGAGCGTTGGCGGAGGTTAAGAATTGGCCGGCGTATGTAGGATTCGGAGTAGGAGCGGCGGCGCTGGCGGGATGCTTCTTTGCAGGATTCTGGATGATGGTTCTGACGTTGGGAGGCGTCGGATACGGCCTCTTTACTATGCTGTCAAATAAGGCAAAGAGAAGACAAATCGAACAGAGCTGCACGGAAGCCATCAAATCGGCAAGGGATACCATGCAAAAAATATTTCAAGAGTTTAAGCAGTACCAAAAAGAGCTGGACGAGTACGATGCGTACTATGAAAGGATCCTGGACGAGCTGCATAAAATGTAGGAAGCAAGCGCCCGGGAGAAAGGCTCCCGGGCGTGCTGTTTGTAAAGGAGAAAAACAATGGATGAAAACGTAATGAAAGTCGTGTTCGTGGGAATGATCGCGGTGGGATTGATCGTGTGCTTCGGAGGAATCTATTTGAAAAAAGCCTGCGCCGCAATGGCGGGATTCCTGAACGGAGCGCTGTTGACCATGATCGTGATCATGATGACGGGGGGCGCGGTTCAACTGGTGAAAGAGGAATCGGTGGCATACGTGTTGATCTTCGCCATTATCGGGGCAATCGTGTCGGCGGTGCATGAAAAAGTGTGCGCCTTTGCAAATGGGTTTATTGCCGCCTTTGTCGCGACGATGGCGCTGATCCTGATGACGCAAGCCCCGCTCTCATACGAAGATGAGAAAGTAACGACGATCCTTATGCTGGCGGGTATCGTGGCCGCCATTGTCGGGGGAATCGCGGTGTATGTGGCCGATTATGCGTTTATGCTTGAAACCGCGTTTACGGGGGCGTTTATCGCAAGCCTCGGGGCGGCGGGCCTCTACGATAAAGCGTACGATTTAAGCGACGTCGCGAGGTTGTTTCTCAGAGAGGACTATATGAGTAGCATTTTGGTGGGAACTATCGTGCTGGGGATCGTCGGATTTGTCGTTCAGCTGAATCGATGGAAGAAGGGAAAAGGGATCATCCACGAAAGTGCGATAAGCCCCCAAAAGGAGAGTATGCCCGAAAAAGAGAGTATCCCTGAAAGAGTAATAATCTTCGAAGAAGAGAATATGCCGGAAAAAGAGAACCTGCCCGAAAGAGTGGTAATCTCTGAAGAAGAGAATATGCCGGAAAAGGAGAACCTGTCCAAAAGAGTAATAATCTCCGAAGAAGAGAGTATGCAGGAAAAAGAGGGAACAAACGAAAAAGAGCTGTCAAAGCTCATCGGGCCACCATGGAAATGCGCGTGCGGCAAGTATAACTTTGCGGAAGACAGGATTTGCGGCCGGTGCGGGAAAAAGAGAGACGAGTAAGAAGACGAAGACGGGAAAATTTAGTGAAGAGTGAAAAAGTAAAAATCGGCAACCCACGGACGCGGATTGCCGATTTTTATGGATCGCAGAGCTTCCATCCAAGCCCTGCCGTCGGGGTAAAAGAATGGCGGCAAGCTGTCTGCCCCCCGATGTGCGGGAGCGGAAACTTGCCGCTGTCAATGGGATACGAAAAAGATGGATCTGCGGTTTTGATCGATGGATTCAAACCCGCGAGGTAATCGCTGTATGCTTTAAAACGCGAGCGCATTCTCTACATATCGCGATTTTTCGCTGTATTCAAAGAGGAAATCAAAATCCTTTTTATCTCGGTGCATTGCTCTAATAGGGTTTTATCGGAATAATATCCGCTTTCTAAAAGCAACTCGATCCAATACTCGGTTTCGGAACATTCTTTCAGGGCAATTTGAAGTTTTGCGATAAAATCTGCTCTTCCATGGGCATAAAATGCTTCCCGGATATTTGCACCGATGCTTGTTCCGGAACGCAGAAATTGACGGATCAGAACGCTTTCACATTTAGCAGTTCGCAGCGTTTTGCACGCCTGAACTACACGCATCGCAAACACCTTGGATTTTGCCATTAAAGGACTATTTGCCAATACCGACCCCCCCTCCTACATTTTCAATCGTCCGCGAAGCGGACACCTTCACCTCTTCACTATTACCTATTACATATTACCTTCCAAAAATCGGCTCGTCGTTTTTAGTGAAAAGTGAAAAGTGAATAGTGAATAAGTAAAAATCGGCAATCCTCTAGCGAGGCTTGCCGATTTTTGGCGGAGAGGGAGGGATTCGAACCCTCGTGTGGTTTCCCACAAACTGATTTCGAGTCAGCCCCGTTATGACCGCTTCGATACCTCTCCGTATGAACTTGTGACGGCTCCCCTCCGACCTTTTGGAGCCGGAAGGGCAAGAGGCCGGAGGCCTCAGCCTGACTTTTCTATTATACCACATCCCTTCTCCGTTTGCAAGAGGAAATTTCAAATTTTTTCGGATTTTTGCCGCGCAGAGAATAAAATTCCGGGAAAGGGCCATAATGAAGGCAGAAAATTCAAAAGGAGAGTTGCCCATGAACCTCACACAAAAAGAACAAAATTTCCTTACCGACTTCAAAAATCAGGAGCTTCTCTGCATCGAAAAGTACGAAAAGTACGCTTCGCAGGCCTGCTCCGGGGAGCTGAAATCCCTCTTCACCACCCTCGCGGAGAGTGAGCGGGGGCATTTGCGGACGGTGGACGAGATGGCGACGGGGCACACCCCCACCGCCCCCTCCACGCTTCAGGGAAACAACGCGTCGTGCGGCGCTTCCGACTACCGGGACGAGGCGAGCCGGAAGGCCGACGAATTCCTCTGCCGCGATATGCTCGCCTCCGAAAAGCACGCCTCCGCCCTCTACGACACGGGAATTTTTGAATTCTGCGACCCTTCGGCACGGAAAATGCTGGCGCATATGCAGGCGGAGGAGCAACAGCACGGGGAGGAGCTCGCCGCCTATATGAAAAACAACGGCATGACCTTCTGAGCGGCCCCCCCGGAGGCGGGAAGCCCATCCTCTCCGGACTTTTCCGCCTCCGGCGGCGTGGAATTCTTCGGCCCGCCGGAATTTTCCGCCATGAACCCGTAAAAATCCCCACGCCCGGCCCCGCCGGGCTTTTTTGTGTCGTTCTCCGCGTGGCTTTTTTGTTTGCCGTGCCGCCGAAGTGACCACAACCGCCCGGGGCAGGGGTGAAACGAACTTTTCACCTGCAACCGCGCCGCACGTGGGAACGGGCCGAGGCAGTGGCCGCAAAGGCCGACAGCCCCGTTTCATCTTCGCAACCGCCCCACCCCGGGCCGCAGGCCACACCCAACATTGGGAAGGCGCCCCGCACCGCACGCGGCGACGGGCCGGGGCAGGGGCAAAGCCGACCGCAGGGGCCCCTTCTATGCCAGCCCGGGCTTCCGGGCCGCGGATGCGCACAGAAAAAAACAGCAACCGCGCCGCACGTGGGAACGGGCCGGGGCAGTGACCGCAAAGGCCAACGGCCCCGTTTCATCTTCGCAACCGCCCCACCCCGGGCCGCTGGCCACACCCAACATTGGGAAGACGCTCCGCACCGCACGCGGCGACGGGCCGGGGCAGGAGTGAAACCGCCCGCAGAGGCAAAAATTCTCTTCTGCGCGGATGCGCACATAAAAAAAACAGCAACCGTGCCGCACGTTGGAACGGGCCGGGGCAGTGACCGCAAAGGCCGACCGCTGGGGCCCCTTCTATGCTTGCGTCGCAGGGCAACGCTTACGGGCCCCTCCGGGCTGAAAAATGCCCCCAACCTATTGACAGGAGGCGAAAAAAACGGTAAAATAGAAAGAAAAGGCCACGGGGAAGGGAGAAACAGGCGTGACACGGGACAGATTGACCAGAATTTTCGCAAGAATTCCCACCATTTCGACCGAGCGATTGATCATGAGAAAGCTGCTTCCCAGCGACTATCGGGATATGTATGAGTATTCCTGCAACGACCGGGTGACTTCTTACCTCCTTTGGCATCCGCACAGCGATCCCGGGCAAACGCGCCGTTATCTGGAGGCCCTTCAGGGGAGCTACCGCCGCGGGGAGTTCTTCGATTGGGCTCTTGAGCTTCGGGACAGCGGTAAAATGATCGGCACCTGCGGCTACACCGAGCTTTTCCCGGAGCATGGCCGCGCGGAGGTCGGGTACGTTCTCAATCCCGCGTATTGGGGCCACGGCTACGCTCCTGAGGCCGTCATGGCGGCCGCTCAATTCGCCTTCGTTGAGCTGGAAATGAATCGTCTGGAGGCCCATTTCATCGAGGGCAACGTGCGAAGCCTCCGGGTCATGGAGAAGTGCGGCATGACCTTTGAGGGAATGCTTCGTCAGTATATGCTCGTCAAAGGGGAGTACAAAAACGTCGGCATCTGCGCCATCACCGCCGACCGTTTCCCTCCGGGGAATTTTTACCGGATGGAGCGAAGGCGCGGAATGTTCGGAAGATAGGGGAAACGTATGTCAAGCACCGGAACCGGCGAAGGGCGCGGTTGGGGCCGAAAAAGCCCGTCAGAACGATTGATTTTTTGAATGATTCGGTTGTAAGACAGTAAAAGCGGACGCCGAAAACAGGGAACCCCCTTCCTTCTTCTTCCCGCCCAAAATCGGCCCATCGTATTTAGTGAAGAGTGAAAAGTGAATAGTGAAGAAGTAAAAATCGGCAAGGCTCTGACGAGTCTTGCCGATTTTTGGTGGAGCCTTCGGCTCCCAATCCAACCCCGCCATCGGGGTATGACGTTTGGCAGTGTGCTGTCTACACCCGATCATTGGGTGCAGGCACTGCCTGCTGGTGGAGACGAGGGGAATCGAACCCCTGTCCGAAAATTGATTGTCGGGACCTTCTACGGGCGTAGTCGGAGGGAAAATCTCCCTTCCCGTCGTCCCAACGACGAACCTCAGGGAAGGCAGCTCTTTGTTACACGGCCGCTATAAGAGCAAACTTACGGCGCGCGTTCCCTGCTGAATGACGCTCCGATCCGGGCCGCAGGACTCCCGGAGGGAACGGGCGGAACAAAGTCCGCAACCTGCCGTTAGGCAGCTGCTAATTCAGTGTTAGCGTTTGTTTTGTATTGGAACCGTTTAAAGAGAGGTCCCGGCTCTGCCCGCTTATCCCGATTCCCAATCCCCGTCGAAACCTGTACGTCCCCATAAGGAGAAGTAAAAGTGAAGAGTGAAGAGTGAAGAGGGAAGAGTAAATAGTGAAGAGGGAAGGATGAAATCCCACGGAAAAGGCTAACGAACGCCCTTCATCGCGCGGTCGATGTCCCGAGCCGCCGTGCGTGCAGCCTCGCTGTCGCGCTTGTCGTAGAGCTTCTTGCCGACGCAAAGGCCGAGCTCAACCTTCACGCGGGAGCCGGAAAAATAGAGAGAAAGGGGAATCAGAGCGTAGCCCTGACGACCGACGAGGCCGAAAAGCTTGTTGATTTCGCGGCGGTGCATGAGGAGCTTGCGAACGCGGAGAGGGTCGCGGTTGAAGAGGTTGCCCTGCTCGTAAGGGCTGATGTGAATGCCGTAGGCGAAGAGCTCGCCGTGCTCAATTTTGCAAAAAGAATCCTTGAGATTGACGGAGCCGAGGCGAAGGGACTTGACCTCAGTGCCAAAAAGAGCGATACCGGCCTCGAAGGTGTCCTCGACGAAGTAGTCGTGGCGGGCCTTTTTGTGTTGAGCAATCAGACGGCGGCCGGATTTCTTGTCGGACATAGAGCACCTCCCGAGAAGGAATCAACTCATTATAACACGAAAAAGGGAATTTGTCAAGCCCCAAAAAAGAGAGGTTTCCTTCCTATTAATATATATGCGCCGCCCGTGGGCTCTGTCCCGACCCATCACTGTTTCCTGCGCTTTTACCTGTACAAAAAATACATTTGCCCCCAAAAAATCACTTTCGTGGGCTCTGCACAGGCCATTTCATTGCCTAAACCCGAAGTTTTCTCCGCATTTCTTTTGACGAAAAAAGAAATGCTGAAAGAAATTCTGTCCGCAGAAGTTCAGCGCAAAGCGCTGAACTTCGGAAGTTCGGCACACTTCGTGTGCCGAATCTTCTGGGGAGGTTAGGGGAAGAGTCCCCCGTCCTCCCGAAGTTCGGCGCGTAGCGCCGAACTTCTAGGAACACACCCCACCTTGCCCCCTCTGCGGCTTGAATCCGTCACGTGGCGTTGGCCTGCCCCTCCATATGTCGTCCCGGGCAAAGGTTGAGAGGTGCGCTTGCAATAGTGGGGCCGACTGATTCGGGGCTGGGCCGTATGAGGCGGATTTTGCGGACAGAGGCACTCCCTTCTAAACCTCGCGTATCCCGGTCCTCGATGCCGTCGCGCGCGGAGATAGAGGACTGCGTCAGAAGTAGTGGCTCCGGCTTGGCTCGGGCCGGTCTACTTTGGCCCGTCGCCCCACCGGGTACTCCCGTGTGCGCTTTCCCGCTTTCTTCCCCGGTAGATGAGCCCCAAAACTGCCCCCAGAGCCGCCGGGCTTGCTTCTTCTCGGGCTTACGCCCGAGCCGCAAGCCCATGGAAAAAACCCATACAAAAGTTTTGAGGGGGTTTGGGGGAACTTTTTTAAAAGTTCCCCCAACGCGTCCCTTATGAATTTTTCGATTTTCAAAAATGCAAAAAGCGCTTGATTTTTACACGCCGGAGCGGCGAAGAGGCGCGGGGGAAGGGCGCAAAAGGGGAAGAAAAACAAAAAAATGCAACATTGAAGCAAAAAATCGCGGAAAGGATATTGACAAAAATAGAGGGAAGTGATATAATAAGCGTAAGTCGGTAGTTGAAAAAAACGAAATAGCGCAGAACGCGGAATGAACGGATCTCAGATTTAACCAAAGAGCAAGCGAAGGTTCCCCTTTATAAGTGACGAACCGGTGGTTGGTTCTTATGAAGACAAGAGGAAGCGCGCGCAAAGTGGAAAAGTCGGGAGACGGAAGGAAGCGGGAAAACTGCGAAGCCGGCTCCCTTTTGCATTTTTTGCGGGGAGAAGGAAGCGGCTCCTGCGCCGATCGATTTTTATCAGGTACCTAAATAAAAGGAGGGCATTTTTCATGAAGAAAATGACCAAGGCACTGTGTCTGGTTCTCGCGGCGGTAATGATGCTCGTAATCTTCGCCTCCTGCGGAAAAAAAGAAGACCCGGTGTACAAAGAAGTGGTCGAGGCTCCGACACTCGGAACCGACCAGGAAATCTGGGATGAAGTATTCGCGGATTTCAACACGGCCTATGCGGCGGCTCTGGAGGCCAAGTCCATTTCGGAGCGTTACGCTCTGATGGCCGTTGCGGAAGCCAAGCTCCTGGAGGCGGGCGTGCTCGTGCCGCTGCAGGCGCAGGGCGGAAACTATGCGATTTCCAAAGTGGTGCCGTACACCATCGCATCGGTTTCCTGGGGCTCCGACAGCTCCCGCTACCACACGATCCTCGTCTGCACAGAGCCGATCAAACCGGCTGACCGCGACGAGCTGAAGGCGCTCTACGCGCAAAACAAGGGAACCGGAACCTATCCCGAAAAGGCGAAGGCTCTGCTTGAGCAAAAGGGCTACAAGATTCAGGACAGCTATTCCCTCGCGTACACGACCGACCCCGGAACCTTCGACGTTCTGTCGACCTCCAAGGCGGTTGACTCCGACGTCCTCGTTCACACCTACGACGGACTGATGGAGTACAACGGGGACAACCTCCTCCAGCCGGCTCTGGCTGAGAAAATGGAGGTTTCGGAAGACGGACTCACCTACACCTTCACGATCCGTCAGGGCGTGAAATGGGTGGATTCCACCGGAGGCGAGGTCGGAGACCTCAAGGCCGAGGACTTCGTCACCGGATTCCAGCATATGCTCGATATGAAGGGCGGACTTGAAGCGCTCGTCAACGGAATCATCGTAGGCGTCGACGGTTACCTCGGAGGAGACACCGACTTCACCAAGGTCGGAGTCAAGGCTACCGGCGACTACACGGTCGAGTACACGCTGACCGAAGAGCTGCCCTATTTTGAGACCATGCTCGCTTACTCTCCCTTCGCGCCGCTGAACAAGGGTTACTTTGAGTCCCAGGGCGGTAAGCTCGGAGAGGCGACCAACGGAAACTACGGAACCGATAAGGACCACATCGCCTACTGCGGGCCCTACATCATCGACATCTACACGGCCAAGAACATCATCACCTTCAAGGCCAACGAAAGCTATTGGAACAAGGAAACCACGACCGTCAAGACCATCAATATGAGATGGGTTGACGTGCAGTCGAACGCGACGGCGTCCTACGACCTCTTCTCGCAGGGCCTCACCGACGGTGCCGGACTCAACTCGGCGGCCGTTGCCAAGGCGAAGGAAGAGGGCAAGTTTGACACCTACGCGTACGTGTCGAGCACCAACGCCACCATCTTCCCGGGCTTCCTGAACCTCCATCGTCGCGCTTTTGCGAACTACAACGACGCGACCAAGGTTGTCTCCTCCAAGACCGACGGAATGAAGAACAAGACCCAGTGGGCGATGCTCAACAAGAACTTCCGTCTGGCGCTCATCTTCGGATTCGACCGCGCAAGCTATCTGCAGGCGGCTGTCGGAGAAGAGCTGAAATACGTCTCGATGGTCAACACCTACACGCCCGGTAACTTCGTCGTCCTGTCGGAGGACGTCACGATTCCGATCAACGGAAAAGATACGACCTTCAAGAAGGGCTCTGACTTCGGAGTTGTCGTTCAGGCGCAGGTCGAGGCCGACGGATTCCCGATCACCGCGTACGACCCGAAGGCCGACGGAGGACTCGGAAGCTCGGCGGGCTATGACGGATGGTACAATCCCGATAAGGCCAAAGAGTACATGGATAAGGCTGTCGAAGAGCTCACCGCTCAGGGCCTGACCGTTACCAAGGAACTGCCGATCACCATCGACTTCCCGTACACGAACGACGGTTCTGTCGCTTCTTCGCAGGCGCAGATCCTGAAGGAATCGATCGAGAAGGCCACCGACGGAAGGATCCGCATCAACCTCGTGGAAGCGTCGCAGGACGACCTGACGTATGCTACCTACGATTACGAGAAGCCGACCGACGCCAACTACGACCTCCAGCTGAACTCCGGTTGGGGACCTGACTACGGCGACCCGTCCACGTATCTGGACACCATGATGCCGTTCGGCTACATGAAGGTCTGCTACGGTCTCGACATCGGAAACTGATTTCTGAGGAAAAGCGGAGCTGACGCCCCGCACCCTGTGTGCGTTCCGCGCCCGGCCTGCACTCTTTGTGCGTGCCTTGCGCCCGTTTGGCCACGCCTCGCGTTGTGCCTTGCGGTTGTGCGTGTTGCACCTGTGCGTGTTGCGCCTGTGCGTGTTGCGCCCGTGCGGTTTGCACCCTGTGAGCGCCTTGTGCGCCCGCACCCCGGGGACCCTTGGCCCCGAAAACCGAACCCGCCCCTGAGACGGGGGACGTCCCGCCAAGATTCCGTTTTGACGGATTCATAATCCAATCAGGGAGGAAGAACGGCGCGTGCCTTCTTCCTCCCTGTGCTTAAATAGGGTGGTATGACATGGTAAAATATCTTTTGAAGCGACTTCTTCACGGCCTGATTTCGGTCGTTATCGTCGTTACCATCGTCATGATACTGATTTACTCTCTCATGAAAAGGGAACTCATTTTCCGGACGGATATGCAGTACCGGAAGCTGCAGGAAAACCAGAAAATAACCTACAAATACGAACAGTGGGAGAGATACGGATATCTTGACTATGTAAGCTACGGCGAATATCTGAATACCCTCGTCGAAGGGGGAGAAATCACAAAGGAAACGCGGGACGAGGCGGCCCAGCTCGGCGCCAGAGTCACAGACGATTCCGAAGTCACCGCGACCTACGTAAAAAAATTTACCGAAGCCTACGAGTCGAGAGGCTATGAGGTCATCCGCTCCGACAAAACCGCGTCGGGGCAGGCCACCATCCTGTTCGCCTCCCGCGACATTCCGATTTTCACCCGGCTGTTCCGCTATTTTGCCGGAATGTTCCGGATCGACAACGTCCATTACGTCGAAAAAACGACCGGGGAGGAGCTGCCGGACACAGGGATCACCTTCACATTCTTCGACCCGCTCTATAATCAGGGGGAGAAAAAAGTCTTCGCCCCCGCCGTCATGGGAATCGGAACCGAGCATCGCTATCTGCTCTATTTCGACGACCAGTTCCCCTATATCCATCAGAACCTGCTGAAATTCAACATCGGAACCTCCTATTCGGTGAACAAGGGAATCGCCATTACCGATACCATGTTCGCGGGGCAGGATCCGAACCTCAATAAGACCGTCACCTTCGCGACGGGTCTGACGGAGGAAAGCCCGCGGAACCTTCACACAGCGACCTACGTGAAGGGCTCGCAGAACGCGACGGCGATCAACGCCGACCGCTTCACCGACGATTATACCAACGTCCAATATTTCAAAAGGAATATGTCCCGAACCGGGTTCTCCTTTGTCATAGGAATCATTTCGGTCATCGCCGCCTATCTGCTCGGCGTGCCGCTCGGAATCCTGATGGCAAGAAAGAAAAATACCTTCATCGACGGACTCGGTACGGTTTATGTGATATTCATCATCGCGGTGCCCTCGCTCGCCTACATCTTCTTCTTCCGGGAAATCGGAGGAGCGTTGGGACTGCCGAAAACCTTCACGGCGGATATGCCGAACCTGCTGATGTACGTGTTGCCGATCGTGTCGCTGGCGCTGCCCTCCATCGCGTCGCTGATGAAGTGGATCCGGCGCTATATGATCGACCAGGAGAACTCCGATTACGTCAAATTCGCCCGGTCGGGAGGACTGTCGGAGAATGAAATCTTCACAAAGCACATTCTCAAGAACGCCATCATCCCGATCGTGCACGGAATCCCGGGAAGCATCCTCGGAGCCCTCGTCGGAGCCATCATCACAGAAAGGCTCTATTCCGTGCCGGGCGCAGGTCTGCTCCTGACGGAGGCCATTTCGAGCTACGACAACGGAGTCGTCGTCGGACTCACCCTCTTCTACGCGGTACTCTCCATCCTGTCGCTGATTCTGGGGGATATCCTGATGGCCGCCGTCGATCCGAGAATTTCCTTTACGGAGAAAGCGAGGTAAGGACATGGAAAACAATTATCAAAACGAGCTTGCCGACCTGTCCGATCTCGGAATGAGCGTGGAGGAGCTCTTCGCACACTGCGATAACTCCGAGGCGGAGGCCGAAAAAATCACAGCCCCCCGCTATTCCTATTGGAAGTCGGTCTTCCGCGTCTTCTTCCGGAAGAAAATCAACATCGTCATCCTCGTGTTGCTCGCCGTCGTCGTGCTCTTCGCCTATATCTACCCCATGATTTTCCCCTATAACGCCTACGAAAACCTCGCGCACATGACGACGACCTCGCACCTCAGCCCCGCGAAAGCCATCAAAACCCTCGGATTCAAGCTGAAATGGATCCTCGGAACCGGAGCGCAGGGGCAGTCAACCTTCGACGCCGTCTGGAACGGAGCGAGGATCTCAATCTCCCTCGCGCTCATCTGCGCCGCCATCAATATGACGGTCGGAGTCGTGGTCGGAGCCATCTGGGGCTTCTCGAAAAAGGTCGATATCGTCATGACGGAGGTCAATAACATCATCGGAAACGTCCCGTATATCCTCGTCATTTCGGTCATGGTCATGATCTTTACGGGATCCTTCTGGACGCTGGTCTTCGCGATGACGATCACAGGGTGGATCGGGATCGCCTACTTCATAAGAACGCAGGTCATCATCATCCGGGACAGAGAGTATAACCTCGCGTCGAAATGCCTCGGAACCTCCACCTTCCGGATCGCCATGAGGAACATTCTCCCCTTCATGACCTCCGTCATCGTCACACTGCTGGCGACGGAGCTGCCCTCCTATATCTCCTACGAGGTCTTCTTCACCTATCTGGGAATCGGTCTGCAGGAGGACGTCACACTCGGTAGAATGATTTCGCAGGCAAGCAGCAATCTGGCCGTCCGCGCATGGGCCTTTGAATTCTGGAGCCCGACCGCCATCGCCGCCATCATCACCGTCGTGCTCTACGTAGTCGGGCAGAATCTCGGAGACGCGTCCGACCCGAGAACACACCGATAGGAGGCCAAAATGGATAACGAAAAGAAGGAAAACCGCAAGGTATTGCTGTCGGTGAAGGATCTCGTCGTCCGGTTCAGCGTCCGGGGAAGGAAGCTGACCGCCATAAGAGGAATTTCCCTCGACATCTACGAAAACGAATCGATCGCAATCGTCGGAGAATCGGGATCGGGAAAGAGCGTCTTTACAAAGACCTTCGCGGGAATGCTGGAAGAAAACGGAAGCATCGACGGGGGAAGAATCATCTTCAGCGACGAAGAGCTGGCCGATACCAAGGTCAACATGAGGGCCCTCGACCGATTCCTCCTCAAAAGCATCGAAAAGAGAGTCAATAAAGACGCAAAGCTCGAGCCGGGAGCCGCCACGTGGAAGGAGCTGGCCGAGCTTGAGGCCGAAAGAAAGAGAAAATTCTCCCTCAGCGACGAGGAGGAAAGGGCCTACGAGACCAAAAGGGAAGACCTGCTCTACAGAAGAACCGAGGCCTTCAATACCCGGCAGACCGTCGATCCCTCAAGAGAGAAGCCGAGGCTGAAGGAGCTGTCGGCGCAGATCGATGCGCTCGATAAGCAGATCAAGGCCCTTGATAGAGAGAAAAAGGAAAAGGCGGAGGCGCATAAAAGGGCGGCGGCCGCCGACGGGAAATATCTGAAAGAGTACGCAAGCCGGAAAATGGCCCTGCTTGAGCGCTATCGAAAAGAGATCGCGGGGGAAATCGACGCAGGGAAGAAGGAAAGAAACAACGTCCTCGCGAAGGAGGTCTACCTCTCGGTCGGAAGATACGGGCTGAGAAAGAGACTCAAGCTCATACGGAAGATGGAAAAGGCCCTCCGGGACGCCATGAAAATGGGAGTCGATCTTGAAGACGAGAATAAGAGGAACGAAGTCTTCGATACCGTCGTCTTCCGGGTCAAGTACCTCGACGAAAACGAAACGACGCTGCACGGAACCTGCGTCCTCAACCTCGCGAAAATCAAGTATTCCAAGGACTGGATGCAGATAAGAGGAAGAAAAATCGCAACCGTATTCCAGGATCCGATGACCTCACTCAACCCGATTCTGACGATCGGGAAGCAGATCACCTCCATCATTCTCAAGCATCAGAACTGCTCGGAATCGGAGGCAAGAGCGAGGGCGCTGGAGCTGATGCGGAAGGTCGGAATCCCCAACGCGGAGGCAAGATTTGACGACTATCCCTTCCAGTATTCGGGAGGAATGAGGCAGAGAATCGTCATCGCCATCGCCCTGTCCTGCCAGCCGAAAATCCTGATCTGCGACGAGCCGACAACGGCGCTCGACGTCACGATTCAGGCGCAGATCCTCAAGCTCATCAAGGATTTGCAGAAGGATTTCGGGTATACCATCGTCTTCATCACGCACGACCTCGGAGTCGTGGCAAACATCGCGGATCGAGTCGCCGTCCTCTATGCGGGACAGATCGTCGAGCTCGGAACCGTGGAGGACGTCTTCTACGACTCAAGGCACCCCTATACCTGGGCGCTGCTCTCCTCACTGCCGCAGCTGGCGGAGAGGAATACAAAGCTCTATTCCATCTCAGGAACCCCGCCGTCCCTCTATAATAAGATTGTAGGAGATCCCTTCGCGCCGAGAAATCCCTATTGCATGAAGATCGACACCTTAAAGGAACCGCCGATGTTCCGGGTAAGCGAGACGCACTACGCGAAGACGTGGCTCCTCGATCCGAGATCCCCGAAGGTCGAGAGACCGGAAATCATCCGTAACATCCATGAAAAACTGATTCATGCGTTCAACATTTGAGGAGGGGAAGGCTGTGAGTAAAGAGAAAAAGAACAAAAGGCCGCTGTCGGCCACCGCGGCCCACCTGCCGGAGCACGGACCGGTCAACGAAGAGGGAAAGGAAGTCCTGCTCTCCTTAAAGAACGTCGATATCACCTTCGGAAAGGGAGAGGACGCCGTAAGGGCCGTCAAAAACGCCTCCTTCGATATCTATAAAGGGGAAACCTTCTCCCTCGTAGGGGAGTCGGGTTCGGGAAAAACCACCATCGGGAGGGCCGTTATCCGAGTCAATCCCTGCGCAAACGGAGAAATTCTCTATAAAGGCGTAAGAATCACGGGAAAAATTCCGAGGTCCCTCGACCGGGAGGTCATAAGAAACATCCAGATGGTCTTTCAGGATCCGGCGGCCTCCCTCAACGAAAGAGCCACCGTCGATTATATCATTTCGGAAGGACTGTACAACTTCCACCTCTATAAAAACGAGGAGGATAGGGTAAAAAAAGTCGAAAAGATGATCGAAGAGGTGGGACTGCTGCCGGAGCATCTGACAAGATATCCGCATGAGTTCTCGGGAGGACAGAGGCAGAGAATCGGACTTGCAAGAGCCATGGTTATGGAGCCGGAGCTGGTCGTCGCAGACGAGCCGATCTCGGCGCTCGACGTGTCGATCCGGGCGCAGGTGCTGAATCTGCTGAATAAGTTCCAGAAGGAAAGAGGAGTCACCTACCTCTTCATCGCGCACGATTTGTCGATCGTGAGATTCATCTCCGACCGGATCGGGGTTATCTATAAAGGAAACATCGTCGAGGTCGCGGACGCGGAGGAGCTCTTCGATTACCCGCTCCACCCCTATACGAGGTCGCTGATTTCCGCAATTCCGATCCCGGATCCGCAGCTCGAAAAGAACAAAGTGCTCTTCACCTATGACCCGTCGGTGCACGACTACAGCAAGGAGAAGCCGGAGCTCTGCGATATCGGGCATAACCATTTCGTGTACGGAAGCAAAGAGGAAATCGGGAAGTATAAGGCCATAAGGGAGAGCAATCAGCCGATGAAATCGGTGACGATTCTCACACCGGAGGAAAAAGCGAAGTACGACGAGGAGGAGAGAAGGGAAGAGCCGGCGCCGGTAAGAGTCGAGGATATGGAGCAAATCCCGCTCCACGATACCGGGAACGTCTGGTATTCGGTGGCCTCCTTCTTCCTCGCACCGCTGGGAATCATCGCAGGTCTGATCTTCAAAAAGTTCCGACATAGAAGAAACGCAAAAGCTTGCTTCAAAGGTGCCATCGCGGGCTTCTGTACCCTCGGTGCCATCGTCGGAATCTTCCTCATCCTCTTGCTCTTGTCATTACTATAAAAAGGACGCGAAGGACGCGTTAGGGGGGATTTTTGGAAAAATCCCCCCCAGACCCCCCAAAAACTTTTATATGGGTTTTTCCATGGGCTTGCGGCTCGGGCGTTTGCCCGAGGAAAAGCAAGCCCTGCGGCTCTGGGGAAAGTTTTTGGTTCCATCTACCGGGGAAGTGGGCAAAAAATCGTACAAAACAGCACCCGGTGAAAAAACGGCTTGCGGCCCGGGCGAATAGCCGGGGAAAGCAAAGACGGAAAAAGTTAGTTTTACTCAGGAAAAACCGGATTGCGGCCCACCGGACAGGTCGAATACCGCCAACGGCCCCGGCGTAGCGCGGCGTCATCCCTGCCAAAGAAAGCGAAAATTGTAAGCCAAACGCTCCCACCAAAAGAAAGCGAACCCCCGCACGCCCGCCGCGCTTGGCCATGCGGGAGAGAGCAAACGATAAAGCAAAATCGGCCCCGATGGCCAAAAGAAAATATTCTGCCCGCGAACCCCACGCCGCATGGCCTCCTTCCCGCACGTTTCACGCGCGGGAATCCCGCCGGGGCCCCCGGAACCCGCGAAAACGAAGCCCGAAAATAAAAAAGCCCCCGCCGGGTGCTGAATTTTTGATTTTCCCAAACCTCCCCGGCCGCGCAAGCCAAACCTGCCCCGGGCCACCGCGCCGCGCGATTTCCGCCCGCCGCGACCTGCCCAAAACAAAACTTTTCCGCCCGGCCTTATTTTTCCCCGGATTGCCCGTCCGGGCCAAAAGCCGAAACCCGCCCCGTCGGGTGCTGTATCGCGCGGTTTTCTGCCCAATGATACCGGTAGAAGAAGCCAAAAACTGTACCGGGTCCGATAGCGTGCGGATTCCCGCCCGCTATATCGGTAGAACCTGTCCATAGAAAAATCCCATACAAAAGTTTTTGAAGGGTTTTAGGGGAACTTTTTTTCAAAAAGTTCCCCTAACGCATCTTATGAGTAAAAAGTCAAGGGGAACCGGCCCCCAGATAGAGCCGGTGGAATCGATAGAGGTTGAACAAAAGAACGTCACCCTGAGGGTGGTGTTGTTTTTGGCGTTTCTGGCGATGGGGATAGCGGCGATCGCCTACGCGTGCACGCAAATGAAGAGCGAGCGGACGGGATGGCAGAGAGTGGAAATCGACCGAAAAATAGAAAGCTGCGGAGACGAGTTCACCTTCCTGTATCAGTTCGGAACGGAAGAAATGACGGCGAGGGAGGAGTACCGGAAGGTCGAAGCGGTCTATGAAGAGGCGGCGGTGAAGGCCTACCAGATGTTCAACGAAAGGGAGACGTTTCAGGGAGTGAAAAACGTAGCGTACCTGAACAAGAATCCCAATGAGGTGACGGAGATCGACCCGACACTCTATGAGGCGCTGGAAAAAATCACGGAAAAGGGAGGAAGGAGCCTCTACCTCGCGCCGATTTATCGATATTATCGAACGCTCTTTTTCTGTAGAAGCGACGAGGAGACAAGATATTGCGACCCCTTCGTGAGCGAGGAGGTCGGGGAAGCTTTCAGAGAAATCCTCGAATACGCGGGAAATGAGGAAGAGATCGAGCTGGAGCTGTTGGGGGAAAATAAGGTAAGACTCAAGGTCAAGGAGGAGTACCTGAGGTACGCGAAGGAGAAGGACGAGGAAGGATTCCCATTCATCGACTTCCAGTGGATGAAAAACGCGTTCATCGTCGACTATTTCGCGGAAAGAATGATCGAAGAGGGCTTCAAAAAGGGAGCGATTTCCAGCTGTGACGGATTCTGCCGGAATTTCGACGAAAGGGAAATCCGGTATTCGCTGAATCTCTTCGATAGAGTCGGAGAAAAGGCGCTGTGCCCGGCGGTGATGCAGTATCAAGGGCCGATGAGCGCCGTGTCGATGCATACATTCTCGATCGGAGAGGAAGACGACGCCTATTATTACGAAAGGGAAGACGGGGAGCTGAGATTCCCGTATATAGACGAAAAGGACGGATTATGCAAAGCGGGAGGCTCGAATCTCACCTGCTATTCAAAGGAAATCGGGTGCGCGGAGTTGCTCTTGAGGATGATCCCGGCCTACGTGAGAGAAGACTTTGAGCCGGAGAGGCTGAGAGCGGGGGAGGAGCTGGAGGCCGTCTGGTGCAGGGAAGGAGTCATCCATTACACGGAAAAAGGAGCGGTGTTCGAGGGAATCTACCAGTCGGAAGAAATTTCCTATACATTAAAAGAAATCCCAAAAGAGGAATCGGGGGATTTCTTTTTTTGTGAGAGGAGGCCCACAACGCGCTGTCGGAGGTTCGTCTGGCGGTGAAAAGTTCGGTTTGCCCCCCGCCCGGCCCCACGGCCACTGCCCCGGCCCGTTGCTTCTGCGGCGCGGTTGCGGGTATTTTTATGTGCGCTCCGCGCAGGAGAGAATTTTCGGTTCTGCGGCTGGTGTCGCCGCTGCCCCGGGGCGTGCGCGTGCGGCGGGCGCAGCCGACGAAATGTTGGGTGGGGCCAGCGGCCCGGCCCGGCGTACCTGCGAAGATGGAACTGGGTGGGGCGTGCCGCCCCGGGGCTGTTTGGGGGCTCTGCCTCTGCTTGTGGCTTCTGCGGCGCGTTTGCCGGTAAAAAATTTCTTTTGCACCCGCGACGCAGGATTTTTCGGGGCCGCTGCCCCGTGCTGTCGCCCGGGACGCCGCGCCGGGCCTCTTTTGTGCGACCGGCTGCCTTCAAAAGTTACTTTTGCCCCGTGTTGGCTTTCGCACCACTGCCCGGGGGGGCAGGTGCCGCTATTGACAAAAGGAGAAAAGTGTGGTATCATGAAACCCGAAAGAAAGGGGAATTTTCCATGAGCATTTTCAAAAAGAGAAGGCCGAAAAGGGCGACGAAAAACGTGAAAAAATGGGTGCTGGCGTGGGATCCCGACTTCACGAAGCTCACGCCGGAGGAGAGGGAAAGCATGGAGGAAGCGGAAAAAGCGGATTTGTCCCGGCGGAGGAGGTCGACTGGGACAACCTCGGAAAATACGAGGAGTGAAAACGGAAAAGCGTCCCTCGGGACAGGGTGTCATGCCCATCCCGGGGGGATTTTTTGCGTCAAAACCAACCTTCGCCGGACGCTGTCGCGTGCGATTTCGCCGCCGCCCCTGTCCTGAGCAAAATTAATTTTCCGCCCGGGTTTGCTTCTGCCACGCCCGGCACCGCGCAAGCGTGCAAGCACGCGGCCCGCTCACCCGCCAAAGTTACTTTTGTTCCGAAAATGTAATGGAAGTCCCCGGACAGGCCGAAAACCACCCACCACCGGGTGCTGCGCCTCTCGGTTCCATCCGCCTATACCGGCAGAAGGAGCCAAAAACTGTCCCCAGAGCCGCCGGGCTTGCTTTTCCTCGGACTTCCGCCCGGGCCGCAAGCCCATGGAAAAAACCCATACAAAAGTTTTTGGGGGGTCTGGGGGCCCTTTTTTCAAAAAGGCCCCCAGCGTATCCTCCCCTATGGAACGATGTAGTCGTCGGTTTCGCCGACGGAGATGATGAAGTCGGAGATTTGGACGACCTTCACGACGTCGCCGGAGTCGACGCGGTATTTCGGGAGAACCAAGGTGTGGCGGTCGACGAATTCGGTGGAGCGAATCAGGCCGTTCACAAAGACGCGGCTCGATTCGGTGAAATTCTGACCGGTCACATAGGTGCTCTCACCGATCGAACGAACCTCGGAAATCGTAATGTCGCCAATGCCGAGATGAAGAGTGGTCGGAGAGTAGGGATTGACCCCGCCGTAGACGAAGCGGTCGCCGTAGAGAACGTCGTATTCAAGCATCTGGAGATAGGCGTCGTAGTTCGGTTGACCCTTCATCGATTGATGAAGGACGTTAAGAACCCCCTCGCGGCAGCCGATGAGAGAGAGAATCTCGGAAGAAAGCTGATAGGAGTGAAGATCCTGAGATTTCCCGATCTTCCCGCGATTGCACCAGATGACATATTCCGTGTCGTAAAGAGTGGAGCCGGAGGGAAGCCAGTCCTCCTTAATGCCGATGTTCGGAAGATGATCCCCGAAAAGAACGACAATCGTGTCCTCGTCGAGGGAGGAAACGGAGGAGAGAAGGGCGCCGATGAATTCGTCGGTCTGGTGGAGCTGATTGGCGTAGTAGGTGAAGGAGGAGAGATTGGCCTTCTCGGGAAGGGAAAGAATTTTCAGATGAGAGTCGGAGGTGGGGTCGTCGGAGGTCGGATAGGCGCCGTGGCATTGAACGGTAATGCAGTAGACAAGATCGGGGCCGGGAGTCGATTGAAGGGAGGAGAGAACGCAGTCGTTCAGAATCTTGTCCTCAGCCCAGCCGAGACGGTTGACGGAGTAGCCGCTCATGTATTCAAGAGAGGTGAAGGTGTTGAAGCCGAGATGAGGGAAAACATTCAGACGGTCGTAGAAGTTGGCCTTGTAGTTGTGAACGGCGTGGGAGGTGTAGCCGAGGGATTTCAGATTGTAGCAAAGGCTCTCGCAGGTCGTGTCCTGTAAAACCGTCTGGTAGGGAACCTCCCCGGCGCCGAAATGGCCAATGCACATCCCGGTAAGAACCTCGAATTCCGTGTTGACAGTCCCGGCGCCAATGGAGGGAACCGTCAAAAGACCGTGGGAGAAATTCTCCTTGAGCTCGCTGAATACGGGAACGGGATCCTCGGAGAAGGAGAAGCCGGAAAGAAGATTCAGGTCAAAAAAGGACTCAAGCTGAACGAAAATGATGTTCGGATAGGTGGAAGAAGGATCGGAAGGAGAAGGGGAGGAGGTGTCGGAGGGGACGAAAAGGCCGGAATCGGTCTCGGAATCGTCGGGAAGACGGCCGAGAACGTCGGAAACGACCTCCTGAACGCCGCCTTGACCGTAGCCGGAAGGCTTGTCAACGCCACGGTCGAAAATCCCGGCGGCAAAGCAGAAGCTGAAGCCGTAGTCGTCGTAGGCGTCAATGAGATTGGAAAAATGATGGGGAATGAGGCCGAAAAGATAGGAGGAGCCGATGAAAAGAAAGGAAAGAAGGGAAGAGAGGAGAAGGGTAAGAGAGGAGCGCTTGAGGGAAAGAGGATTCTTTTTGGATTTTTTCCAACGGAAAATCAGGAAAATCGCGAGGGAAAGAAGGGCGAGAAGAGCGAAAGCCGTGCCGATGGGGGTGAGATAGACGGGGAGAATCGGAAGAACGGAGGAGAGGAGAACGAAATCCATCGAGCTGAAGGGAGTCTGACGGAAAAAGCCGATGATGAAGTCGGTGAGGCCGAAAATGAGAATCAGGAGGGAAAAGAGAACCGTCATGTAGCGGCGCTTGCGGAAGAGAAGGGCGAGGGATTCGAGGATAAGAATGACGGAAAAATTGCAAAGGAAGAGAAGAGGACGGGTGAAAAGGAAGCGAAAAGCCGAAAGAAGGGAACGTCGGCTGAGAATCTCGTTCAGGAAGGTGAGAAGGAAGGAAAGAAGGAAGCAGGAGAGAATCGGACGGGAGGAAAGGTAGGAAAAGGCGCGGGAAAGGCGGGAGCGAAGCTCCCGGAAGAAGCCGGAAATGCGGCTTGTGAAAGTCAAAGAATCGGAATTCATAAAAACTCCTCGGGGCAATGCCCCTACCTGTTATTTCTGCGGCCTGTTTGCCGGTGAAAAATTTCTTTTGCACCGGTGCCGCAGGACTTTTCGGGGCATTTGCCCCGGCTTGTTACCGTTTCAGGCGCTTTCGCCGGTAGAAAATTTCTTTTGCTCTGGAAAATTAGCTTTCGTAGGCACTACCCTGTATTGCTTCTATGTCCAAAGACCCAAATCTCCTTTCGTATTTCTTTTGACGAAAAAAGAAATACTGAAAGAAATTCGCCCGGCGGGGATGTTCGGGGAAGTTTCCCCCGGCCTCCCCGCCGGGACCACCCTACCCGCCCCACGCGGCTCGAAGGCTAAATAATTCTTGGCCTGCCCCTCCATATGTCGGCCCGGGCAAAGGCTGAGAAGTGCGCTTGCAGTAGTGGGGCCGACTGATTCGGGGCTGGGCCGTATGAGGCGGATTTTGCGGACAGAGTTTTCGTCTTCTAAACCTCGCGTATCCCGGCCCTCGATGCCGGACTCCGCCCGCAGTCGGACGTTCCGACGGCTCGGGCCGGTCTACTTTGGCCCGTTTCAGCGGCCCGAGATGAGAAAATCCAAAATCTGTGGCCGCCCCGTGGCCCCTTAAGTCGGGCCGGTGGCCCTCCGAACCGGGGCCGGGCGGCCGTAGGCGGCAATGTCCCGGATTTGCGCGTGTTCCACGCTTCCGGGCTACCGCCGGAAGCGAGTGCCGCAAGCGGCCCACGCGTAAATCCGGATTCCCGTAAGGTTATGCTTTTCCCATACCCAATCCTCTCAATATTTGCACTTTTCCACAGTCTCGCAGAGGAGAAGATCCCCGGAAATCCCAACGGGAAGAAGGAGAAGAGGCTCGCCGCGCTTCCCGCCGATTTTCGAGGAAGAAGAAAGAGGAACCCCGCATTCGAGAAAATTCGAGGTGTGACCGATGAGAAGACCGTCGCGAATCGCCTCGGGAAGAACCGAAAGAGGCTCGCCGGAGCGAAGAGCGGAGGAAAGAATCTTCCGGTGGCTCGCTTCCCCAATGGAGGAAAGACGGTGGAGACGCTCGGTTTTTACCGATGACGGAAGCTGATGGGGAAGAGTCGAGGCCTCGGTGCCGGGACGGCGGGAGTAGGTGAAAATGTGAAGATGGAGAAATTCGTTCTGAGCGGCAAAGGAGCAGGTTTCGGAAAAGTCTTCCTCCGTCTCGCCGGGAAAGCCGACGATCAGATCGGCGGAAAAGGTCATGTCGGGGAAAGAGGAACGGAGGGAAGAAATCGTCTGAGAAGGAAGGGAAGAGCGGTACTTCCGGCGCATAAGTGCGAGAATGCGGTCGGAGCCGCTCTGAATCGAAAGGTGAAAGTGGTGGCAAAGGGAAGGAATGTCGGAAATCTGAGAGAAAAAGGAGGGAACGAAAAAGGAAGGGTCGAGGGAGCCGAGGCGAATCCGCTCAATGCCGGGAATCTCGGAAACGCGGCGGATAAGCCCCGAAAGCCCGGGGCCGTAGTCGGAGGTTTCAATGCCGGTAAGAACCACCTCGCGGCAGCCGCCGGAGGCGAGGGAGGAAACCTCGGAGAGAATCGAGGATTCCGGGCGGAGAACCGAGTCCCCGCGAAGAGAGGGAATCACACAGTAGCTGCAGCGCCCGCGGCAGCCGTCCTGAATCTTGACGTAGGCGCGGGTGCGGCCAAATTTGGTGACGGAAAGGGGCTCAAGGGAGCCGGTGGGAGGGGCGACGGAGAGGAGAGGAGAAGGGGAAACGCCCTTGAAATAGGCCTCAACGGCGGAGACGAGGGAAAGCTTGTTTCGAGTCCCGCAGACGAAGGAAACGCCGGGAATGGAGGAGAAGGATTCCCCGGAAAGCTGGGAAGCGCAGCCCGTCACGGCGACGAAGGCGGAGGGGTTGGCGTGAAGAGCGCGGCGAACCATCTGACGGGATTTGCGGACGCTCTCCTCGGTCACGGCGCAGGTGTTGATGACGTAGACGTCGCAGACGTCGGAAAAGGGAGCCGTCTCAAAGCCGAGGCGCTCAAGAGCCTCGGAAAGGGCCTCGGTCTCGTATTGATTGACCCGACAGCCAAGGGTCAGATATCCAGCCTTCAAGAAAATCCTCCCGCGGGAAGTCCCGCTATATTCGTGGGCTCTGCCCCGACCGGTTTCCCTCTAAAATCGAAATTTTTCCGCATTTCTTTTGACGAAAAAAGAAACGCTCGCAAAGAAATTCGCCAGAGGAAGGACCGGGGAAGTCTCCCCCGTCCTCCCTCTTGGATCACTCTCTGCGCCCCACGCGGCTTGAATCCGTCACGTGGTGTTGGCCTGCCCCTCCATATGTCGGCCCACTCATGAAAGAGGACTGCGCAAACAAGTGCAGGTCCGACTGATTCGGGGCTGGGCCGTATGAGGCGGATTTTGCGGACAGAGGCATTCACTTCTATGCCTCGCGTATCCCGGCCCTCGATGCCGTCGCGCGCAGAGGCAGAGAGATGTGTTAGATAAAGTGGCTCCGGCTTGGCTCGGGCCGGTCTACTTTGGCCCGTTCTTGTGCGACGGGATGTTACAAGCGGTATGCCGTGGCCGCCCCATGGCCCCTTAAGTCGGGCCGAGGCCCTCCGAACCGGGGCCGGGCGGCCGTAGGCGGCAGTTGCCCGGGCGTGCCGGTACGGAGGGGACGGTTTGAAAGACAAACGAAATACGGAATCCCATCAAAAAGCCCATTCCCCACGCTTGAAGAGGGGAATTTCGCGGCCATCGGAGGTGATGCCGGTGATCTCGGTGTCGGAGGTGCCGACCATGAAATCCTCGTGAATCACGGAATCGTTGATGCCAAGCGCCTTCGCCTGCTCGAAGGTGTAGTTTTCGTAATCCTTCAGGCAGTTCGAGAAACCGGCGCCGAGAGCAAGATGACAGGCGGCGTTCTCGTCAAAGAGCGTGTTGTAGAAGAGAATCCCGCTTTTGCGAATGGGAGAGGAG